>NZ_JAIWYL010000004.1:0-533934 GCF_020515535.1 Pseudomonas sp. MWU16-30322
ATCGCCAGACTCGCACGATACACTCGCTCCAACCGTCGCCAGGACTGCCGTTGGGCAAAATCCTTCTGAAGTGACCACTCGGTTTTTGGTATGGTGCAGCTCGTTTTTTAACGGACTGATGTCATGCCCATGGATCGGCACTCAAATTATGTCAAAGAGTCGCTGTAGAAATGCCTGAACCCATTCCCATCAAGGATCACGAGAAAGAGAAGCGGTTGGTCAATAAACGGTTGATCGCCTGCGCTCTCTTCGTCTTTGCTATCAGCTGCGCGCTGGTGGTGCGCCTGTACATCCTGCAAGTGGTTGAGTACGACTACCACTCGACCATCTCCGAAAACAACCGCGTGCACATTTTGCCGATCCCGCCGACACGAGGCTTGATCTACGACCGCAATGGCGTGCTGCTCGCTGATAACCGACCCAGTTACAACCTGGTGATCACCCGCGAGCGCGCCACTGATGTCAATCAGGAGCTGGACGAGGTGATCAATCTCCTGCATCTGCCCGCTGAAGATCGCACGGTTTTCGATAAGGCAATGAAGCAGTCCCGTCATCCATTTACCCCGGTGACACTGTTCTACGAACTGACGGAAGAACAGATCGCGGTGTTGGCAGTCAACGAATTCCGTTTGCCGGGCCTCGATGTCGAGCCGCAGTTCGTGCGGCATTACCCGCTGGGGCCGCACTTCGCGCATTCGATCGGCTATGTTGGCCGGATCAACGAGAAAGAGTCCAAAACCCTCGACTCGGTGGAGTATCGTGGGACCCAATCCATCGGCAAAACCGGCATCGAGCGCTTCTACGAAGCCCAGCTGCACGGCCACGTAGGCTATGAAGAAGTTGAGACCAACGCCCAGGGCCGGGTGTTGCGGGTGCTCAAGCACACCGATCCGGTCCCTGGCAAAAACATCGTGCTCAGTCTCGACGTCAAGCTGCAGGAAGCTGCCGAAGCGGCACTGGGGGATCGTCGTGGTTCGGTGGTGGCGCTTGATCCGTCCACCGGTGAGGTGCTGGCCATGGTCAGCAACCCGAGTTTCGACCCGAATCTGTTCGTCACCGGCATCAGCTCCAAGGAGTATTCGGCGCTACGCGACTCCATCGACCGACCGCTGTTCAACCGCGTGCTGCGCGGCCTGTATGCGCCGGGCTCGACCATCAAGCCGGAAGTGGCGATTGCCGGTCTCGATGCCGGCGTCGTGACCCCGCAGACCCGCGTTTTCGACCCGGGTTACTACCAACTCCCCGACTTTGATCACAAGTACCGCAACTGGAACCACAGCGGTGATGGCTGGGTGGACATGGACGCGGCGATCATGCGTTCCAACGACACCTACTTCTACGATCTGGCGCACAAGCTAGGCATCGATCGCCTGCACGACTACATGGCAATGTTTGGCCTTGGCGAAAAAGTCTCGCTGGATATGTTTGAAGAGTCGCCTGGTTTGATGCCGTCTCAGGCCTGGAAACGCGCAACACGCCGCCAGGCTTGGTTCCCAGGGGAAACGGTAATTCTCGGCATCGGTCAGGGCTACATGCAGGTCACGCCGCTGCAACTGGCTCAGGCCACCGCACTGATCGCCAACAAAGGCGTATGGAACCGACCGCACCTGGCGAAGACAGTCGATGGTGTGGCGCCGGTTGACGAGCATCCGATGCCCAACATCCTGCTGAAGAACCCGCGTGACTGGGATCAGGTCAACCACGGCATGCAGATGGTGATGCACGATGCCAGGGGGATCGCTCGTGCTGCAGCGGTGGGTGCGCAGTACCGTATTGCGGGCAAGAGTGGTACCGCGCAAGTGGTGGCGATCAAGCAGGGCGAGCGCTACAATCGTGAGAAAACCCTCGAACGCCATCGCGACAACGCCTTGTTCGTCGGCTTCGCTCCGGCGGAGCACCCGAAGATCGCCATCTCGGTAATGATCGAAAACGGCGAGGCTGGTGGTCGCGTCGCCGGTCCGGTGGTGCGGCAGATCATGGACGCCTGGCTATTGGATCAGGACGGCCACCTCAAGCCGCAATACGCTGCGCCTGCCAAGCCGCCGGGTGATCCGCACGTTTAACCTGAGACGTCTCCCGGCACAGGCTCGCGCACGCTGAGCAAAGCCGGGAGACGCCCACGGAAACGTATTACTTGCAGCGGTAACCCTCGGGCATCGTCACGGTATAGTTGCGCTGCACGCGATCCTCGAAACTCAGGTTCTGCAGGCCTTGCTCCACCAGAAAGGTTTCGACCTTGGTGGCCTGGCAGTCGTCGTTATAGGACGAAGCCCGAAGCAGGTAGACGGTACGCTTGCTCACTTCATCCCGGGCGGTGGCAACGAATGTGCTGAGAGTGGTGTAACCGATTCGCTCCGAGGTACCCACCGGACCATATGTAGTGTTTGGGGTACTGGTGCAGGCCAGCCGATCGTCTTTCTTCTTGATGTTTTTGCACACCGTCGAAGTGCTGGTTACGACTTGCCCATAATCGGTGGCGGTGTAACGGTAGGACACTTGCCGGCTGCCGATATCGAGGGTGATGGTCATTTTCACCGGAGCATGGTTTCTGGGCAGATCAGCGTCGGTATAAACCTCCTGGAATCCCCGATCCTTCAACGCATTCACCATATTGCGAAGATAGTAGCGAGCATTCAATGCATTTTCAGCAGTGGCGCTTGCCGAGGTCACAAGTACTGTTGCCTTGCGGTCGAACTGATAGTCCGGATCAGGTATCGCGTTGAGCGCTACGTCCAATTGTGTGGCGCAGCCGCTGAGTGACGCTGTCAGCAATAACAGCGCGCATGACAAATAACGGGACATGAAATAGCCGCCTTGAAACTAAGGATTGAATGAGAGTTAAACGATTGCGACTGGCGATAAACAACTCGCCGTCAGGGGAAAGTCCTAGTCTTTCTGATATTCCAGCAGATCGCCCGGTTGGCAATCGAGCGCCGCGCAGAGCTTGTCGAGGGTTGCCATTTTCACGCCTTTGACTTTGCCGTTTTTCAGCAATGACAGATTGGCCTCGGTGATCCCGAGCAGGGCGGCCAGCTCTTTCGAGCGAATTTTTTGCGTGGCCATAACAACATCAAGGCGGACGATAATGGTCATTATATTGTTCTATATGTATTGACTTTGCTCATCGCTGAGCACTTTTGCATCGCGCATGATAATTGAAAACGAACACAGCAATACGCCTTTGATAATTTCGTAGGCAGAAGAGGAGGACAGGCCGATAGAGAACTGAAAAATGCGATCCCCCGGCGGCAGATCTATCGACAAGGCAAGACCTTGCAAGGTCTCTACCAGTGGATAGGCGGCCGGAGAAACGATGCACAGTACCCCCACTCGCCACAGGACCCCGATATTGCGGTCGGTCCAGGTTTCGCCGCGCGACAAGCGCAGGAAAAATAACCCTGTCAGCCATAACGTGTACGCCGACAGGACAACGGGCAGGAAGTCCAGGACAACGATCAGCGCAGTGGCGAATGACGACAGCCAGGTGTCGGGATCGAGCAGTGCGCCTTCGACAAACGGGTCAAGCAATTGTGGTGAGCCTTCAGCGAACGCATAGAGCAGGCTTGCCAGCATTTCATCCTTTTTGAAGATCCAGATCGTAGTGTTGCCGCCGACCTCCGTTACACCCAGAACCCAGACAAGTATCGCTGCCAGCAGCCCGATCCAATGCATGCGCTGCAGCGCCAGTCCGTTGTTGTGAGTACTCATGAAAATTCCTGGTTGTTTCAATTGGGTAGCGAATTTTCGATGAATAATTATCTAATTACAATAATTTATTTTAATTTATTTCTGCGGCCGCCTTTTCTGCGGTCAGCATCGCATTGCTGCTCGTGACGTTGATAAGAAGACGATCCGCCAGCCGCATACCCCCAATCGCCCCGTGGTGCTTGCCATCGTCCTGACGTTAACGTGAAGAATGCCCACAGGGCGCTGAAATCAAAAAAGCGCAAAGCGGACCGCTGCGGAGCGCTTGATGAGACCGAAACCACGGACTTCGGCCCGCTGACTGAAATCTACTTCAGCGGCATGTGTTCGCCGAAAGATCCGAACCTGATGTTCGGCGTGCTCAATCGCTTGGCCAAGTACGACATCAAGCAGAAGAAGCTGCTGCAGGCCGCGACTCCGGAGCATTCCTACTACTGCATTTCGTTCAATAAGGATGGCAGCAAGATCTATCTGGCCGGGACGTTCAACGATGTGGCGATTTTTGATGCCGAGACCATGAAGTAGACGGGAGCATCAAGTTGCCGGGTGGGGATATGGCGATTACGACGGCGCAGGTGTTTGTCCGGTAATGGGTGGCTTCTGTGCTGACGCCTTCGCAAGCAAGCCCGCGCCCACAATCGGAGTGTATTTCAAATGTGGGCGCGGGCTTGCTCGCGCAGAGGTCCTCGAAACCACTACAAGGTCAGGCCTCCGGCACCGGGCAACTCATGTCGCCTTCTTCACACTTCAAATACTGCTTCAACGCCTCGACCCGCACTTTGGTGACACCCGTCAGACAATTGCTGTAAATCAGCGGATAAACACTGCCGCCCGCGACTCCGGATGCCGAAAACTTGCACTCGGCATCGCGAAACCCGATCCACGCCCGCTGCGCACTCACCAACAGCTTTTTGGCGTCGGCGTTGTCTTTCAAACGGGCGGTAATTTGCTGATAAACCGCATTCAGTTCCTTGTCGGCAGTCTTGAATTCCTGCCCGGCACACTGGTTCATGGTGGCCTGATCGTTCGCGTTGGCACAGTCGACGGCGGCATGGGCGAGGGGCGTGAGCAGAAAGGGCGTCAGGGCCAGCAGCAGGCGTGGGGACATGGGGGTTCTCACTGTGTCAGATGGAAGTACCGAGCAGTTTAGCGGCTCTGGGGCTTCTATTCAGGTACGCGTAGCCGGGATGCTTCGAGCAGGCGATCTGCGGTGGCCGCAATCTCCTCGCCGTCATGGAGCATTTCCAGCCAGTGGGTGGGAATCGCCCGAACGCCGTAATAAGCGCCGGCCACCTGACCAACGATAGCGGCAGTGGTGTCGGCGTCATCGCCAAGATTGGCGGCTTGCAGAATCGCCGATGAAAAACTGTCGGTGCGGTGAAAACACCACAGCGCCGCTTCCAGTGACTCGACACTGTAGCCGCTGCCACGGATTTCGCTCGCCGACTTCGCGAGGTAATCACCTCGAGCGATGGCTGCGACTTTCGGTTGAGCGAAGGTTAAGTCCGGCAGTTTGCGCAACTCTGTTTTGGAGGCGCCAAGCAGGGCTTTGCTGATCAGTTCGGCAAACAACTGACAGCATTCGATGGCTTCGGGGGCTGCATGGGTTGTCCGCGAACTGTCGATGGCGAACTGGCGGATCTGCCGGGCATCAGGAAAGTAAAACAGCACCACTGGCGCCAAGCGCATCAGTGAACCGTTGCCGGCGGTAAACGGGTCGGCAGATCCCGCAAAGGGCTGACCGGTTTGCTGATACTGCGACAGCGCCTGGCTGACCGTCATGCCGATATCGAAACAATCACCGGTGGAGCTGAGATAGCCCCATTTCCACCAGTTCAGATAGCGCCCCATCTGGTCAGCCGCATCGAAGGTGTTTTTGCTCAGCAGACTTTCCGCCAGGCACAGCGCCATCGAAGTGTCATCCGTCCATTGCCCTGGCTTCAAGTGAAAGGGGCCGCCACCGACCATGTCTGTCAGCGGCTGGAATGAGCCCCGCGGCTTGAATTCCACCGTGGTCCCGACAGCATCGCCACAGGCAAGGCCGAGCAGAGCGCCGCGATAACGTTCGGAGAGGGATGGCTGCATGGTTCGTCCTTGTTTGTTTCCATTTCGCAGGAAAAGGTAACAGGTTCATCGGCGGAGAGCGCTCGATTCAACCAGCGGAAATGCCGCCGAATGTTTCCCCATGCTGCACAGTTGCACTGCTTTGATACAACTTCAGGTTGGACATGTGGTCATACGAGCCTACTGTTCAGAACAGGAGGTGACTTATGAAACCGGTACCCAATAGTTTCGAACGCAAAATCAAGCTGAAGGCGCCGCGTTCCTATGTCTGGCGCGCACTGGTCGATGCCGAGGCGTTTGGCCAGTGGTTTGGCGTGGCGCTGGAGGGCAGGCGGTTCATTGCCGGGGAATGGACGCAAGGGCAGGTCACCTATCCCGGTTATGAACACGTGTTGTGGAACGTGCTGGTCGAGCGGGTCGAGCCGCAGCAGCTGTTTTCATTTCGCTGGCACCCCTACGCGGTCAACCCGAGCATCGACTATTCCCAGGAACCGACGACGCTGGTCAAGTTCGACCTGCAGGATTACGAGGACGGTACCTTGCTCAAGGTGTCTGAGTCCGGTTTTGCGCATATTCCCGACGTGCGCCAAAAGGAGGCGTACTACATGGACAGCCGTGGCTGGGAGGAACAACTGAACCGACTTGAACAGTTTCTCGCCGAAAGCGCCAAGACTCGCGAGCGTGACGGTGACTGACTGCGCAATCTTCGCACCCTGGTTGCAATGCTGGGCGCTGGTACCGGACGGTGAACCGATCATTACCCCGGGCAGCCGCCTGTTACCGGTACATTTCGGCGACACGCCGGCGATGCTCAAGGTTGCGCTGGATACAGACGAGCAATTCGGCAATCAGCTGATGACCTGGTGGGACGGTGACGGCGCCGCGCGAGTGCTGGCCCATCATGAGGAAGGTTTGTTGCTGGAACGGGCCATGGGCCGGCGTTCGTTGATGCATATGGCGCTCAACGGTGAAGACGACGAGGCCACGCGGATCATGTGCGCGACACTGGCGCGCTTGCATGCGCCGCGTTCGACGCCGCCACCGCCGCTGGTAGAGCTGACGCCGTGGTTCGCCTCGCTGCGGGTGGCCGCCGCCGAACAGGGCGGGACCTATGCCCTGAGCCTGCAAACGGCTGAAGCCTTGCTCGCTGACCCGCAGGACGTAGTGGTGCTGCACGGTGACATGCACCACGACAACGTTCTCGATTTCGCTGCACACGGCTGGCTGGCGATTGATCCCAAACGGGTCCGTGGCGAGCGTGGTTATGACTACGCGAACCTGATCTGCAATCCGGATCTGCCGACGGCTGGCGAGCCGCAGCGTTTGCGCCGTCAGCTCGAAGTGATTGTCGAGGCTTCCGGGCTTGATCGCCGACGCTTGCTGCAGTGGGTGCTGGCGTTCGCCGGGTTGTCCGCGGCGTGGTTTCTGGAAGACGACGCGCAGCAGCAGCAGGCCGCCGGGCAGCTACAGATCGCGCGAATCGCGGCTTGCCTGCTGGATGCCTGAAGGGGCTAAGGGTTTTCGGAAGTGCCTGTATAGCGAATGTCTTACACGCGTTGGTAGCTTTTGCGACTATTGCCGATTGGATCCACGGCGTAATCTACACCCATCAACTGAGACACAGGGAGTGTTTCAGGATCACGGATGATCGACCATTAGCAAGGATCGCTGCCGACAGGGAGTCGATAATGGTCTTGGGAAAAACCCGCTTCGGCGGGTTTTTTTTCGCCTGGAGAAAAGTGTTGAAGGCTTGTGTCGAGCACCTGTAGCGAGGGGATTTATCCCCGATGGGTAGCGAAGCGACTCCAAAAAAGGGCCTGCTGCGCAGTTCATCAGGGATGAATCCCCTCACCACGGAATCAAGCAATCAAGAGGCAATCAGCTGCCGCAGCACGTAGTGCAGGATGCCACCCGACTTGAAGTACTCCACCTCATTCAATGTATCGATGCGGCACAGCACTTCGATTTTCTCCTGCCGCCCGTCTTCACGGGTGATCACCAACGTAAGGTTCATGCGGGGCGTCAGCTCGACGCCGGTCAGGCCCTGAATATCCAGGGTTTCCTTGCCGGTGAGGTTAAGGCTCTTGCGGTTCTGATCGAGCTTGAACTGCAGCGGCAACACGCCCATGCCCACCAGGTTGGAACGGTGGATGCGCTCGAAGCTTTCAGCGATAACCGCTTTGACTCCCAGCAGGTTGGTGCCTTTTGCTGCCCAGTCACGGCTGGAGCCAGTGCCGTACTCCTGACCGGCGATCACCACCAGCGGCGTGCCCGAGGCCTGATACAGCATGGCCGCATCGTAAATCGGCATTTTCTCGCCGCTCGGGATGTAGATCGTGTTGCCACCTTCTTCGCCGCCAAGCATCTCGTTACGAATGCGGATGTTGGCGAACGTGCCGCGCATCATCACTTCGTGGTTGCCGCGCCGTGAGCCGTAGGAGTTGAAGTCCCGCGGTTCCACGCCTTTCTCGCGCAGATGGCGCCCGGCCGGGCTGTCAGCCTTGATGTTGCCGGCAGGGGAGATGTGGTCGGTGGTCACCGAATCGCCGAGCAGCGCCAGAACCCGCGCGCCTTTGACATCAGTGATCACCGGCAACGGGCCGGAAATGTCGTCGAAAAACGGTGGATGCTGGATGTAGGTCGAATCGTCCTGCCACACATAGGTGGCGGCTTGCGGCACCTCGATCGCCTGCCATTGCTCGTCGCCGGCAAACACTTCGGCGTATTCCTTGTGGAACATCGCGGTGTTGACCTGACTGACCGCGTCGGCGATTTCCTTGCTGCTCGGCCAGATATCCCGCAGGTACACCGGATTGCCTTGTTGGTCGTTACCCAGCGGCTCGCTGCTGATGTCGGTGCGTACGCTGCCGGCCAGGGCGTAGGCGACCACCAGCGGTGGCGAGGCCAGCCAGTTGGTCTTCACCAGCGGATGCACCCGGCCTTCGAAGTTGCGGTTGCCGGACAGCACCGACGCCACGGTGAGGTCGGCTTTCTGAATGGCTTTTTCGATCGGCTCCGGCAATGGCCCGGAGTTGCCGATACAGGTGGTGCAGCCATAACCGACCAGCGAGAACCCGAGTTGATCAAGGTATTGCGTCAGCCCCGCAGCCTTGTAGTAGTCGGTGACCACTTTCGAGCCGGGTGCCAGCGAACTCTTCACCCACGGCTTGCGGGTCAGGCCTTTCTCCACGGCTTTTTTCGCCAGCAGACCGGCCGCCATCATCACGCTCGGGTTTGAGGTGTTGGTGCAGGAGGTGATCGCGGCGATCACCACCGCGCCGTTTTTCAGGCGATAGGTGTGGCCTTCGTATTCGTACTCGGTTTCGCCGACCAGATCGGCGTTACCCACGGCCACGCCACCGCCGCCCTCGCTTTCCAGACGGCCTTCTTCTTTGCTGGTGGGCTTGAATTGCAGGTCCATGAAGTCACTGAAGGCCTGCGCGACGTTCGGCAGCGAGACCCGATCCTGCGGACGCTTTGGCCCGGCGAGGCTGGCTTCGACGCTGCCCATGTCCAGCGCCAGGCTGTCGGTGAACACCGGTTCCTGGCCGGGCAGGCGCCACAGGCCCTGAGCCTTGGTGTAGGCCTCGACCAGTTTCACCACTTCGGCCGGGCGACCGGACAGGCGCAAGTATTCCAGAGTGACGTCATCGACCGGGAAGAAGCCGCAGGTCGCGCCGTATTCCGGGGCCATGTTGGCGATAGTCGCGCGGTCGGCCAGTGGCAGATCGGCGAGGCCGTCACCGTAGAATTCGACGAATTTGCCGACCACACCTTTCTTGCGCAGCATCTGGGTGACGGTCAGCACCAGGTCGGTGGCGGTGATGCCTTCCTTGAGCTTGCCGCTGAGTTTGAAACCGATCACTTCCGGAATCAGCATCGACACCGGTTGGCCGAGCATCGCGGCTTCCGCCTCGATCCCGCCGACGCCCCAGCCGAGTACGCCGAGGCCGTTGATCATGGTGGTGTGGGAGTCGGTGCCGACCAGGGTGTCGGGGAACGCGTAGGTGCGGCCGTCCTCATCCTTGGTCCACACCGTGCGCCCGAGGTATTCGAGGTTGACCTGGTGGCAGATCCCGGTGCCCGGCGGCACCACGCTGAAGTTGTCGAAGGCACTCTGGCCCCAACGCAGAAAGGCGTAGCGTTCGCCGTTACGCTGCATCTCGATGTCGACGTTCTGTTCGAAGGCGCTCGGGGTGGCGAATTTGTCGACCATCACCGAGTGGTCGATCACCAGGTCCACCGGCGACAACGGGTTGATCCGCTGCGGGTCGCCGCCGGCCTTGGCCATCGCCGCGCGCATGGCGGCGAGGTCGACCACGGCGGGTACGCCGGTAAAGTCTTGCATCAATACCCGGGCCGGGCGGTACTGGATTTCCCGGTCGGAGCGACGCTCCTTGAGCCACGCGGCAATGGCCTTGAGGTCGGCACCGGTGACAGTTTTTTCATCTTCCCAGCGCAGCAGGTTTTCCAGCAGGACTTTCAGCGACATCGGCAACTGGTCGATATTGCCCAGGCTTTTTGCGGCATCCGGCAGGCTGAAATAGTGGTAGGTTTTTTCGTCTACTTTCAGGGTTTTAAGGGTTTTCAGGCTATCGAGGGACGGCATTACGATCACTCCTTTGAGTCCGCACGGCTACGGACTGAGGGGACGGGCAGAGCTATCAACGTAGCCCTGTTTTCAGTAGCTGGCTAATAACTGGACTCTATTGACGGAACCAAGGTTCCGACATCGGCTATCATGCGCCGGTTTTCGTGACAGGCTTTGCTTCACCGCAAGGCTTGAGCAGCGCGCAGGGGCCGAATGTCCGCCCTCTGCCCAGGAGTAAGAATGAACACCCTATTCATGCATTGCCGGCCAGGCTTCGAAGGCGAAGTCTGTTCGGAGATTTCCGACCTCGCCGCCCACCTCAACGTGGCCGGTTACGCCAAGGCCAAACCGGCCACCGCTTACGCCGAGTTTGTCTGCACCGAAGAAGACGGTGCCGAGCGTCTGATGCGCGGCCAACGCTTCGCCGAGCTGATTTTCACGCGGCAATGGGCGCGTGGCGTCTTCATCAACCTGCCGGAAACCGACCGCATCAGTGTCATCCTCGAGCACATGGCGGACTTCCCGGTCTGCGGCAGCCTGTGGCTGGAAGTGGTCGACACCAACGACGGTAAAGAACTGTCGAACTTCTGCAAGAAATTCGAAGGCCCGCTGCGCAAGGCACTGACCGGCGCCGGCAAATTGGTGGACGACGCGAACAAACCGCGCCTGCTGCTGACCTTCAAAAGTGGTCGCGAAGTGTTTCTCGGCATGGCCGATGCCGGCAACTCGGCGATGTGGCCGATGGGCATTCCGCGCCTGAAGTTTCCGCGCGAGGCACCAAGCCGTTCGACGTTGAAGCTGGAAGAGGCCTGGCACCACTTCATCCCGCGTGATCAGTGGGACGAGCGCCTGCACAGCGACATGACCGGCGTCGACCTCGGCGCCGCTCCGGGCGGCTGGACCTGGCAACTGGTCAACCGCGGCATGCTGGTCACCGCGATCGACAACGGCCCGATGGCCGAGAGCCTGATGGACACCGGGCTGGTACAGCACTTGATGGCCGACGGCTTCACCTTCAAGCCCAAGCAACCGGTGGACTGGATGGTCTGCGACATCGTCGAGAAACCGGCGCGTAACGCGGCGATGCTCGAAGAGTGGATCGGCGAGGGGCATTGTCGCGAAGCGGTGGTCAACCTCAAGTTGCCGATGAAACAGCGCTATGCCGAAGTGAAGCGCTTGCTTGAGCGCATCGCCGATGGCTTCAAGGCGCGCGGGATCAAGGTCGATATTGGCTGCAAGCAGCTGTATCACGACCGCGAGGAAGTGACCTGCCACCTGCGTCGGCATGACATCAAGAAAGCCAAGTCCCGCTAACACCGTAGATCCCTGTAGGAGCTGCCGCAGGCTGCGATCTTTTGATCTTAAATCAACGTCAAAAGATCGCAGCCTGCGGCAGCTCCTACAGGGGTGTGGCGTAACACCACAGATGACTGAGCACCCGGCAATGCGCGACAATGCCGGCCAGTTTCAGGAGTGAATCATGAGTGAAATGATCGACACGCCGGTCGACGGCACCCTCGACGCCACCGGTCTCAATTGCCCGGAACCGGTGATGATGCTGCACCAGCACATCCGTGACCTGGCGCCTGGCGGCCTGCTCAAGGTGATCGCCACCGATCCCTCGACCCGTCGCGACATTCCCAAGTTCTGCGTGTTTCTCGACCACGAACTGGTGGGCCAGCACGAAGAGGCTGGTACTTATCTGTACTGGATCCGCAAGAAACAAGCCTGACCCTCAGGCAAACGCAAAACCCAATGTGGGAGCGGGCTTGCTCGCGAAAGCGATGTGTCAGTCACTGTAAATTTCGACTGAAACACCGCTTTCGCGAGCAAGCCCGCTCCCACTTTTTTGTACTGTGTTATTGGTTTAACCCGCGCTGCGACTCATCCGAATACGCTTGCGCGCACTGCGCGTCAGGCGAATCGACAGCATGAACGCCGCGCAGCTCAGACCAACGATCAAACCCTGCCACAAGCCGCTCGGGCCACGCGGCTCGCCGAGCCAGTCGGTCAGGCCGAGGGCGTAACCCACCGGCAGGCCGATGCCCCAGTAGGCGAACAGCGTCAGGATCATCGTCACCCGGGTGTCCTGATAACCGCGCAGGGCGCCGGCAGCCGTCACCTGGATTGCGTCGGAAAACTGGAACAGCGCCGAATACACAATCAGCATCGCCGCGATATGAATCACCGTCGGGTCGGCGGTGTAGATCGCCGCAATCGGCTCGCGCAGCAACAGCATCATGCTCGCCGACAGACAGGCGTAGGCCAACGCAGTGCCCATGCCGACGCCGGCGGCGAAGCGTGCCTCACGCGGTTCTTCACGGCCCAGTGCCTGGCCGACACGCACGGTGACCGCCATGCCCAGCGAATACGGAATCATGAACACCAGCGAGCTGACGTTCAGCGCAATCTGGTGCCCGGCCACCACCGTCGCGCCGAGGCTGCCGATCAGCAGGGCGATCACGGCGAAGATGCTCGACTCGGCAAACACCGCGATGCCAATCGGCAGACCGATCGCCAGCAGACGCTTGATCACCGCCCATTGTGGCCAGTCGAAACGGCTGAAGATCTCGCTCGAACGATAAGCTGGCGCCCAGCGCTCGTAACCGGCCAGACCCAGCGCCATGACCCACATCACGATCGCCGTGGCCCAGCCGCAGCCGACGCCGCCCATGGCCGGTACGCCGAAGTGGCCATAGATGAAGATGTAGTTCAGCGGAATGTTCAGCGCCAGACCGCACAGGCCCAGCACCATCGCCGGACGGGTGCGGCCGATGCCGTCACTGGTGCAGCGCAGCACATGATAGAACGCCACCGCCGGCAGGCCGCTGGCAATGCCGTGCAGGTATTGCATGCACGGGCCGATCAGCTCGGGATCGACTTTCATCAGGTGCAGCACCGGTTCGGCGGCGACCAGCATGCAAGTCGCGATCAACCCCACCACCAGCGCCAGCCACAACGCCTGACGGACGATCGGGCCGATTTCACTGTGGGTGCCGGCGCCGAAACGCTGGGCGACTTTCGGTGTGGTGGCCAGCAGGGTGCCGGTCATCAACAGAAAAACCGGGACCCAGATCGAGTTGCCCAGCGCCACCGCCGCCAGATCACGTGGCCCGACGCGGCCGGCCATCACGGCATCGACGAAGCCCATGGCGGTGGTCGCCAGTTGCGCGATGATGATCGGCAACGCCAGGGCGAGCAGGTTCCTGAACTCCAGGCGAATTCGCGCGGGGCGGGTGAGTGAGGCAGCGAGAGGTTGATCAGTAACAGAATTCACAGGCAAAGCGTCCACAGGTGTTGATGCGCAAGGCGCCGCATTCTACGCCGCTGACGTGACAGTCAGGAAAAATCCTCTGTTGCGGATTTGTAATCATCAAGGCCATCCACTGTGGCGAGGCAGCTTGCTCCCGCCGGGAAGCGAAGCGCCCTCGCCACCGTGCAGTCTGCGCTGGCTCAACGGTGGATCAGCACCTAAACTGCCGATCCCCCCAAGGAGCCCGCCATGCTGATTGTTGCCGACGAAAATATCCCGCTGCTCGATGCCTTTTTTGCCGATTTCGGCGAGATCCGTCGGGTCCCGGGCCGCTCCATCGACCGTGCGACGGTCGAGCAGGCCGACGTGCTGTTGGTGCGCTCGGTGACCAACGTCAATCGCGCGCTGCTCGAAGGCAGCAAGGTGCGTTTCGTCGGCACGTGCACTATCGGCACCGATCATCTGGATCTCGATTATTTCAACGAGGCCGGCATCACCTGGTCCAGCGCACCCGGTTGCAATGCGCGGGGCGTGGTCGATTACGTACTCGGCAGCCTGATGACTTTGGCGGAAATTGAAGGCGTCGATCTGCCACAACGTACTTACGGCGTCATCGGTGCCGGTGAAGTCGGCGGCCGCTTGATCAAGGTCCTCAAGGGCCTGGGCTGGAATGTCAAAGTCTGCGACCCGCCGCGTCAGGCGGCCGAGGGCGGCGATTACGTCAGCCTCGAGCAGATCATCGAGCAGTGCGACGTGATCAGCCTGCACACGCCGCTGACCCGTACCGGCGAAGGCGCGACCTGGCACCTGTTTGATGAGCAGCGTTTGCAACAGCTCAAACCCGGTACCTGGCTGATCAACGCCGCCCGTGGTCCGGTGGTGGATAATGCTGCTCTGCGCAAAGTGCTGCTGGCGCGCGAAGACCTGCAAGCAGTGCTCGACGTTTGGGAAGCCGAGCCTGAAGTCGATGTGGCCCTCGCCGAACTTTGCGTGCTGGCCACGCCGCACATTGCCGGCTACAGCCTTGATGGCAAACAGCGCGGTACGGCGCAGATCTATCAGGCTTATTGCGAGTTTATCGGTCAGCCGCCGAGTATCCAGCTCAGTGACCTGTTGCCGGCACCGTGGCTGTCAGAAGTGACCCTGCACGCCGACAGCGATCCGGCCTGGGCGCTGGCGATGTTGTGCCGCGGGGTGTACGACCCACGCCGCGATGACGCGGATTTTCGCCGTAGTCTTGTAGGCAATGTCGGTGAACAGCGTGCGGCGTTCGATGTGTTGCGCAAGCAGTATCCGGTGCGACGCGAGATTGAAGGGCTGAAGGTGCGGGTCGACGGGAATTCGCCGCAGTTGCAAAAGATTGTGGCGGCGCTGGGAGCAGTTGCTGTCTGAAAACCCTGTAGGAGCTGCCGAAGGCTGCGATCTTTTGATCTTGCCTTTGAAAAACAAAGTCAAAAGATCGCAGCCTTCGGCAGCTCCTACACAGAACAGAACAGAAGAGAACGGCAGGCAGAAAAAACCCGGCCAAACAGGGGCCGGGTCAGGAAGACGGTGGCTATATCACTTTTGTTCGGCAGGCTTGACCAATCGCTTCTCCAGTTCGCGGCATGCTTGCTGGATCATGTCTTCAGTGATCGGTACTTCACGCCCGTCCTTATCAATAATCGAGCAACCCAGAGGTTGGCCGGGCTTGGTGCGGATCACTTGAATCTTGTCATCGCTGCGGTGTTGCAAGGACATGGCCTGTCTCCTCATCAGGTTGTGCACGTAGATTAAAACCGCCACGTGACCAGGCTGTGACAACACCTTTGGGTCTGTCAAAAGCGGCATCTCCACTCCAACAGAAATGACCGCTCGTCTCAACCGGGACATTAGACCAATAGCAACTATGGCCTAGTCTTTGGGGGCATATTTAACCTGACTCATTGTGATTTACAGAGTTCCGCCCCATAGAAGGTTTAGGCTAGCCCTTTCACCAACACGGATGTGTACCTGAATGATCTCGAAGCTTTCTTCCCGGCACCGTCGCGCGCTGAGTCTGACCAGCCGATTTCTGGCGCCTTATCGTTGGCAAGTCTGCGCTGCGCTGCTGGCGTTGATCGTCACCGCGGCCGTCACTTTGTCGATGGGGCAGGGGATCAAATTGCTGGTCGATCGGGGTTTCATGACCCAGTCGCCGCACCAGCTGAACCAGAGCATTGGGATCTTCATGCTGATGGTACTGGGCCTGGCGGTCGGCACGTTTGCGCGGTTTTACTGGGTGTCGTGGATCGGCGAGCGTTGTGTGGCGGATATCCGGCGCGAGGTGTTCAACCATCTGGTGTATCTGCATCCCGGTTTTTACGAGAACAACCGCAGTTCGGAGATTCAGTCACGGCTGACCGCCGACACCACGTTGCTGCAATCGGTGATCGGCTCGTCACTGTCGATGTTTCTGCGCAACCTGTTGATGGTGATCGGCGGGGTGGTCCTGCTGTTCGTCACCAACCCGAAACTCACCAGCATCGTGGTGATTGCCTTGCCGTTCGTAGTCGCCCCGATTCTGATTTTCGGTCGGCGCGTGCGCAATCTGTCGCGGCTGAGCCAGGACCGGGTCGCCGACATCGGCAGCTATGTCTCCGAGACCCTCGGCCAGATCAAGACCGTGCAGGCCTACAACCATCAGGTGCAGGACGAGCGGCGTTTCGCCACAACGGTCGAGGATGCATTCGACACGGCGCGCAAACGGATTTTTCAGCGTTCCTGGATGATCACTGTGGTGATCGTGCTGGTGCTGGGCGCGGTGGCGGTGATGTTGTGGGTCGGCGGCATGGACGTGATTGCCGGGCGCATCACCGGCGGCGAACTGGCGGCTTTCGTCTTCTACAGCCTGATCGTCGGCAGTGCGATCGGCACGTTGAGTGAGGTGATCGGTGAGCTGCAACGTGCGGCGGGTGCCGCCGAGCGCATCGCTGAGTTGCTCAGTTCAAAAAACATCATCCAGCCACCGACCATCGGGCTGGTGACGTTGCCAGAACGGATCAAGGGCGAACTGCAATTGCAGAATGTGCACTTTTCCTACCCGTCGCGTCCGGACAGCTACGCCGTCAACGGCTTGAGCCTGACCATCAGGGCCGGCGAGACCCTGGCCCTTGTCGGGCCATCCGGTGCAGGCAAGTCCACGGTGTATGACTTGCTGTTGCGCTTCTACGACCCGATTGAGGGCCGGATCCTGATCGACGGCGTACCGCTGACCAGTCTCGACCCGCTGGACCTGCGCCGCAATTTCGCCCTGGTCTCGCAATCGCCCGCGCTGTTTTTCGGCAGCGTCGAAGAAAATATTCGTTACGGCAATGCTGGCGCGACACTGGAGCAGGTCAAGGAAGCGGCTAGAATTGCCCATGCTCATGACTTCATCGAGAAGATGCCCAACGGCTATCAGACCCATCTGGGGGACGCCGGCCTCGGCCTTTCCGGCGGCCAGCGTCAACGCCTGGCGATTGCCCGCGCGCTGCTGGTGGATGCGCCGATTCTGCTGCTGGACGAAGCTACCAGCGCCCTCGATGCGCAAAGCGAACATCTGATTCAGGAAGCCTTGCCCAGCCTGATGCGAAACCGCACCACGCTGGTGATCGCGCACCGACTGGCCACTGTGAAAAACGCCGACCGGATCGCCGTGATGGATCAGGGCCAGTTGGTAGCGATCGGTACCCATCAGGAGCTGATCGTGAGCAATCCGCTGTATGCCCGGTTGGCGGCGCTGCAGTTCAATGATGGGCACGCCGTGGCGGTTTAGAACTGGCGCAGGCCTTTGCTGACGACAAAAAAATGCCCGCATCGATTGATGCGGGCATTTTTCATTTCAGGTAATCAGCACCTGTCATTGGTCGTCGAAATACCGCTCATGCCAATCCACCAGCGGCTGCGGCGAATTGAGTTTCTGGCCGTAGATCACCGAGTACGACAGCACGTTCTGCACGTACTGACGGGTTTCGTCGAACGGGATGCTTTCCACCCACACGTCGAAGCTCAGGTGATCGGCGCCGCGCAGCCACTGACGCACCCGGCCGGGGCCGGCGTTGTAGGCGGCGGAGGCGAGCACGCGGTTGCCGTTGAACTGGCTGTGCACCTGACTCAGGTAAGCGGCGCCGAGCTGGATGTTTTTATCAGGATCAAGCACTTGCTGTGGCGAGGCCAGCGGGATGCTGAACTTGCGTGCGGTTTCCTTGGCGGTGCCGGGCATCAACTGCATCAGACCGCTGGCGCCGACGCCGGAGCGGGCATCGTCCATGAAGGCGCTTTCCTGGCGGGTGATGGCGAACACCCAGCTCGAATGTAACCCGCGAACCTTGGCTTCACGCACCAGGGTGTCGCGGTGGGCCATCGGGAAGCGGATGTCCAGGTCGTCCCAGTACTGCGCCTGGCTGATGGTGCGGATCGCCGGGAAGTACCATTTCAAGTCGTAGGCCAGTTTGGCCTGGGCGACCATTTCGTCCCGATTGAAATGGCGGCTGACGTGATACCACTCGCGACGCCCGTCGACGATCTGCCCACGGGCATGGAATTCCAGAGCACGGCGTATGCCCGGTGTATTGCGCACCTTGTTGATGGTGGCCTGGCTGAGCACAAGCGGCTTGTTCACTAGCGAATAAGGCGATTGCGAACGGTCGGCGGCGAGGAAACCGTAGAAATCGCGCTCCTTGGCCAGATTCTTGTACAGGGTCTGCGCTTCCGGATTCTGCGGTTGCGCCAGTTCCAGGCTGCGGGCCTGCCAGTAGCGCCAGCGGTTGGTGGTCGCCAGATCCTGTGGCAGGCGACGGGTCAATTGATAGGCATCGTCCCAGCGTGCCAGGCGCAACAGCAGACGCAGGCGCCATTCGGAAACGGTGTTGTCACGCAGCTCGGGATCGTATTGGGTCATCACGTCCAGCGCGCGGCTGTCGAAACGCCGGGCCAGGGTCAGGCCGATTTCCCGGGCAATCGCGACCTTCTCATCACGGGAGAAATGCATGCTGCTGGCGTAACCGTCGAGCAGGGCCATGGCCCTGTCCGGATCCTGACGGGCGAGGCGACGCAGGCCGAGGCTGACAATGTCGGACATCGGCTCGTCGTTCGGGGTGAAGCGCGAAGGCTGATTGAGCAGTTCAGGTTTTTGCGCCACATCGACCAGCAAACGGCCGCGCGGGGCGAGGGTGGTCAGGCCGTTGACCAGGCTGTTCGCCAATGGATAGTTGCGCGCCTGAGCGGCGAGTTTGGTACGTTCCCAGCGTTTCTGTTCGGTCAACTGGCCATCGGCAGCCCAGATACCGAACAGCCCGTCACAGGCGGCCGGTTGCGATTTACCGGTCAGCCACAGTTTGTCGGCGTTGGCGTAACCCTCGGCCTTGTGGCCGCTGCTGATCTGGTACTGCGCGTTGAGGCAGTCCAGTTCGGTGAAATTGAGTTTCGGGTCGTAATACTTGACGAAAGTCGCCCAGTCGCCACGGTCGGCGAGCCAGCGCAACCAACGCAATTTCATCCAGTTGGCCTGTGGCAGGTCACCGTGTTCGGCGAGGAACTTCTCGATTTCCTCGTTACTGGCGGTCTTCAGGCGTGCGGTCAGTTCGTCGTAGGCCAGGTACGGTTCCAGCGGATAATCGGCCAGGGCCTGGCTGTAGCGGAAGTATGGGCCGGTATCGCCCTTGGCCAGCGCGCGCTTGGCTTCATCGTAATACTGGCGTTGGGTGGACAGATCCACCGCCTGAGCGGATTGAGCGGCAGCGGCGGTGAGTAGCAAACAGGACAAGACACTGAAAAGGCGACTGCGCATGAGACATCCGGGCAGAGAAATCATGACAAGTGCCGACCTCGATCAGCACTGAATTGTCTGTAGCTTAGCCTTTTGCCAGCGAGCGGCGAAAGCTTTGCGGGTCTCGCAGCACAAGTTCGCAACAAATGTTGTGCAGAGTGCTTCAGCAGACAAATTGCCGGCCTGCTGAGGGCCTAACTCAGGTAGAATGCGCGCCCGGTTTTTGGAGAAGCTCATGACCCTGCTCAAATTCAGCGATGTGTCCCTTGCATTCGGCGCGATGCCGTTGTTGGACAAGGTGTCCTGGCAGATCGCCCGTGGTGAGCGGGTGTGCATCATCGGCCGCAATGGCACTGGCAAGTCCAGCATGATGAAACTGGTCAAGGGCGACCAGAAGCCCGATGACGGCTCGGTGTGGCGTGCCCCCGGCTTGAAAATCGGCGAATTGCCGCAAGAATTGCCGGTGGCCGACGAGCGGACGGTATTCGACGTGGTTGCCGAAGGCCTCGACGGCGTTGGCGCCTTGCTCGCCGAATACCATCACCTGAGCCAGAACATCGTCACCGACGCCGATCTGGACAAGCTGATGCACGTTCAGCACGACCTCGAAGCCCGTGACGGCTGGCGCTTGCAGACCCTGGTCGACAGCACCCTGAGCCGCCTGCAACTGCCTGCCGACAAGACCCTCGCCGAGTTGTCCGGCGGCTGGCGTCGTCGCGTGCTGCTGGCGCAGGCGCTGGTCTCGGAACCGGATCTGCTGCTGCTCGACGAACCGACCAACCACCTGGACATCGGTGCGATTGCCTGGCTTGAAGAAGCGCTGAAGGATTTCCAGGGCGCCGTGCTGTTCATCACGCACGACCGTTCCTTCCTGCAAAACCTTGCCACGCGCATCCTCGAACTGGATCGCGGCGGTCTGATCGACTGGAACGGCGACTACGCCAGCTTCCTCGTGCACAAAGAAGCTGCGCTGGCTGCGGAAGAAACTGCCAACGCGCTGTTCGACAAGCGTCTTGCTCAGGAAGAAGTGTGGATCCGTCAGGGCATCAAGGCCCGTCGTACCCGCAACGAAGGTCGCGTTCGCGCGCTGAAAGCCCTGCGTGTTGAGCGCAGCGAGCGTCGCGAGCGTACCGGCAAGGCGAACATCCAGCTGGAAACCGCCGACAAGTCCGGCAAGCAAGTGATGGTGCTGGAAAATGTCAGCTTCCATCACCCGGATGGCCCGTACCTGATCAAGGACTTCTCGATGGTCCTGCAGCGCGGCGACCGGATCGGCCTGCTCGGTGCCAACGGTACCGGCAAGACCACCTTGCTCAAACTGATGCTCAACGGTCTGCAACCGACCAGCGGCAAAGTGGAAGAGGGTACGCGCATCGACGTGGCCTACTTCGACCAGTTGCGCCATCAGCTGGATCTGGAAAAGACCGTGATCGACAACGTCGCCGAAGGTCGCGACTTCATCGATATCGACGGCCAGAGCCGCCACGTGCTGAGCTACCTCGGCGACTTCCTGTTCAGTCCGCAGCGTGCCCGCACGCCGGTCAAGGCGCTGTCCGGTGGCGAGCGTGCGCGCTTGCTGCTGGCCAAACTGTTCAGCAAACCGGCGAACCTGCTGGTACTCGACGAACCGACCAACGACCTCGACGTGGAAACCCTCGAACTGCTCGAAGAAGTGCTGCTGACCTTCAACGGCACTGTGCTGATGGTCAGTCACGACCGGGCATTCCTCGACAACGTGGTCACCAGCACCCTGGTCTTCGAAGGTGAAGGCAAGGTGCGTGAATACGTCGGTGGCTATCAGGACTGGATCCGTCAGGGCGGTTCGCCGCGCCTGCTGGGCGTGACCGAGAGCAAGTCGGGCAAGGCTGACCTCAACTCGGCGGTGGTCACCGCTGAGCCTGCGCCGGTGGCCGTACCTGCTGCGGCACCGGCGGCCAAGAAAAAGCTGAGCTACAAGCTGCAGCGCGAGCTGGAAGCATTGCCGGGCGATATCGATGCCAAGGAGCAGCAGATCGCGGCCGTCGAAGCCGAAATGGCTGAAGCCGGCTTCTATCAGCGTCCGCCGGCAGAAACGGCCAAGGTGATTGCTTCGCTGGAGCAGTTGCAGGCTGAGCTGGATGCGCTGGTGGAGCGTTGGGCAGAGCTGGATGCCTGATTGATCCGGCCATGAAAAAGCCCGGCGTTCAGTGATGAGCGCCGGGCTTTTCATATACGGGTGGAGATCTAATGTGGGAGCGAGCCTGCTCGCGAATGCGGTGTGTCAGGCGGCATTAATGCTGAATGTTCCGACGCCTTCGCGAGCAGGCTCGCTCCCACAGTGATCAGTGTTTCAGCGTTTGACCAGATGCACTGCGAGCACATCGCAAGGCGCGCCATGCAGCACGTCATTGGCCGTGGACCCGAGCAGCAGCGCCAGACCGTGGCGGCCGTGGCTGCCGACCACGATCAGGTCGCACTGGTTTTCCTTGGCGAAATGATGGATTTCCTGGCGTGGTTGGCCATAGGTCAGGTGGCAATTGGCACCTTCAAGCTCTACATATTTGGCTTTCAGGCGTTCAAGGCGCTCCTTGGCCTGATCGAACTGCTGCTGTTGCAGTTGTGACAGATCCATCGGCACATCGCCGCCGAATGCCATCGCCATTGGTTCGACGATATGCACCAGCGACAGCTTGGCACCGTTGCTCGCCGACAGCTCGCGGGCGCGGTGGATCACAGGGTCGCACTCTTCGGTCAGGTCTACGGCGACCAAGATATGGGTGTAGGGCATGAGGTGCTCCTCGTGACGGTTCAATATTGTTAAGTATGGCTGGTTTCAAGCGCATTGGTTCCAAAGTGACGCAATGCGCTCACCTATAAGTCGGGAGTAGAGATATGACGGTCTGGTTGGTGGTGTCAATCCTGCTGGTGGTTCTGAGTCCACTGGCATGGTTGCGCCCATCGCGCGTGCAGAGTGGCCGGATGGCCCTGCGCATGGAGGCTCGGCGCATCGGACTGGCCATGCAGTTAGCGCCTCAGGAGTGGCCGCACTGGCTGTCTCAGGAGCCGCCCAACCCGTGTGCGCAATATCATCGGCCACGGCGTGGCAGTCAGCCGGCGTGCTGGACCTACTGGCAGAAATCGCCGGGCGTGTGGGTCAATCAGTGGCAGGAAGTGTGCGAAGACCGATTGTTGCTCAATCATTTCGAAAAGTTGCCGGGCAACGTGTTCAAGGTCGAGGCCGACAAGCAGATGATCGCTTTGTACTGGGGGGAGAAGGGCGAAGCCACGGTTCTGCAGGATATCGATGCGACTCTGAAAGCACTGGCATGACTCGCGGACTTTTCCCACTGCAAGGGTGGGGAGCGTCCGGCAGACGAGCAATAAAAAGCCCGACATGATTCATCGGGCGGGGTGGCCAGGCAGGCCGGTAACTGTTTTTGTCGCTGACTCGGCTTTTTGCAGTCAGCGGATATCCCTGTAGTCCAGCCAGCGTAGCCTTTTAAACAGGGCTCGTTGCGAATTAGGGCGACTTTTCTAACTATTGATTCTATGAATGGCTTTGCATGCAGAGGCGTATTGCAGCTCTGCGTGCGACGGAAGTGACCGCAAAGTCGCATTTCCACCCGTATTTTGGGCGATTGACAATTGTTGGAAATTCCGTGAAGGTGACGTACCCAAATCAAACGGGCGTATGAATTGAGCGTTTGTCTTACAGACTGCTCCTACAGAATCCCGACTATCGCGTTGGCGGGTGTGCCGGGTGGATTGGCGTCAGCATCGACGAAAAAACGTCCTGCCGAGCCATTTACCTGCGTCCGACGTGTACTGTTCAGCTTCCATATCGTGGAGATCAGTTGATGATTTACGAAGGTAAAGCCATCACGGTTAAAGCTCTTGAAAGTGGCATCGTCGAATTGAAATTCGACCTCAAGGGTGAGTCCGTCAACAAGTTCAACCGTCTTACCCTGAACGAACTGCGTCAGGCCGTGGACACCATCAAGGCAGATGCTTCGATCAAGGGCGTGATCGTCAGCAGTGGCAAGGACGTGTTCATCGTCGGCGCCGACATCACCGAATTTGTCGACAACTTCAAGCTGCCGGATGCCGAGCTGGTTGCTGGCAATCTCGAAGCCAACAAGATCTTCAGCGATTTCGAAGACCTCAACGTTCCGACCGTGGCCGCGATCAACGGCATCGCTCTGGGTGGCGGTCTGGAAATGTGCCTGGCTGCGGACTACCGCGTCATGTCGACCAAGGCCAAGATCGGTCTGCCGGAAGTCAAACTGGGCATCTACCCGGGCTTCGGCGGTACCGTGCGTCTGCCACGTCTGATCGGCGTCGATAACGCCATCGAGTGGATTGCCGCCGGCAAGGAAAACCGTCCTGAAGACGCGCTGAAAGTCAGTGCCGTCGACGCTGTGGTTGCTCCAGAGAAGCTGCAGGAAGCTGCCCTTGAACTGATCAAGCGCGCCATCTCCGGCGAGTTCGATTACAAGGCCAAGCGTCAGCCGAAGCTGGAAAAGCTCAAGCTCAACGCCATTGAACAAATGATGGCTTTCGAAACCGCCAAAGGTTTCGTGGCCGGTCAGGCTGGCCCGAACTACCCGGCGCCGGTCGAAGCGATCAAGACTATCCAGAAAGCCGCGAACTTCGGTCGTGACAAGGCGCTGGAAGTCGAAGCAGCAGGTTTCGTCAAACTGGCCAAGACCTCTGCCGCGCAGAGCTTGATCGGTCTGTTCCTGAACGATCAGGAGCTGAAGAAAAAGGCCAAGGCCTACGACGAAATCGCCAAGGACGTGAAGCAGGCTGCCGTACTGGGCGCCGGCATCATGGGTGGCGGCATCGCCTATCAGTCGGCCTCCAAAGGTACGCCGATCCTGATGAAGGACATCAACGAGCACGGAATCGAGCAGGGTCTGGCCGAAGCCGCCAAACTGCTGGTTGGCCGCGTTGATAAAGGCCGCATGACTGCTGCGAAAATGGCTGAAGTGCTCAACGGCATTCGTCCGACCCTGTCTTACGGCGACTTCGGTCACGTCGACCTGGTTGTAGAAGCCGTGGTCGAGAACCCGAAGGTCAAGCAAGCGGTACTGGCTGAAGTCGAAGACAAAGTCAAAGAGGACACCATCCTCGCGTCCAACACCTCGACCATTTCCATCAGCCTGCTGGCCAAGGCCCTCAAGCGTCCGGAAAACTTCGTCGGCATGCACTTCTTCAACCCGGTGCACATGATGCCGCTGGTGGAAGTGATCCGTGGCGAGAAGTCCAGCGAGCTGGCGATTGCCACCACCGTTGCCTACGCCAAGAAAATGGGCAAGAACCCGATCGTCGTCAACGACTGCCCGGGCTTCCTGGTCAACCGCGTTCTGTTCCCGTACTTCGGCGGCTTCGCCAAACTGGTCAGCGCCGGCGTGGATTTCGTCCGCATCGACAAGGTCATGGAAAAATTCGGCTGGCCAATGGGCCCGGCGTACCTGATGGACGTGGTCGGCATCGACACAGGTCACCACGGTCGTGACGTGATGGCTGAAGGTTTCCCGGATCGCATGAAGGATGACCGTCGTTCGGCCATCGACGTGCTGTACGAAGCCAAACGCCTGGGGCAGAAGAACGGCAAGGGCTTCTACGCCTACGAGGCCGACAAGAAAGGCAAGCAGAAGAAGGTCGCCGATCCGTCGGTACTCGAAGTGCTCAAGCCGATCGTTTATGAGCAGCGCGAAGTCACTGACGAAGACATCATCAACTGGATGATGATCCCGCTGTGCCTGGAAACCGTGCGCTGCCTGGAAGACGGCATCGTTGAAACTGCCGCCGAAGCCGACATGGGTCTGGTCTACGGTATCGGTTTCCCTCCATTCCGTGGCGGTGCGCTGCGCTACATCGATTCGATCGGTGTTGCCGAGTTCGTTGCCCTGGCTGACCAGTACGCTGATTTGGGCGCGCTGTACCACCCGACCGCGAAGCTGCGCGAAATGGCCAAAAACGGCCAGAGCTTCTTCGGTTAAGCGCCCCCAACTAGAGTGAGAGTGAACTTATGAGCTTGAATCCTAGAGACGTCGTGATTGTCGACTTCGGTCGTACTCCGATGGGCCGCTCCAAGGGCGGCATGCACCGCAACACCCGTGCCGAAGACATGTCGGCACACCTGATCAGCAAACTGCTGGAGCGCAACGCCAAGGTCGATCCTGCTGAAGTCGAGGACGTGATCTGGGGCTGTGTAAACCAGACCCTGGAGCAGGGCTGGAACATCGCACGCATGGCGTCGCTGATGACCCAGATCCCGCACACCTCTGCCGGCCAGACCGTCAGCCGTCTGTGCGGCTCGTCGATGAGTGCTCTGCACACGGCGGCGCAAGCGATCATGACCGGCAACGGTGACGTATTCGTGGTTGGTGGCGTCGAGCATATGGGCCACGTGAGCATGATGCACGGTGTTGATCCGAACCCGCATATGTCGCTGTACGCGGCGAAAGCCTCGGGCATGATGGGTCTGACTGCAGAAATGCTCGGCAAGATGCATGGCATCACCCGTGAGCAGCAGGACGCCTTTGGCGTGCGCTCCCACCAGCTCGCTCATAAGGCGACTGTGGAAGGCAAGTTCAAAGACGAAATCATCCCGATGCAGGGCTACGACGAAAACGGCTTCCTGAAGCTGTACGACTACGACGAAACCATTCGTCCGGAAACCACCCTGGAAAGTCTGGCGGCCCTCAAGCCTGCCTTCAATCCAAAGGGCGGCACCGTGACTGCCGGTACTTCGTCGCAGATCACCGATGGTGCTTCTTGCATGATCGTGATGTCGGCGCAGCGTGCACAGGATCTGGGGATCCAGCCGATGGCCGTGATCCGTTCGATGGCAGTGGCGGGTGTGGATCCGGCGATCATGGGCTATGGTCCAGTTCCGGCAACACAAAAAGCCCTGAAGCGTGCGGGCCTTGGCATCAACGATATCGACTTCTTTGAGCTCAATGAAGCTTTCGCTGCACAGGCCCTGCCAGTGCTGAAAGATCTGAAAGTGCTCGACAAGATGAACGAGAAGGTTAACCTGCACGGCGGCGCGATCGCCCTGGGTCACCCGTTCGGTTGCTCCGGTGCCCGTATTTCCGGCACCTTGCTGAACGTGATGAAGCAGAATGGCGGCACCTTCGGGGTGGCTACCATGTGCATTGGTCTCGGCCAAGGCATCTCCACCGTCTTCGAACGCGTTTAAGCGTCTCGTCGATGGAAGCCGGGGCCAAGTGCCCCGGTTTTTGTTTTTGTGGATTTATTTTGTATTTATTTTGAAAAAATTTGAGTGAGGGCCGAAGCATGCCGATACAACCTGGGCTCTACCAACATTACAAGGGGCCGCAGTACCGCGTATTCAGTGTTGCGCGGCATTCCGAGACCGAAGAGGAAGTGGTGTTTTACCAAGCCCTGTATGGCGAATACGGCTTTTGGGTGCGCCCCTTGAGCATGTTTCTGGAGTCGGTCGAGGTTGACGGCGAGCAGGTGCCACGCTTTGCTTTGGTGCAAGCCGAACCGAGCCTTTTTTCCAAGGTATGAGACGAGTGCGTGCAGAACCCTGCGCTTGACCTCACCTTGTATCAACTATATATAGCGGTGCCGCGTCAGGCGCCAACCGCCTTTCACTTCTAGAATTCAGGAATTTTCTGATCCATGGGCAAATCGCTGGTCATTGTGGAATCCCCGGCTAAGGCCAAGACCATCAACAAGTATCTGGGTAACCAATACGTGGTGAAGTCGAGTATCGGCCATATCCGAGACCTGCCCACCAGCGGTTCGGCTAGCGCCAGCAAAGAACCAGCCGCCAAGCGCGGCAAGGCTGCCGCAGGTGAAGGGCCGGTGCTCACGCCGAAAGAGAAGGCGCGCAAGCAGCTGGTCTCGCGTATGGGTGTCGATCCGGAACACGGCTGGAAAGCCAAGTACGAGATCCTCCCGGGCAAGGAAAAGGTCATCGAAGAGCTGCGCCGGCTCGCCAAGGATGCTGACACCATCTATCTCGCAACCGACTTGGATCGCGAGGGGGAAGCCATTGCCTGGCACCTGCGCGAAGCCATCGGTGGTGATGACAGCCGCTACAAGCGCGTTGTGTTCAACGAAATCACCAAGAAGGCGATTCAGGAAGCCTTCTCCGAGCCGGGCGAGCTGGACATCGATCGTGTAAACGCCCAGCAGGCGCGTCGTTTCCTCGACCGCGTTGTGGGTTACATGGTCTCGCCGCTGCTGTGGGCCAAAATCGCCCGTGGTCTGTCGGCCGGTCGCGTGCAATCGGTTGCCGTGAAGCTGGTGGTCGAGCGTGAGCGCGAGATTCGTGCATTCAACCCGGAAGAATACTGGGAAGTGCACGCTGATCTCGGCACCGCCAAAGGCTCGACCGTACGCTTCGAAGTGGCTCGCGAGAAGGGCGAAGCCTTCAAGCCGCTCAACGAAGCCCAGGCCACGGCCGCGCTGGAGAAGCTCAAGTCTTCCAGCTACAGCATCGTAAAGCGCGAAGATAAACCGACCAGCAGCAAGCCGTCGGCGCCGTTCATCACGTCAACCCTGCAGCAGGCGGCGAGCAACCGCCTGGGCTTCGGCGTGAAGAAAACCATGATGATGGCCCAGCGCTTGTATGAAGCCGGCTACATCACTTATATGCGTACCGACTCGACCAATCTTTCGGCTGATGCCGTGGCAATGGCGCGCACTTACATCGAAGACGAGTTCGGCAAGAAGTACCTGCCGGAAACGCCGAACGTCTACAGCAGCAAGGAAGGCGCACAAGAGGCTCACGAAGCGATTCGTCCGTCTGACGCCAACACCACGCCGAGCAAGCTCGCGGGCATGGAGCGTGACGCAGAGCGCCTCTACGAGCTGATCTGGCGCCAGTTCCTCGCCTGCCAGATGCTGCCGGCGCAGTACCTGTCGACCACCGTCAGTGTCGCCGCTGGGGATTTCGAGCTGCGCGCCAAGGGCCGCATCCTGAAGTTCGACGGTTACACCCGCGTCATGCCGCAGATCGCCAAGCCTGGCGATGACGATGTTCTGCCGGACATGGCGCAGGGCGACGTGATGAAGCTGATCAAGCTTGATCCATCGCAGCACTTCACCAAGCCGCCGGCCCGTTACTCGGAAGCCAGTCTGGTGAAAGAAATGGAAAAACGCGGCATCGGTCGTCCTTCGACCTACGCGGCGATCATTTCGACCATTCAGGATCGCGGCTACGTGACCCTGCACAACCGTCGTTTCTATTCGGAAAAGATGGGCGACATCGTCACCGAGCGTCTGTCGGAGAGCTTCTCGAATCTCATGGACTACGGCTTCACCGCCGGCATGGAAGAGAACCTCGATGACGTGGCTCAGGGCGAGCGCGACTGGAAAAACGTGCTGGACGAGTTCTACGGCGACTTCAAGAAAAAGCTCGAAGTGGCCGAAAACCCGGACAACGGCATGCGTGCCAACCAGCCGGTCATGACTGACATTCCGTGCACCACGTGCGGTCGTCCGATGCAGATTCGTACCGCATCGACTGGCGTGTTCCTCGGTTGCTCGGGTTACAGCCTGCCACCAAAAGAGCGCTGCAAGGCCACCGTCAATCTGGTTCCGGGCGACGAGATTGCGGCGGACGACGAGGGTGAATCGGAGTCGCTGGTGCTGCGCGGCAAGCATCGCTGCCCGATCTGCAGCACGGCGATGGACGCTTACCTGCTCGACGAGAAGCGCAAGCTGCACATCTGCGGTAACAACCCGGATTGCGCCGGCTACGAAATCGAAGAGGGCAACTACCGTATCAAGGGCTACGAAGGTCCGAGCCTGGAATGCGACAAGTGCGGCAGCGAGATGCAGCTCAAGACCGGCCGCTTCGGCAAGTTCTTCGGTTGCACCAATCCGACCTGCAAGAACACCCGCAAACTGCTCAAGAGCGGTGATGCGGCGCCGCCGAAGATGGATCCGGTGAAGATGCCTGAGCTGAAATGCGAAAAGGTCAACGACACCTACATTCTGCGCGACGGTGCTTCCGGTCTGTTCCTGGCGGCCAGCCAGTTCCCGAAAAACCGCGAGACTCGTGCTCCGCTGGTGATCGAGATTCTGCCGCACAAGGACGAGATCGATCCGAAGTACCATTTCCTCTGCGAAGCACCGCAGAAGGATCCTGATGGTCTGCCAGCGGTCATCCGTTACAGCCGTAAGACCAAGGAGCAATACGTGCAGACCGAGATCGACGGCAAGCCTACCGGCTGGAAGGCTTATTACGACGGTGGCAAGTGGACTGTTGAAGACAAGCGCACGAAAGCCAAGGCCGAGTAAGCGTTAGCCTGATACACAAAAGGCCGCATGATGACCCTCGGGTTTTCATGCGGCCTTTTGGTTTTGTGCTTGCGGTCGGATCCGTTGATCCATGACACTGTCGGGTCTGTGTGACGCAATTATTTCGCTGTGGAGACTGCCGGCATGGCGCACGAACTCTATACCCGCACCAATCAGAAGATCTATTTCGCCGGCCTGTCGCTGGACGCTCTGGCTCGCGCCGAAGAGGGGCGGGCGATGAATTCGTTGGCGTTGATTCAAGCTGGGCGTGAATCGGCGTTGTTTCACCTCTATGGCGCGCTTCTCGGGCTGTGCCATGAGATTGCCGGTTTCTACCGTCTGCCTCAGGCCAATGCGTCGCGAGCGGAAGCGTTGCTGACTCGCGAAGTCCTGGAATCGATTGCGATCCCTGAGCTGGCCGAGATGATCGAGTTGGCGGGCAATCCTGAAACCTGGCTGGCAAAACTGCTGGCGGCGCACTCGGCGTTGTTTCAGCCGCCACGGGTGCCACACAAGCCCAAGGGTGATGTGACACAGCCATTGATTCAGGCCGTTAATCTGGATGAAGAAGAGACGCCGCAAGAGTTGCGCCGCGAAGAGCTGGAGAGCTGGCGGCAAAATCTCAAAGGCCTGGCCATCCGCTTTCGCGAAGGCTTGAACGAATGCTGAGGACAATTGACACGGTGGCAATCTGAAACATGCTGCTGGTCAAGATACCGAGCGAAGCCTGAATGATGTCTATATAATCCCTGCCTTTCGTGGAGAACAGACCTATATGCCAACGTCCTTTCTAGAAATTGTCGAGTTACCAGACGGCCGAATCGAACTGCGCAGGGCTGAGGACGAGGGGTCTCTGGTGACGCTGGATTTCTCCGAGGATGCCAAGGCGTTCCTGCAAGGCCAGCACGTAGAAATCGCCAAGGCGATGTTGAGCGTCGGCGTGCAGATGGCCGGTCGTATGGTTGAAGGCGAATTTGATAAGGAAGAAGGGCCGCGGGTTCTTCACTGAGCCCCGCCTGTCGGCGTTTGCTGTTACCGCATCAGATCGGCTTCTCTGTCCTTGGAGAAGCCATGCGCTTCACACAGCGCGTGTCACAAGTGAATCAACCCAATCGAATATTCAGGCTCTGAGCGTCGCCCGTGCGCGCAGCGCTGATCAACTGCTGCCGTGAGCTTGTGTTCAGCGGGTTGAGCCAGGTCACCACCGTGTGGCTACGACCCAGACGCAGTGCTTCGCAGGCCAGTTGCTGGGCGCTTTGCGCGCCACGTGGTTGCAGCAGCAGAATGCGTTCACGGTTCAGGCCGGCCTCGCGCAGCCAGATCTGGGTCAGGCTGGCAGGAGGGGCAATCAGCGTCAGCCAGCGCGCGTCCTGATCTTCACTCAGTTCGCGAAGAATCGGGGCAAGCAGGTTCAGGCAGTTCCCGGTCGCACCGCGCAGTGACAGCTCGCTGAATACTTCCGGTTCGGCAATCCATGGGCGCTCGACCACATCTTTCAGGATCGGCGCCATCGGTTGTGCCAGAAACGCTTCGAATAACGGCAGTTGTGTTTGCTGAGGTGTGTGTGGGAACTGCATAAAGCCTCCTTTAGCGGCGGATTACGCCGACACTCAAGCCTTCGATCACCAGTTCCTGATCTTTCAGGTCGACTTCGATAGGGGCGAACTCGGGGTTTTCCGCAATCAGCCAGACTTTGCTGCCTTCGCGCTTGAAACGTTTGACGGTGACTTCGTCGCCGATTCGCGCAACCACGACCTGACCATTGCGTGCTTCGCGGGTGGTGTGAACCGCCAACAGGTCACCGTCGAAAATACCGATGTCCTTCATGCTCATGCCGTGTACGCGCAGCAGGTAATCAGCGCGAGGGTGGAAGAACGCGGGGTTGATATTGCAGGACTCTTCGATGTGCTGCTGGGCGAGGATCGGTGCACCGGCGGCGACCCGGCCAATGATCGGCAGGGTAGAGTCGTCAGCCTTGGCTTCAAACCCGGGAATGCGAATGCCGCGGGAGGCGCCCGGGGTCATCTCGATCGCACCCTTGCGGGCCAGGGCCTTGAGGTGTTCTTCCGCCGCGTTGGGCGACTTGAACCCCAGTTCCTGAGCGATTTCCGCGCGGGTTGGCGGGTAGCCGTTGTCTTCGAGGCAGCGTTTGATAAAGGCCAGAATCTCGGCTTGGCGTGGCGTCAGCTTTAGCATATTGATCGCTCTGTCTTTTTATACAGTGACTGGGATTATATACAGTGAAGCGGTCTTGGCAATGCCCGTTTTTTTGCAGGCCGCCGGACGGTCGGCAGCCGTGCTTATTAAAGGAGCGGTCCAGTGTGGTTAAATAGCTGACCGACCATTCCCAAAACGGACTGGCAGGCTTGACAAGGCACAGGCTGAAACGTATGTTTCAAACAAGTGTTTGTCAGGCGGAGTAGCCATGGCCCAGTCGGAAACCGTTGAACGCATTCTTGATGCTGCCGAGCAGTTGTTCGCGGAGAAAGGTTTCGCGGAAACCTCATTGCGTTTGATCACCAGCAAAGCCGGAGTAAACCTGGCGGCGGTGAACTATCATTTCGGCTCCAAGAAAGCGCTGATCCAGGCGGTCTTCTCGCGCTTCCTCGGGCCGTTCTGCATCAGCCTCGATAAGGAGCTGGAGCGTCGCCAGGCCAAGCCTGATAACAAGCCGACCCTTGAAGAGCTGCTGGAAATCCTCGTCGAGCAGGCGCTCGTTGTGCAGCCACGCAGCGGTAACGATCTGTCGATCTTCATGCGTCTGCTCGGCCTGGCGTTCAGCCAGAGCCAAGGACACTTGCGTCGCTATCTGGAAGACATGTACGGCAAGGTGTTCCGCCGCTACATGCTGCTGGTCAATGAAGCAGCTCCACGCATTCCACCTATCGAACTGTTCTGGCGCGTGCACTTCATGCTCGGCGCTGCGGCGTTCAGCATGTCCGGGATCAAGGCCTTGCGTGCGATTGCCGAGACCGATTTCGGCGTCAACACCTCGATTGAACAGGTGATGCGTCTGATGGTGCCGTTCCTTGCCGCCGGCATGCGTGCCGAAACCGGTGTCACCGACCCGGCCATGGCGACTGCGCAACTTCGTCCGCGCAGCAAATCGACCCCGGTAGCCGCCAAGGTTTAACCGCACACGGGTGGGCGCGGCAGTTTACATCCGCTAAGCTAGCCGCCCATGCCGACTCTCGTTCTGAACCCGTTTCCTATCGACATCGCCAACCTGCCGGCCACCGCTCTCGGTGGCGATGTCGTGCGAATCGGGTTTTTCGTTTTCAAGGAATCTCTATGACTGCTGGCCTGCAAGGCTCGTTGATGGTGGACGTCGCCGGTACCTGGCTGACGGCCGAGGATCGCCAATTGTTGCGTCAGCCCGAAGTGGGCGGCCTGATCATTTTTGCCCGCAACATCGAGCATCCGCGCCAGGTGCGTGAGTTGAGCGCCGCCATCCGCGCCATTCGCCCGGATCTGCTGCTGGCGGTCGACCAGGAGGGCGGTCGCGTGCAGCGTCTGCGTCAGGGCTTCGTGCGCCTGCCGGCGATGCGCGCCATTGCCGACAACCCGAACGCCGAATACCTCGCCGAACAATGCGGCTGGATCATGGCCACCGAAGTGCTGGCGGTTGGCCTCGACCTGAGTTTCGCCCCGGTGCTGGATCTGGATTACCAGCGCAGCGCCGTGGTCGGCACGCGTTCGTTCGAAGGGGATCCCGAGCGCGCAGCGTTGCTCGCCGGCGCCTTCATCCGCGGCATGAACAGCGCGGGCATGGCCGCTACCGGCAAGCATTTCCCCGGTCACGGTTGGGCCGAAGCCGACTCCCACGTCGCGATCCCGAATGACGAACGCAGCCTCGACGAGATCCGCGCCAACGACCTCGTACCGTTCGCCAGACTCAGCAAGCAATTGGCAGCGGTGATGCCGGCGCACGTCATCTATCCGCAAGTCGATTCGCAGCCGGCCGGGTTCTCCCGCCGTTGGTTGCAGGACATCCTGCGCGGCGAGTTGCAGTTCGACGGCGTGATCTTCAGCGACGACCTGTCGATGGCCGGCGCCCATGTAGTCGGCGACGCCGCCAGTCGCATTGAAGCCGCGCTCAGCGCCGGTTGCGACATGGGCCTGGTGTGCAACGACCGCGCTGCGGCCGAACTGGCCCTGAGTGCTGCGCAACGGATGAAGGTCAAGCCGTCCGCACGCATTGCGCGGATGCGCGGGCAGGCGTTCGCCAGCACCGACTACCGTCAGGATCCGCGCTGGCTCACCGCCATCGGCGCGCTAAAAGACGCTCAATTGATCGATTAAGGACTCTTCGTTATGACGGTTTACGCAATCATCGGTGGCACCGGCCTGACCCAGCTCGAAGGCTTGAGCATTCGTCAGTCGTTGGCGGTGGACACCCCTTACGGTGCGCCTTCGGCCGAGGTGCAAATCGGCGAGTACGCCGGCAAGGAAGTGCTGTTCCTCGCCCGTCACGGTCATCCGCACCGTTTCCCGCCGCACAAGGTCAACTACCGCGCCAACCTGTGGGCGCTGAAGCAGGCCGGCGCCGAGGCGATCATCGCGGTCAATGCGGTGGGCGGGATTCATCCGGCGATGGGTACCGGCCATTTCTGCGTGCCGCATCAGATCGTTGATTACACCAGTGGCCGCGAACACACGTTTTTCGCCGATGATCTGGAGCACGTCACCCATATCGATTTCAGCTTCCCTTACAGTGAGCCGCTGCGTCAGCAATTGATCGCCGCGCTGGCTGCCGAAGGCTGCGAATACAGCGATCAGGGGGTGTACGCCTGCACCCAGGGCCCGCGTCTGGAAACCGTGGCGGAGATCGTGCGTCTGGAGCGTGACGGTTGCGACATCGTCGGCATGACCGGCATGCCGGAAGCGGCATTGGCCCGTGAGCTGGATCTGGATTACGCCTGCCTGTCGCTGGTGGTGAACCCGGCAGCAGGCAAGACCACGGCGGTGATCACCATGGCCGAAATCGAGCAGGCGCTGCATGACGGGATGGGCAAGGTGAAATCGACGTTGGCGCGGGTGTTGGCCAGCTAAGGACTGTCCATGACCACTTTCATCGAGCGGCTTAAAGGGCTGGCATGGACTGACGCATTCAGTAGCAAGGCGTTGGCCAAGGCCCGCGCTTATGCTGCCGATGATCGGGTAGAGATCATCGAGATCGATGACAGGAAGATCGAGGCGTTCTGCGTCGGTTCGGAAACTCAGGCATATGAACAAAGCATCTACCTGTCCGAAGATCGCCTGGGATCGGTTAATTTGCGTTGCTTGTGCACCTGCCCCGTCGTGATTGATTGCAAGCACTGCGCGGCGGTGCTCTATCACCTGCAGGGCATTGACGACGATACGTCCGAAAGTGACGCACAGATCCCCTTGGGTCGGGCGCTGGAGCATTGGCTTTCGACAGTCCCCGTCCCGGCCAGGCCCGTCGACGAAGGGGCGCAAACCGCGGGCACGCGCCTGTTTTACAAACTCAAACCCACGTCTGCGAACGGCAAGTGGCTGCTCGATATTTTCAAGGTCTATCAGCTCAAGAGCGGCGAGTTACGCGAAGTAAAACCGGTGTATTCGCTGTCGGACATGCTCATGCGTCAGCCCGGTTATCTGTCCGAACTGGATCTGCGCGTCGCCAGGCTGTTGGTCGCCATGCATTCCCATCACGCCTATTACAGCGGCTATCCGCTGGAAGGCAGCAGTGGCGCTGAACTGCTGGAAATGCTCCTGCGCACCTCGCGCCTGTTCCTCGACTTCGAAAACTTGCAGCCACTGACGCCGGGCGCGAAACGCATGGGTCTGTTCTCTTGGGCCGAGCAGGCCGACGGTGGGTTCCGCGCCCAGTGGAGCAGTGCCGAGGCTGCGCAGGAAACCGTGCTGGCGCTGGAGCCGCTTTATTACCTCGATCGTGAGCAGCGACAGGTTGGCCCTCTGTTCAGTGAGTTGGAAGAAAAACTGGCCTGCCATTTGACCCTCGCCCCAGACATCCCGGCGCGTCAGGCCATGCAGTTCAGCCATCGCATGAGCGCGATGACCAAAATCCCGCCGCCGCACAAACTCACCGAACGAATCATCGATGACGTGTTTCCGCAGCCGCAACTGACCTTGGTCAGCGGCCGGGAGCGTTCGCGCTGGGAATACGTTCTGGAGCACCGCGCCGCTCTGGTGTTTACCTACAACGGTCATCCGGCGGTGGATCGTAATCCGGAAGTGATGGTCCTCAATGGCACTGAAACCCAGCGCATTCGACGCCAGCCTGCGATGGAAAAGAAGCTGCGCCAGAGCCTGCAAAAGCACGGCTTCAAAAAAGCCACGCACAAGAGCGCTATGGATCGTCTCGGCGAGATGTTCACCTTGCCGGATGATTCCGCCTGGCTCGGATTCATGCATGAAGGGCTTGCCACACTGCGCGCCGCGGACTGGGAAATCGAAATCAGTCCCGGCTTCCATTTCGATGTGCAGCCGGTCGAACACTGGTACGCGGAGGTCGAAGAAGAGGCCGGGCATCAATGGTTTGATCTGCAACTGGGCATCGTCGTCAATGGCGAGCGCTACAGCTTGTTGCCGATCCTTCTGCATCTGTTGCGCACCCAGCCACGTTTGCTCGACCCGGTGAATCTGGCGCAACGCAGCGACGACGAAAAACTCCTGATCGAACTCAAGCCCAGCGGTTTTGGCGACCCGGCAGGCGCCAAGGTGGCGTTGCCGCTGAGTCGGGTCAAACCGCTGATGGCGACGCTGGGCGAGCTGTACCTGGGCGGACATCAGGGCGATGCGCTGCGCTTGACTGCTCCAGACGCCGCGCGCCTGAGTATGCTCGATGGCGTGCCACTGGAATGGCAGGGCGGCGAACGCCTGCGCACTTTTGCCAGGCGGCTGCACAATTCCAGTCACACCCACATTGCTGCGCCAGCCGGCCTTAATGCGCAGCTGCGCCCATATCAGCTCGAAGGCCTTGGCTGGATGCAGACTCTGCGGGAGCTGGAGGTCGGCGGCATTCTTGGCGATGACATGGGCTTGGGCAAAACCCTGCAGACCCTGGCGCATCTGCTCACGGAAAAGCACGCCGGGCGCCTCGATTGCCCGGCACTGGCGGTGATGCCGACCAGCCTGATTCCCAACTGGCTCGACGAGGCCCAGCGCTTCACGCCTCAGTTGAAGGTCCTGGCGCTGCATGGGGCCGGGCGGCAAAAAGACTTCGCCAATCTCGCCGAATACGACTTGGTGCTGACCACTTACGCCTTGCTGCCCAGGGATCTTGAAACTTTACGGCCGCAGTCGTGGAGCGTACTGATTCTCGATGAAGCGCAGAACATCAAGAACCCGCTGAGCAAAGCGGCGCAGGCCGCACGTGACTTGCAGGCCCGTCAGCGCTTGTGTCTGAGCGGCACGCCACTGGAAAACCATCTCGGCGAGCTGTGGTCGCAGTTTCATTTCCTCATGCCTGGCTGGCTGGGCGACAGCAAATCCTTCAACCGCGATTACCGCACACCGATCGAGAAGCATGGCAATGTCCAGCGCATGCAGCACCTGACGGCGCGCATCAAGCCATTTCTGCTGCGTCGCAAGAAAGATCAGGTCGCCACTGAGCTGCCGCCGAAAACCGAAATCATCCATTGGGTTGAACTCAGCGACGGCCAGCGCGACGTCTATGAAACGGTGCGCGTGGCGATGGACAAAAAAGTGCGCGACGAAATTGCCCGCAGTGGTGTGGCGCGCAGTCAGATCATCATTCTTGATGCCTTGCTCAAGCTGCGTCAGGTCTGCTGCGATCTGCGCTTGATCAACATGCCGCTCACGGCGAAGGCATTGCGCTCGGGCAGCGGCAAGCTGATCAGCCTGATGGAGATGCTCGAAGAGTTGCTTGGCGAAGGTCGGCGCATCCTGCTGTTCTCCCAGTTCACCTCGATGCTGGCGCTGATCGAACAGGAGTTGCAGCAGCGCGCTATCGATTATTCGTTGCTGACTGGCGACACCACCGACCGGCGCACGCCAGTCAAGAATTTCCAGGGCGGCAAGGTGCCGTTGTTCCTCATCAGCCTCAAGGCTGGCGGTACCGGTCTGAACCTGACGGCTGCGGACACGGTGATCCACTTCGACCCGTGGTGGAACCCGGCGGTGGAGAGTCAGGCAACTGATCGCGCTTATCGTATCGGGCAGAACAATCCGGTGTTTGTTTACAAGTTGATTGCCAAAGGTACCGTGGAGGAAAAAATCCAGGCGCTGCAGCAGGAGAAGGCTGCGCTGGCCGGGGCGGTGCTGGAAGGGGGTACGACAGGTGGGTTCAAGCTGGAGCAGAGTGACATCGAGGCGCTGTTTGCGCCGCTGCCGGTTTCCAAGGGTTGACTGTCCAGGTCAGAGTTCGACATCTGATGGCCCCATCCCTGGCAAGCCAGCTCCCACAGGTTTTGTAATGTTCACAAATTAGTGCTCAACGCAAAGCACCGTGGGAGCTGGCTGGCCAGCGATGGCAATTTATCGGAAAAAACGCATCTCAACGCTTGTCGAACTTGTCCGGCAGCGGCGCAAACAGCGCTTCAATATCATCGCTCTGCAGTTTCCAGTCCCCGGCCTTGCGCCCATCCAGTACGCCCGCTGCCAGGTCAGACTTTTCCTTCTGCAGGTGCTGAATCTTCTCTTCCACTGTGCCCCGGGCGATCATCTTGTAGACGAACACCGGTTTCTCCTGGCCGATTCGATACGCGCGGTCAGTCGCCTGGTTCTCGGTGGCAGGGTTCCACCACGGATCGTAATGGATCACCGTATCCGCTTCGGTCAGGTTCAAGCCGACGCCGCCGGCCTTCAGGCTGATCAGAAAGATCTGACGCTTGCCGCTCTGGAATTCCTTCACCGGCGTGCGCCGATCGCGGGTCTGGCCCGTCAATAAGGCGTAGGCCACGTTGCGTTTTTTCAGTTCGTCTTCGATCAGTGAAAGCATCGAGGTGAACTGCGAGAACAGCAGAATCCGCCGACCTTCTTCGAACAGCTCTTCGAGCATTTCCATCAGGCTGTCGAGTTTGCCCGAGGTGCTGCCACGGGCGGGCAGGTTGGCGTCGTTGACCAGGCGCAGGTCGCAGCAGACCTGACGCAGCTTGAGCAGGGCTTCAAGAATGATGATCTGGCTACGCGCCACGCCTTTGCGAGTGATCTCGTCGCGGACTTTCTTGTCCATCGCCAGGCGCATGGTTTCGTAAACGTCGCGCTGCGCCTCATTGAGATCGACCCAGTGGATGATCTCGGTTTTGGGCGGCAGTTCGGTGGCCACCTGTTCCTTGGTGCGGCGCAGCAGAAACGGTTTTATCCGCCCATTGAGGTGCTGCAGCCTGACTTCGCTGGCGCGCTTTTCGATCGGCACGCGGTAGTCGGCATTGAAGCTTTTGACATCGCCCAACCAGCCCGGCAGCAGAAAGTGGAACAACGACCACAACTCGCCGAGGTGGTTTTCCAGCGGTGTGCCACTCAGGCACAGGCGCTGGCGCGCGTTGAGTTCGCGAGCGGCCTGCGCGGCCTTGCTGTTGGGGTTCTTGATGTACTGGGCTTCGTCGAGCGCCAGAACGTGCAAGGGCTGTTGTGCCAGCCGTTCGACGTCCTTGGGCAGCAGCGCGTATGTGGTGAGGATCAGGTCGAAGTCGGCCAGATGATCGAAGTGCTTTTTGCGGCCGGCACCGTACAGCGCGACCACTTTCAGTTGCGGCGTGAAGTGCGCGGCTTCGTCGAGCCAGTTCGGGATCAGGCTGGTGGGCATCACCACCATGCACGGTCGATCCAGGCGTCCGGCGTTTTTCTCGCTGAGAATATGCGCCAGGGTCTGTAGGGTTTTGCCCAGGCCCATGTCGTCCGCCAGAATCCCGCCCACCTCAAGCTGACGCAGCGACTGCATCCAGCTCAAGCCTTCGAGCTGATAAGGACGCAACGTCGCGTTCAAGCCCTTCGGCGCTTTGGCCGTGTAATCGCGAATATCGCGCAGGCGTTGGGCGAAACTGCGGATCTGCTCGCCGCCTTCCCACAGCAGGGGAATGCCTTCCAGCGAATTGAGGCGCGTGGCGTCGGCCTTGCTCAGGCGCAGGGTGGTTTCGCCCGGTTCCTGCAAGTAGAACTCGCCCAGCGTTGCCAGTACCGGTTTTAGTCGGCCAAGGGGCAGCGCCACTTGCAACGGCCCGTGCTCACTGTTGCGTTGCGGCACATTGACCAGAATCAGCTCGTCATCGCGGCGCCGCGCCAGGCGTTCCGGGTTGAGGATTTCCGTGTGCGAGCGCATCAGGTTGAGCAGGATCGGCAGCAGGCTCAGGCGTTCACCATTGACGATGATCCCCAGTTCCAGATCGAACCAGTCGCGCTCCGGCGCCTGTTCGACGGTGGCGTACCAGTCGTCGACGGCGGTCAGGTCGAAACCGAACTCCTCGTCGATCTGCAATTCCCAGCCTTGGGTGCGCAGCTTCGGCAGTTCGTTGAGGGTAAACGTCAGCCAGGCGCTGTCGTTGACCATCTCGTACAGCTCGCCGGCGCTTTCCGGCAGCGCTTTGCTCTGGCGCGTGGCGATGCGAAAGCCGAGGATTCTTAACTGTTCGCGGTAGGACTGTTCCACTTCCGGATGGCGTTTTATCCGCAGGGTCTGCGTTTCCTGACGAATCAGAATGTCGCTGTTTTTCTGTCCGCTGACGTATTCATCCAGATAGCTGAACGACAGCGCTGCTCGATGCTGAATGTAACGCTGCATTTTGCCGTTGCGCGGCTCGAACGCGCTGAACTCGACACTCGCCAGCCACAGGCGCGGCAGCGGTTGCACGTTGTCCACCAGCACTTGCGGCGGCGCTTTGGGGCTACGGTTCTCCAATACGGCCTGGAGTTTTTCCAGCAGCTCGGCGTCTTTCGCAGCGGCAGGGTATTCGAGGGTTTCCTGCACTTGCAGCAGCACCGCGGCGCAGTGTTTGCAGTTGTTGCGCACCGGGCAGGTGCAGGTGGCGTCAACCAGCAACAGGGTGTCTTTGGCTGACTCGCGCAGGTGAATGGTCTGACGGTAGACGTTACCGCCAGAGCCTTCGCAACTGGCGGTAATGGTCGCATCGCCGACCTGGGCGATGCGTACCCGGTTCTCCAGGGCGTAGCGGCGGCCACGCTCCAGGCTCTGTTCCTTGAATCGGCTGACCCAGGAGGGTGCCAACGGTTTACTCAGGGGCGGGGACATAAGGACTTCGATCAGTCCGGAATCGCTTCAGGGGCTTGCCGTGGGGCGGGCGCCGTCAGGGAGGTGATCTTGATCAGCAGCGCCAGGTGGCCGTTATCGAGATAGTTGAGCTGGCCGTTCTTGGTGTGGCTGTCCTGCTTCAGGCGTTCGCTGGCAGTAACCATGCCGTTGGCGTCGATCTGGTTGACCCAGAAGTCGGCGTTCACGTCGGTGAAGCGCCCGAGTTTCAATTCCAGGGTGCCCTCGATCGGGAACTGGCCGAACTGTTCCTTGCCGTCGCTGACGGCGACCTTGGTCGGCGCTTCGCCGAGGGTCTGCTGCCAGGCCTTGTGCAGCAGCACGCTGTAATCACCGCTGGCGCTGAGTTTGCTGGCAACGTCGCCGAGCGCGGGTGTGCGCAGGCTGTCATCACCCAGTCGTTGAGCGCCGGCGGCCCAGTCTTCCGGGGCGGCACGGCTGACAATCGCTGGCACGGCGTTCTGGCGTACCAGAATCATTTCGACCTGATACAGGTCATCGGCAAAAACCGAAGGGGCTACCAAGGCAAGTAGCAAAGTCAGTGAGCGAAACAGGCGCATGCGGCGTCCTTCAAACAGTTTTCGGGAGGAGGCGCTCGAACAGCGCCTCTACAGTATTAAAGCGCTCTTCCGGGCGTTCCATCGGCACCTGGAACTTGAACATCGTGGCGCCTTCGAATTTGTAGCGTTTTGGCTGAGTCTGGATCAGTTTGATCAGGGTCATCGGGTCGACTGGCGTCTGTGCGGCGAACTCGATACGTCCACCCTGCGGCCCACCGTCGACCTTCTTGATGCCCAACTGCTCGGCCTGCAACTTCAGTGCGGTAATGCGCACCAGGTTCTTGGTCGGCTCAGGCAGCAGGCCAAAACGGTCGATCATCTCCACTTGCAGATCCTTCAGGCCTTCCTCGTCGGTGGCCGAAGCGATGCGCTTGTACAGAATCAGACGGGCGTGAACATCCGGCAGATAGTCTTCCGGAATCAGCGCCGGCACCCGCAGGTTGACCTCCGGGCCTCCGCCGAGCGGTTGATCGAGGTTCGGCTGTTCGCCCTTGCGGATCGACTTCACTGCGCGCTCGAGCATTTCCATGTACAGGGTGAAACCGACTGCCTGAATCTGCCCGCTCTGGCCATCGCCCAGCAGTTCGCCGGCGCCACGGATTTCCAGGTCGTTGGTCGCCAGCACGAAACCGGCGCCCAGATCCTGAGTGTTGGCAATCGCTTCCAGACGCTTTTCCGCGTCCGAAGTGATTTGCTGGCGCGGCGGCGTCAGCAGGTAGGCATAGGCCTGGTGGTGACTGCGCCCGACGCGTCCACGCAACTGGTGCAATTGCGCCAGACCGAACTTGTCTGCGCGCTCGATGATGATGGTGTTGGCGCTCGGCACGTCGATGCCGGTCTCGATGATGGTCGAGGCGATCAGCACGTTGAAGCGCTTGTGATAGAAGTCGCTCATCACCTGTTCGAGTTCGCGTTCGCGCATCTGCCCGTGGCCGATGCCGATCCGCGCTTCCGGCACCAGTTCGGCGAGATCCGCCGCGCATTTCTCGATGGTCTTCACGTCGTTGTGCAGGTAGTAAACCTGACCGCCACGCAGCAGTTCACGCAGCAGGGCCTCTTTGACCGTGCTCTTGTTCTGCTCCATGACGAAGGTGCGCACCGACAGGCGTCGCGCCGGCGGCGTGGCGATGATCGACAGGTCGCGCATGCCCGACACCGCCATGTTCAGCGTGCGCGGAATCGGCGTGGCGGTCAGCGTGAGAATGTCGACTTCGCTGCGCAGGGCCTTGAGCTGTTCTTTCTGCCGCACACCGAAGCGGTGTTCTTCGTCGATGATCACCAGACCGAGGTTTTTGATCTTCACGTCGTCGGACAGCAGCTTGTGCGTACCGATGACGATGTCGATCTTGCCTTCCGCGAGATCGGCGATCGCCGCGTTGACTTCCTTGGCCGATTTGAAGCGGCTCATCACTTCCACGGTCACTGGCCAGTCGGCGAAGCGGTCGCGGAAACTGTTGTAGTGCTGCTGGGCGAGCAGGGTGGTCGGCACCAGAATCGCTACCTGGCGTCCGCCGTGCACGGCGATGAACGCGGCGCGCATCGCCACTTCGGTCTTGCCGAAACCCACGTCGCCGCAGACCAGACGGTCCATCGGCTTTGGCGCGAGCATGTCTTCGCGCACGGCTTCGATGGTCGCTTGCTGGTCCGGCGTTTCTTCGAACGGGAAACCGGCGCTGAACGTCGCGTAATCGGCTTTCGGGTCGGCAAACGCGTAGCCTTCGCGGGCGGCACGACGGGCATAGATGTCGAGCAGCTCAGCCGCGACATCGCGCACCTGTTCGGCGGCTTTGCGCTTGGCTTTCTGCCAGGTCTCGGAGCCGAGTCGGTGCAGCGGCGCCAGCGCGTCATCGCTGCCGGTGTAGCGGGCGATCAGATGCAGGTTGGCCACCGGCACGTAGAGCTTGGCGTTCTCCGCGTATTCCAGGGTGAGGAATTCCGCCGCCTGATTGTCGATCTCCAGAATCGTCAGGCCGAGATAACGTCCGACACCGTGGTCGATGTGTACCACCGGTGCGCCTTCACGCAGCTCGGTGAGGTTCTTGATCACCGCATCGTTGTTGGCGTCGGCGCGCTTTTCGCGACGGCGGCGCTGCATGACTCGCTGACCGAACAGCGGGCTCTCGGCCACCAGCGCCAGCGCCGGGTCATCGAGCATCAAGCCTTCGTCGAGCGGCGCAATGGTGATCGCCAGACGATCCTTGCTCGAAACGAAGTCCGGCCAGCTGTCGACGGTTTTCGGCCGCAGCTTCAGACGTTCCAGCAGTTCCAGCAGGACTTCACGACGGCCCGCGGACTCGGCGGTGAACAGCACACGCCCGGGGAATTCATCGAGGAACGCCGATAGCGCCGCCAGCGGTTGCGTGGCCTTGGCTTCGATCGCCAGGTTTGGCAGTGATTGCGCCGGGAAGCGCTCGCGGCCGGCACCGGATTCGACGTCCTGCTGACTGGCGACGACCCGTGGCCAGCTCTTGAGGCGGGCGAAGCAGTCTTCCACCGGCAGGAACAATTCCGCAGGCGGCAATAGAGGGCGCGATGGATCGACGCGGCGCTCTTCGTAGCGATTGCGCACGTCGTTCCAGAAGTTTTCTGCCGCTTGTTCGATACCCGGCAGCGAGAACACTTGAGTGTCCTGCGGCAGGTAATCGAACAGTGTCGAGGTTTCGTCGAAAAACAGCGGCAGGTAGTACTCGATACCGGCTGGGGTGATGCCGCTGCTCAGGTCCTGGAAGATCGGGCAGCGCCGGAAGTCGACGTCGAAACGCTCGCGAAAGCGCGCCTTGAAGCGCGTGACCGCATCTTTCTGCAGCGGGAACTCTCGGGCCGGCAGCAGCTTCACCGAATCGACCTTGTCGATGGAACGCTGGTTTTCCGGATCGAAGGTGCGCAGGGTTTCGATTTCATCGTCGAACAGGTCGATGCGATAGGGCAGTTTGCTGCCCATCGGGAACAGGTCGATCAGCGCGCCGCGTACGGTGAACTCGCCGTGCTCGTAAACCGTATCGACGTAGCGATAGCCGCTGGCTTCCAGGCGCGAGCGCATCTGTTCGACATCAAGCTTCTGGCCGACATCCAGCACCAGGCTGCTGCCGAGCAGGAACCTGGTCGGCGCCAGGCGGTGGAGGGCGGTGGTGATCGGGACCACCAGCACGCCGTGCGCCAGTTCCGGCAACCTGTATAGGCTGGCGATGCGCTGGGAAATGATGTCCTGGTGCGGCGAGAACAGATCGTACGGCAGGGTTTCCCAGTCGGGAAAATGCAGAACCGGCAAATCCGGGGCGAAGAAGCTCAGCTCCTGCTCCAGCCGTTCGGCACTCTGGCTGTCGGCGGTCAGTAGCAGCGTGAAGCGCTTGGCTGCGCTGGCAGCCTCGGCAATCGCCAGGCTGAGGGCGGCACCGGGCAAGTTGCCCCAATGCTGTTTACCTGCCGCGGCAGGGAGAAGCGGTAGACGCAGAACAGGCACGGAAGGTTGAGCTCCAGGCGTTGCGACAAAGTCGGTAATTGTAGCGGCGTCCGGTGCCGCCTGTCAGTTGCAGACTGCGTCTATCTTCGCGGTTTGCGCGAAATGTAGTGGTAACCATAAAAACGAGCACTTTTTTAGTGGTTATGTAGTGCCGAAATCGACTGGTGTTACGGAGGGTTACAGACATCGTCTAACAGTCGTCGAAAAATTGACTGCGCTGAAAGCCCCGGTTTTACTGGGCTGGCGCGGGGCGTAATTTTTTTGAACGGAATTTTGTTACCGATTGCGCGACAAGCGCGCATTGCTACAAGAGGTTCTCGGCGGCATAATGTAGCCCCTTTTTTCTGCCCCTACATGTGGAAGGTTCCCGTGACTCAGAAGCCCGACCAGTGTCTTGGTGAATGGATCGACCGTGAAGCACTCGCAGAAGCGATGATTCCGCTTATCGGTCAGCTCTACCGCAATAACAACGTGGTGAGCTCGATCTATGGCCGCAGCCTGATCAACCAGTCTGTCATCGCGATTCTCAAAGCTCACCGCTTTGCTCGCCACCGTTCCTCCGACGATAGCGAACTCTCCGTCCACGAAACATTCCCTCTGCTTAAAGCCATGAGCGAGCTCAAGCTCGGCGCGGCTTCGGTAGACCTGGGCAAGTTGGCGTTCAAATTCCGCAGCGAAGGCAATGGCCGCAGCGCCGAGCAGTTCGTTCGTGAAGAGCTGGCTGACGTGGTTGGTCAGCAAAACGCTTCGGCCCGTAAAGGCACTGACGTTGTGCTGTACGGCTTCGGTCGTATCGGCCGTCTGCTGGCGCGCATCCTGATCGAGAAAACCGGTGGTGGCGACGGTCTGCGTCTGCGTGCCATCGTCGTGCGCAAAGGCGCCGAAAACGACCTGACCAAACGCGCCAGCCTGCTGCGTCGCGATTCGGTACACGGCCCGTTCAACGGCACCATCGTCATCGACGAAGAAAACAACACCATCACCGCCAACGGTAACCTGATCCAGGTGATCTACGCGAAGAACCCGACCGAGGTGGATTACACCCAGTACGGCATCAAAGACGCGCTGCTGGTGGACAACACCGGTGTATGGCGTGACGCCGATGGCCTGGGTCAGCACCTGCAATGCCCGGGTGTTGCTCGCGTTGTTCTGACCGCGCCTGGCAAAGGCAAGCTGAAGAACATCGTTCACGGTATCAACCACAACGAAATCACCGCTGACGACAAGATCGTGTCCGCCGCTTCCTGCACCACCAACGCCATCGTGCCGGTGCTGAAGGCTGTGAATGACAAGTTCGGCATCATCAACGGTCACGTCGAAACCGTTCACTCGTACACCAACGACCAGAACCTGATCGACAACTTCCACAAGGGCGATCGCCGTGGCCGTTCCGCCGCGCTGAACATGGTGATCACCGAGACCGGTGCTGCCACCGCTGCTGCCAAGGCTCTGCCTGAGCTGGCCGGCAAGCTGACCGGTAACGCGATCCGCGTTCCGACGCCAAACGTGTCGATGGCCATTCTCAACCTGAACCTTGAGAAAGCCGCCAGCCGTGAAGAGATGAACGAGTACCTGCGCTACATGGCGCTGCACTCCGATCTGCACAAGCAAATCGACTTCGTCAACTCGCAGGAAGTGGTGTCCACTGACTTCGTGGGTTCGCGTCACGCCGGTGTGGTCGACGCTGAAGCGACCATCGTTCAGGACAACCGCGTTGTTCTGTACGTCTGGTACGACAACGAGTTCGGCTATAGCTGCCAGGTGGTTCGCGTGATGGAAGACATGGCCGGTGTAAACCCGCCAGCGTTCCCGCGCTAAGCCTTAGCTGCAAATGAAAACGCCCCGACTTTGGTCGGGGCGTTTTTTTATGCCTGCTGAATCTTTATTGCCTGTACCGGCCTCTTCGGGAGCAAGGCCCTCCACAGGTTTGGCGGTGTTCACATCATCGTGTTGGCACCACCGGACACTGTGGGAGGGGGCTTGCTCCCGAAGGCGTCCTATCGGGCGCCGCCGACTATCGAGGCCTGCGCAGTCCGCAGCTCATGCTTGTTGCCACGGAACAGCACCAGCGTCGCAATCAGCCCCAGCACCGCCGCACCGCTGAGCCAGATCCCCGGCGCAGCCTTGTTGTCCAGCACATGGATCAGGTAAGTACAGGCCGCTGGCGTAAAGCCGCCAAAGGTCGCCGTCGCCAGGCTATAGGCCAGCGAGAACCCGGTCGTGCGCACTTCCATCGGCATGATTTCGGTCAGCGCCACCACCATCGCCCCGTTGTACGAACCGTACAGGAACGACAGCCACAGTTCGACGATCAGCAAATGACTGAAGCTCGGGTTCGCCACCAGCCACGACAATGCCGGGTAAGCGGTCAGGATTGCCAGAATGGTCGCCGCCAGCAGTAGGGGTTTGCGACCGATCTTGTCAGATACCGAGCCCATCACTGGCAGCCAGAAGAAGTTCGACAGGCCGATGCACACGGTCACCAGCAGCGCGTCGAAGTCCGACAGATGCAGTTCGGCCTTGCCGAAGGTCGGGGTGTAGGCGGTGATCAGGTAGAACGAAACCGTGGTCATCACCACCAGCGCCATGCCGGCGATGACGATGCCGAAGTTCTGGCCGATCGAACGGACGATTTCGCGCAGGGTAGGGCGATGTTTACGCGCCTGGAATTCCGGCGTTTCTTCCAGCGAGCGACGAATCACGAAGATCACCGGAACGATCATGCAGCCGATCAGGAACGGCACGCGCCAGCCCCAGTCACCCATCTGTTCCGGGCTCAGCCAGTGGTTGAGACCCACCCCGAGCAGGCCGGCAAAGACCACCGCTGCTTGCTGGCTTGCCGACTGCCAACTGACGAAAAAGCCCTTGCGGCCCGGTGTGGCGATTTCCGCCAGATACACCGAAACACCGCCCAGCTCGACGCCGGCCGAGAAGCCTTGCAGCAAACGACCGAATAGCACGATCAGCGGGGCGGCGACGCCGAGGGTGGCGTAGCCGGGGACGCAGGCAATCAGCACCGTACCGGCGGCCATCAGCGCCAGCGTAATGATCAGACCCTGGCGACGGCCATGGCGGTCGATATAGGCACCGAGGAAAATCGCTCCCAGCGGACGCATCAGGAAGCCGGCACCGAACGTCGCCAGGGAGAGCATCAGGGAAGCGAAGGCGCTGTCGGCCGGGAAGAAGGTTTTGGCAATGGCCGTGGCGTAGAAGCCATAGACCATAAAGTCGAACATCTCGAGAAAATTGCCGCTGACAACGCGAAAAATCGCTTTGCCTTTGCCCGTGGTGGAGGACATTGGTTCGTACTCTCTGTTGGCTGTCTTATTGGAAATCCCTGAACTAGACACGTCCTCGCCGTCACGCGGCAAACTCAGGCAGTACCCGTGAACAGTTTTGTAACCATATGTGTATAAAGAACGTTAGGCAACAATTGGTTAGGGCACTGCTTAAACGATATAGCCATTACGAAGGCCAGCATGACGCTATCAAACGAATGAAAAACCTGTAGGAGCTGCGGAACGCTGCGATCTTTTGATGTTGCTTGAAAAGATCAAAAGCAAAAGATCGCAGCCTCGTTTCACTCGGCAGCTCCTACAGGTTCTGGCGCATAATCTTCAGCTTTGTGTGGGGAGTAGGGGATTTGTCTAAAGGGAGGCTGATCAGCCTTTTAATGCTGGTGGGCTCTTTGTCCGGCTGCGGCAACGGCGACTCCATGGAAAGCTTCGGCGGCCCGACCATGGGCAGCACCTATTCAATCAAGTACGTGCGCCACGCCGGTCTTCCCGAGGTCGCGCAGGTCCAGCTTGAAGTGGAAAAAATCCTCACCGACGTCGATCAGCAGATGTCGACCTATCGCAGTGACTCAGACATCGAGCGCTTCAATGCATTGCCGGCGAACAGCTGTCAGACCATGCCGGCTGCCGTGCTCGAATTGGTCCGTGTCGGCGAACAGCTGTCAGAGCAAAGCGAAGGTTCCTACGACCTGACCGTCGAGCCGCTGATGAACCTGTGGGGGTTCGGCCCGCAAGGGCGTGAAGAGAAAGTCCCCAGTCCCGCCGCACTATCCGAAACCCTTGAACGGGTCGGCTACCACCATTTGCATATCGACGGCGACCGCTTGTGCAAGGATGCGCCGGTCGAAGTCGACTTCAACAGCATCGCCGCCGGTTACGCCGTCGACACCATCGCAGCCAGGCTCGAGTCGATGGGCATCCATGACTATCTCACCGAAGCCACCGGTGAGCTGAAAGCCAAAGGCAAAAAACTCGACGGCTCGGCATGGCGCATCGCGCTGGAGGAGCCGCGTGACGATCAACAGGTGGCCGAACGGATCATTCGGGTCGACGGCTACGGCGTTTCCACCTCCGGTGATTACCGCAACTATTTCCTGCAGGATGGCCGGCGCTATTCCCACACCTTCGATGCGCGTAGCGGGGCGCCGGTCCTACACAACCTGGCGTCGGTCACGGTGATTCATCCTTCAGCGTTGATGGCCGATGGACTATCGACGCTGTTGCTGATTCTCGGGCCTGAAAGGGCTTGGGACTATGCCGAAAAACATGACATTGGTGCATTCTTCGTCATTCGTGCCGATACAGGTTTCGTTATCCGCACCAGTACGGCTTTCGAACGCCTCAGTGGCGCAAAAGTTGACTGAAAACAGTACGAAAGCTGGCGTTGTAGTGCAGGCAAAAGTAGCCTACGACGCGACCAAGGGTTAATGTGCGCGGCGTTGACGCTTCTATAGACTGTGTCCGGGTTCTTTACTGACCCTCAATTGTTCCTTCGCGCCGCGATTCGGCGTGATTTAGCCGCCGGTGCTGCTGGCACCGCGGCCTGTTCTGAGGAGTACGCATGGCTGTCTACAACTACGACGTGGTGGTGTTGGGTTCCGGCCCGGCGGGAGAAGGCGCGGCAATGAACGCCGCCAAAGCAGGGCGCAAGGTGGCGATGGTCGATAGCCGTCGCCAGGTCGGCGGTAACTGCACCCACCTGGGAACCATCCCGTCCAAGGCCCTGCGTCACTCGGTCCGGCAGATCATGCAGTTCAACACCAACCCGATGTTCCGGGCGATCGGCGAGCCGCGCTGGTTCTCCTTCCCGGACGTGTTGAAAAGCGCCGAGAAAGTCATTTCCAAACAAGTCGCTTCGCGTACCGGCTACTACGCCCGTAACCGCGTCGACGTGTTCTTCGGCACCGGCAGCTTCGCTGACGAGCAAACCATCGAAGTGGTCTGCGCCAACGGTGTGGTCGAGAAGCTGGTGGCCAAGCACATCATCATTGCCACCGGTTCGCGCCCGTATCGTCCGGCGGACATCGATTTCAATCACCCGCGTATCTACGATAGCGACACCATCCTCAGCCTCGGCCACACCCCGCGCAAACTGATCGTTTACGGCGCCGGCGTGATCGGTTGCGAATACGCCTCGATCTTCAGCGGTCTGGGGGTACTGGTTGAGCTGGTAGACAACCGTGGTCAGTTGCTGAGCTTCCTCGACTCGGAAATCTCCCAGGCGTTGAGCTACCACTTCAGCAACAACAACATAACTGTGCGCCACAACGAGGATTACGATCGCGTTGAAGGTGTGGACAACGGTGTGATCCTGCACCTGAAGTCCGGCAAGAAGATCAAGGCCGACGCCTTGCTCTGGTGCAACGGCCGTACCGGCAACACCGACCAGCTCGGTCTGGAAAACATCGGCGTCAAGGTCAACAGCCGTGGCCAGATCGAAGTCGACGAGGCCTACCGCACTTGCGTGCCGAACATCTACGGCGCCGGCGACGTGATCGGCTGGCCGAGCCTGGCCAGTGCTGCCCACGACCAGGGTCGTTCGGCTGCCGGCAGCATCGTCGATAACGGTAGCTGGCGCTTTGTGAATGACGTGCCGACCGGCATCTACACCATTCCGGAGATCAGCTCGATCGGCAAGAACGAGCAGGAGCTGACCCAGGCCAAAGTGCCGTACGAAGTCGGCAAAGCGTTCTTCAAGAGCATGGCGCGTGCACAGATCGCCGGCGAGCCGCAAGGCATGCTGAAGATCCTGTTCCATCGTGAAACCCTGGAAGTGCTGGGCGTTCACTGCTTCGGTTATCAGGCGTCGGAAATCGTGCACATCGGTCAGGCGATCATGAGCCAGCCGGGCGAGTTGAACACCCTGAAGTACTTCGTCAACACCACGTTCAACTACCCGACCATGGCCGAAGCCTATCGGGTAGCGGCGTACGACGGCCTCAACCGGCTTTTTTGACGGGCTCCGGCCGGTGGCCTGAGCCGGCCGGGGAGACCGATTTCAGCAATTCTCGAGGGTGGCAGTGGCCAAACCGGGAAAGTCTGTAATCAGGCTGTCAACGCCGAAGTCGGCGAGTCTGCGCATCAGCGCAGGCTCGTTGACGGTCCACACCGAGACATGCAGCCCTTGGCGCTGCGCCTTCTGCAGGCGTTCCGGCGTACACAGCGTCCAGTTCAACGCCAGAATCTCACAGCCATAGCTGGCCGCGACCTTTAGCGGGTCGAGCCAGGCGTATTCGGCCACCAGTCCCCGCGACACGTCCGGCACCAGGTCCAGTGCCGCTTTCAGCACTTCCCGCGAACTCGAAGTAATGGTGACCTTGTCCAGCAAACCATGACGCTGGGCCATCTCGCGAATCGCCAGCACGGTGGTCGCCGCGCGGGTGCGCGATGCACTTTTGACTTCCAGCTGCCAGTGCTCGAAATCACATTTTTCGAACAGCTCTTCCAGTGTCGGAATCGGGCACGGCTTGATCCAGCCCGGGCCGCCCTTGCGCGCGTCGTAGGTCACCAGCTCGGCGGCGGTGTGCTCGACCACCTTGCCGCGCCGGTCGGTGGTGCGCTTGAGGGTAGGGTCGTGGATCACCATCAGCTCGCCGTCCTTGGACAGGTGCAGATCCAGTTCGCAACGGCGTACGCCGTGCTTGAGACATTCCTGAAAACTGGTCAGGGTGTTTTCCGGTGCTTCGCCCTTGGCGCCGCGGTGGCCGTAGATGAGGGTCACGGTGCTTCCTTAATTTAAATGCCTGATTCGTTCTGTTCACGGGCCAGGCGTCGTTCCTGGGCCTGTTTCTGCAGGATATAGCGGGCGAGCAACTGGCGCTGGGCGTCGGTCAAGTGTTCGAACTCGGTGCCGACGTCGTAGCCATCGCCCTTGCGGTCGCAATGGGTGACGCGGGCGCGTAGCAACAGACCCAGCGCCTGCGGCATCAGCACCAGTTTCACCGACAGGTGCGCGCCAGTGGCCAGCGCGGTCGGGTGCTGAAAATCGATCCCGCCTTCGGAGATGATCACCGGTTGCGGCTCGCCGATATGGCCGAGCACGGTCAGGGCGACCACCTGGCTGAGCAGGTCGATACGTTTGTTCTGGGATTTGAGGAACGCGGCGATGGCCCGGTCGCGCTCGCTGATCTGGCGCAACAGGTGCTGCGACTCGAATTCGCTCAGGTGCAGTTCGCTGAGCAGGTTGAACAGCGGGGAAGCATCCTGCAACACTTCCTGGCCAGCGGCTTCGGGAGCGGACAGGGGCCGAATTTCCAGTGCGATCGTGTCCTCGATACGGTAGTATTCGCGGCGATCTTCTTCATCTAATGTCGACATGGCGAACCCATGGTAGCGGCGGTGGTCTGAGTGTAAAGCTGGTTATCGACCCCCGCCACAAGGACGTTCCTTTTCCCTCCGAACAAGCCCCGACATGTTCAGACCTCTCTTCGTATTTATCGGCACGCGTTATACCCGTGCAAAGCGTCGCAATCATTTTGTGTCATTCATTTCCCTGACTTCGATGATCGGGCTCGCCCTTGGCGTGGTCGTGATGATCGTGGTGCTATCGGTGATGAACGGCTTCGATCATGAGATGCGCACCCGCGTGCTGGGCATGGTGCCCCACGCGACTCTTGAAACCGGCGAACCGATCAACGATTGGCAAAGCCTCGCCGCCAAGGTCAAGCGCAACCCGGAGGTGACGGCCGTTGCGCCGTTCACCCAGATGCAGGGTTTGCTGACCAACAACGGCCAGGTGTCCAAGGTGTTGCTCAACGCCATCGACCCCGCGCTCGAGCGCAATGTGTCGATCATCGACAACTTCATGAAGCAGGGCAAACTCGACGACCTGACGCCGGGCAGCTTCGGCATCGTCATCGGCGACAAGGCCGCAACCAAGCTCGGCGTAGGCCTCGGTGACAAGGTCACCTTCGTCGCGCCGGAGGTCAGCGTGACCCCGGCCGGGATGTTCCCGCGCATGAAGCGTTTCACCGTGGTCGGCATCTTTCATGTCGGCGCCGGTGAGCTGGACGGTTATCTGGGCGTCACCAACCTGCAGGATCTGGCGAAGATGCACCGCTGGAAGCCTGATCAGGTGCAGGGCATCCGGTTGAAGTTCGATGATCTGTTCCAGGCGCCGCGCGTGGCCTGGACCATCGCCCAGCAACTGGGCGAAGACCATTACTACGCCCGCGACTGGACCCGCACCCACGGCAATCTGTATCAGGCGATCCGCATGGAAAAAGCCATGATCGGTCTGCTGTTGCTGCTGATCGTCGCCGTGGCTGCGTTCAACATCATTTCCACGCTGGTGATGGTGGTGAATGACAAGAAGAGCGACATCGCCATTCTGCGCACCCTCGGCGCTACGCCGGGGACGATCATGCGCACGTTCATGGTGCAGGGCACCGTGATCGGCGTGGTCGGTACGGCCATCGGCGCGGTGGTCGGGATTCTCGCGGCGTTGAACGTCAGCGCGGCGATTTCCGCCCTCGAAGGGCTGATCGGCCACAAGTTCCTCAACGCCGATGTGTATTTCATTGATTACCTGCCGTCGCAGGTGCAGAGCCAGGACGTGGTCATGGTCTGCGCGGCTGCGTTGGTCCTGAGTTTCCTCGCCACCCTGTATCCCGCCTGGCGTGCCGCGCGCACCCAGCCGGCGGAGGCGCTACGTTATGAGTGAGTCGGGCATGAGTGATAAAGCAATCTTGAGCTGCCGCAACCTCGGCAAATCCTACGAGGAAGGCCCGGAGTCGGTGCAAGTGTTGGCCGGTCTGCAACTGGAGTTGCACCCGGGCGAGCGAGTGGCGATCGTCGGCAAATCCGGTTCGGGCAAAAGTACCTTGCTCAACCTGCTGGGCGGTCTCGATACGCCGACCGAGGGCAGCGTCTGGCTCGACGGTGAAGAACTGTCGGCCCTGAGCGAGAAGAAGCGTGGCCTGCTGCGTAACCGCGCCCTTGGGTTCGTGTACCAGTTCCACCACTTGCTGCCGGAGTTCACCGCGCTGGAAAACGTCTGCATGCCGCTGCTGATCGGCAAGACTGCGATCCCGGAAGCACGTCAGCGCGCTACGGCGTTGCTCGAGCGCGTAGGTCTGGGTCATCGTCTGGAGCACAAACCGGCCGAGCTGTCCGGTGGTGAACGCCAGCGTGTGGCTATCGCCCGTGCACTGGTGAACAATCCAGGCCTGGTAATGCTCGATGAGCCGACCGGCAACCTCGATTCGCACACCGCCGAAGGCATTCAGGATCTGATGCTGGAACTCAGCACCTCGATGCGCACGGCGTTCCTGGTGGTGACTCACGACATGAACCTGGCCCGCCAGATGGACCGCGTCCTGCAATTGCAGGAAGGCTGCTTGACCACCATCTGACCGACCGAAACCCGGTACCTGAAAAGGCATCGGGTCTTTTATTTTTATACGGTGCCCCAGCGAATGTTCAGACCGTTATCGATCTTTATCGGCACGCGCTATACCCGCGCCAAACGCCGCAATCGCTTTGTTTCGTTCATCTCGATGACTTCGATGATCGGGCTCGCCCTCGGCGTGCTGGCGATGATCGTGGTGCTGTCGGTGATGAACGGTTTTCAGCGCGAGATGAGCTCGCGCATCCTCGGCATGGTGCCGCACGCGACCATCGTTGGCGTCAAGCCGATCGATGACTGGCAGCCAGTGGCCGCTGCCGCGCTGAAGAATCCCGAAGTGACCGCCGCCGTGCCGTTCACCGAGATGGAAGGCATGCTGTCCTACAAGGGCTCGATGCAGCCGATCCAGATCAGCGGTGTCGATCCGGCCCAGGAAGGCAAGGTGTCGATCGTGGCCCAGCACATCGTGCAGGGCCGTCTTGATGATCTGAAACCCGGCGAGTTCGGTGTGGTGATCGGTGAAATCACCGCGCGGCGCTTCCGTCTCAATGTCGGTGACAAGATCACCCTGATCGTCCCGGAAGTCAGCACCGCACCGGGGGGCATCACCCCGCGCATGCAGCGCTTGAACGTGGTCGGTGTGTTCAAGGTCGGCGCCGAACTGGACGGTTCGATGGGCCTGATTCACGTGGCCGATGCCGCGACCATGCAGCACTGGCAGCCGAATCAGGTGCAGAGCGTGCGCCTGGCGGTGAAGGACCTGTACGCCGCGCCGAAAGTCTCCTCGGACATCGCCGCAGGCCTCGGTGCCGACTTCAAGGCGGATGACTGGACTCACACCCAGGGCAGCCTGTTCAGCGCGATGAAAATGGAAAAAACCATGATCGGCCTGCTGTTGCTGATGATCGTCGCGGTGGCGGCGTTCAACATCATCGCCACGCTGATCATGGTGGTGAACGACAAGGGCGCGGACATCGCGATCCTGCGCACCATCGGCGCCACGCCACGGCAGATCATGGCGATCTTCATGGTGCAGGGCACGGTGATCGGCATTGTCGGCACACTGATTGGCGGCGTGCTCGGGGTGATCGCGGCGCTCAACGTCAGTGAAATGGTTGGCTGGGTCGAGCGTGTCACCGGCCAGCACATCTTCAGTTCCGATGTGTACTTCGTCAGCAACCTGCCTTCGGAATTGCAGGGCGGGGATGTGCTGTTGATCTGCTCGGCAGGCTTTATTCTGAGCTTCCTGGCGACGGTGTACCCGGCGTTGCGGGCGGCGAAGATCGAGCCGGCTCACGCGCTGAGATATTCGTAAGCGCCAATACCTCCTTCGCGAGCAAGCCCGCTCCCACAGGGGATTTGTGTACGACGCAGATCCAATGTGGGAGCGGGCTTGCTCGCGAAGGGGCCGGACCTGCTGGCCTCAGACTCCCTTGGGCAACTCAATCACAAACCGCGTCCACCCCGCAGCCGATTCGCAATGAATCTGCCCACCATGGGCGCGGACGATCGATTGGGTAATCGCCAGCCCCAGCCCCGCATGTTCACTGCTGCCTTCCTGCCGCGCCGGATCTGCTCGATAAAACCGGTCAAACAGCCGTGGCAACAACTCTGCCGAAATGCCTTCGCCACTGTTCTCCACCGACACCTGCGCTATGTGCGGTTGATCGATGATGGACAGGCGCACGCTGCCCGTCGCCGGAGTAAAGCGCACCGCGTTGTCCAGCAGATTCGACAAGGCCCGGCGCAACATATTGCGGTCACCTTCCATGCGCGCATGACCTTCGCGGCTCAGCGTCACCCCGGCGTCCTCGGCCAGTGGCGCAAAAAATTCCAGCAACACATCGCTCTCATCCGCCAGTTCCAGCGCCTCACGCTTGGGCATCAGCAAACCGTGGTCAGCCTTGGCCAGATAAAGCATGTCGTTGACCAGTTGCGCCATCCATTGCAGTTCTTCGAGATTGCTGTGCAGGGCTTCGCGGTAATCCTCGATCGGTCGCGGGCGGGTGAGGGTGACCTGGGTGTGGGTCAGCAGGTTCGACAGCGGTGTGCGCAGTTCATGGGCGATGTCGGCAGAGAACGCCGACAGCCGTTGAAACGAGTCGTCGAGGCGTCCGAGCATGGCGTTGAAGCTGTGGGCCATTTCCGCAAGTTCTGGCGGCATTTGCGCTTCCGGCAGTCGGGCATTGAGCGAATGCGCAGAAATCCCACGCGCCACTGCACTCATGCGCCGCAGCGGACGCAAGCCGCTGCGTGCGGCCCAGGCGCCGAGCAGCGCGGTGGCAAGCGCTGACAGCCCGACGGTCAGCCAGATCAGGTGCTGCATGCGTTGCAAAAAGTGCTGGTGATGGGTGATGTCCAGCAGCAGTGTCAGTTGTGGCGTATCGGGTTTGTCCGGGTAGAGCGGGGCATTGAGCACGCGATAGTCCATGCCGTCATTGCTGATGGTCGACAAGCCGGGCTGTTGCGGCAAGTCCGGTGGCACCTTGATCGAGCTGTCGTACCAGCGCTGGCCATCGGCCCCGGTGATGCGCAGCGAAAGATCGGCCTGCCGGCTGAGTTCATCGGTCAGCCGCGTTTCACTCTCGCTGGCCTGAACATCCTGCAAGGCACGGCGCAAACCGATCAGCTTGCTGTCGAGCAATTGCTGGTCGAGCTCAATGAAGTGCGCTTCGCTGGCGCGGCTGAACAGCACCCCGGCGAACAGCGAAACCACGGCGGTGCAGCCGGCAAACAGCAGCGCCAGACGCGAACTCAGGGACAGGCGAGGCATCAGGCCGGACGCTCTTCAAGCACGTAACCCATGCCGCGCACGGTGTGGATCAGTTTGTTGGGGAAGTCATCGTCGATCTTCAGGCGCAGGCGCCGGATCGCCACTTCGATCACGTTGGTGTCGCTGTCGAAGTTCATGTCCCAGACTTGTGAGGCAATCAGCGATTTCGGCAGCACTTCACCCTGACGGCGCAGAAGCATTTCCAACAGGGCGAACTCCTTGGCGGTCAGGTCGATGCGCTGACCGCTGCGTTCGACGCGACGACGGATCAGGTCCAGACGCAGATCGGCCAGTTGCAGGCTGGTTTCCTGGGGCAGGGCGCTGCCCCGGCGCAGCAGGCTGCGCACCCGGGCCAGCAGTTCGGAGAAAGCGAAGGGTTTGACCAGATAATCGTCGGCGCCGAGTTCGAGGCCGTGAACCCGATCCTCGACGGCATCTTTGGCGGTCAGAAACAGTACTGGCGTGTCGAGGCCGGCAGTGCGCAACGCATGCAGGATCTGCCAACCGCTGCGCCCGGGCAGCATCACGTCGAGGATCAGCAGCGCATAATCACCGCTCAAGGCCAGTTGCTGACCGCTGTTGCCGTCGGCCACCAGCTCTGTGTTGAACCCGGCCTCGGTCAGGCCCTGGCGCAGATAGTGGCCGGTTTTCGGTTGGTCTTCGACGATCAGCAGTTTCATGGGCGGCTCGGGTTGTAGAAACGAAAGCTTTATACCGTGAGAGCAGGCGACAGGCGCCAACCTGACAAAGTTGTAATCTGTCTGTCAGGTAGCTGCCAGCGCAGGCGGGCTAGAGTTTCCCACAGGCTGAACCTTTTCTTGTTGGAGTATGACAATGTTTTTGCGCAACCCTCTGGCCGTCGCCGCCTGTTTGCTGGCGCTGAGTTCACCTGTCTGGGCCGCACCCGCGCACAGCTATGACTTCGGCCAGCCGGCGCCAGCGGCCAAGGCCAGCCGCAACATCGAGGTGGTGCTGAACGACATGTCGTTCGAGCCGAAGGCGATTCAGGTCAAGGCCGGTGAGACGGTTCGCTTTGTGCTGGTGAATAAAGGCCAGTTGTTGCACGAATTCAACCTCGGCGACGCGGCGATGCATGCCAGGCATCAGCAGGAAATGTTGCAGATGCAGCAAAGCGGCATGCTCACGCCTACCGGCATGAAAGAAATGTCCCACGACATGACCGGCATGGATCACGGCAGCATGGACCACGGCATGAAGCACGACGACCCCAACAGCGTGCTGGTCGAGCCGGGCAAGACCGCCGAGCTGACCTGGACCTTCAGCAAAGCCACCAGCCTGGAATTTGCCTGCAATATTCCCGGTCACTACCAGGCAGGCATGGTCGGCAAACTGACTGTCAGTCAGTAAGCACTCAAAGGCGGGCGCAAAGGCTGATAGAATCCGCTGATTCTTCAGTCAGGTTTCCGCCATGCATCCCGCAGCCGAACATTCGCCGCTGGGCAAATCCAGCGAATACATCGCCACTTACACGCCGTCCCTGCTGTTCCCGATTCCGCGCACCGCGAAATGGGCCGAGCTGGGCCTGACCGCCGAAACCCTGCCGTACAAAGGCGTGGATTTCTGGAACTGCTTTGAACTGTCGTGGTTGTTGCCCTCGGGTAAACCGGTGGTGGCGATCGGTGAATTCAGCATTCCGGCGGATTCGCCGAACATCATCGAATCGAAGTCGTTCAAGCTGTACCTGAACTCGCTGAACCAGACGCCGTTTGCCGACATCGCCAGCCTGGAAGCGACGCTGGTCAAGGACCTGTCGGCCGCTGCCGGCAAACCGGTCGGCGTGCGCGTGCGCAGCCTGAAAGATGTCGAAGCCGAAGGCGTCGTGGCGTTGCCGGGCGTGTGCATCGACGATCTGGATATCAGCGTCAGCAACTATGAGCATCCGCGTCCGGAACTGCTGCGTTGCGATGATTCGCGGATTGTCGAAGAGAGCGTGCACAGCCATCTGCTCAAATCCAATTGCCCGGTGACCAGTCAGCCGGACTGGGGCAGCGTGGTAGTTGAATATCGCGGCGCGGCGCTGGATCACGCGAGCCTGCTGGAGTACATCGTCAGTTTCCGCCAGCATTCGGACTTCCACGAACAGTGCGTGGAGCGGATCTTCCTCGACCTGCAACGTTTGCTGAAGCCAGAGAAACTGACGGTGTTTGCGCGCTATGTGCGTCGGGGTGGGCTGGATATCAACCCGTATCGCAGCACTGAAGCGGTACAACTGCCGAACCATCGCCTGGTGCGTCAATGAACATCTGAAGGGTGGGAGCGGGCTTGCTCGCGAAAGCGGTGTGTCAGTTGATGATGCATTGGCTGACACACCGCTTTCGCGAGCAAGCCCGCTCCCACAATGACCGTGTTCACATCACGAATATGAAAAAGCCCTGCCAGACATGGCAGGGCTTTTTTGTATGGCGCGGGAATCAGATCCCCATGCTGCCCAGCGCATTGACGATATTGCGCAGGGTGCCGGCAATGGCCGGGTGTTCGACTTCGAAGCGTTCCACCGCCAGGTTCACACCGTCGGCGATGCTCGCGTCCTGAGTGGCAGTTTCCAGTTTGATTTCCGATTCAATCTGCGCCATCAGCGCACGCAGATCTTCACGCTCGGCTTCGGACAACGGCGGATTCTGCTCCAGTTGCTCGCGCAGGGTATTGAGCTGTTCTTGAAGTTCACGGGCGGGCATGGTGTGGTTCCTTTTATCTATAGGCACTGGCATTGACCGCAGCCGCGCGCCAAAGGTCTATGGCTGACCTTTAGATTAATCCACTCTGCTGCAACCTGCATGATCCCGGTCAGGGCTTTTCGCCTTTGAGGCGGCGCAGGCTGATGTCGGCCAGGCAAGTGTCGAGTTCGCCCAGATGATCGATCACCGAGTGCACGCCGAGGCCAAACAACTGCATGGTCGCCTTGCCGCGCAACTGCTCGCGCTCCTTCTGATTCAAGGCTTGCCACTCGCTCGGCGCCAGGCCGCACAACGAGCCGCAGGACGCCAGGCCAATGGTCCACAACCCGGCGTTGAGGCCCGATTGCAGCAGGCGTGGCTCGCCGCTGACCAGCACGCAGCCATCCAGACGGCTGACGTTCAATCCCATCAGCGCCTGCCAGCAGGCGTTCGGCGCTGGCCATGGATTGATTGTTGCTGAATATTGCGTCGGTTTGATCCAACCCGGCAGCGAGGCCGCCAACGGTTGCGCGAGGGCCGGGGGCAGCTCATCGATCCACGCACAGGGAATCTGCTGGCGCTGCAGGCTGAGCAGGCTGTCGAGGGCGCCGGGCGTGGCATCGGCCTGCTCGGGCAGCACGCTGGCGTGTTGATGGGCGCGGGCACCGAAATCCACCAGACAGCCACTGAGTCCGAACAGCACGGCGGTCAGACCGGGTGCGGCGACAGGCAAGGCTTCAGCGTGTGTCATGGCAACGTCCCTGAAATAGTCATGAGGCTAGGGGACGCCGGTGACAGTTGGATGACAGGCGTGTGAAGGGGGCTTGGAAAGGTCCTACACGACTCTTCATTGGTAGACTGCCCAAAACGGCTTTTGCGCTTATACTAGCGGTCTTAACGCCTGGGCCCGGGTGCCCGCGCCAGTAAAAATCCAAGGAGTTTTTCTATGCGCTGGAGCAATCCTCTCGCTCAGCTATGTGTATGTGCCAGCGTCTTGCTGGTTCCGTTCGCCGCCAACGCCGCAACGGAAGAAGACCCTTGGGAAAGCGTCAACCGCCCGATCTTCCAGTTCAACGACTTCGTCGACACCTACGCGCTCAAGCCGCTGGCGCAGGGTTACGAGTACGTGACGCCGCAGTTCCTCGAGGACGGCATCCACAACATGTTCCGCAATGTCGGTGATGTCACCAACCTGGCGAACAACATTCTGCAGGCCAAACCTGCAGCAGCCGGTGTCGATACCGCGCGTATCATTTTCAACACCACCTTCGGCCTGCTGGGCTTCTTCGACGTCGGCACCAAAATGGGCCTGCATCGCAGCGACGAAGACTTCGGTCAGACTCTCGGTTACTGGGGCGTTGGCAGCGGTCCGTATGTGATGCTGCCGTTGCTCGGCCCTAGCACCCTGCGTGACGCGCCGTCGAAATACGTCGACAGCTACACCGGTCCGTACCGCTACATCAACGACATTCCGGTGCGTAACTCGACGTTCGGCCTGAACATCGTCGACACCCGCGCCAGCCTGCTGTCGAGCGAGAAGCTGATCAGCGGCGACAAATACACCTTCATCCGCAACGCCTACCTGCAGAACCGCGAGTTCAAGGTCAAGGACGGTAAGGTCGTAGACGATTTTTAATGTCGATCCATGAGCAGAAGGCGGCCTCTTGAGGCCGCCTTTTTTGTGTGCGCTTATTTCATCTTCAGAATGGTCAGACCGAGTTTCTGGCTGTCACCGTCCTGGGGCTTGACCCACACCACTTCAGTCTCGGCCTCCAGTCCGCTCAGCGCCGCGTGCTCGGAGTCGATGCGCACGCTCAAGCGGTCGCCGACCGCGAACTGGCGCGGTGCTTCGACCTGCATGCCACTGCTGGAGAGGTCGATGCACACGCCCGACACCTGATCCCCTTCATGAATCAACACCACATCGGCATCGACCCGCATGCGGATGAAATCGCGCTTTTCGCTGTAGTCCCGACCGGTTTGACTCATGGCTTTGACCTTCCATTGGGTTACGGTTTGAGCTGTTCTTATAACTCTCGGTGATTTGACAAGTAAAGTCGTCAAGCGACCATCGGCGCATGCTTGAAACGCCCCGCGGATGGGAGTACCGTCTGCGCCTTAGAAGGGCACCTCTGGTGCAATCGCGTTCCGGCTCAGTGCTCGAAAGCGGTGCAGCAGAGAGGCTAGAAAGCGAATCCAGTAGTCTGAGCCGGGCCGATGCCCCGCCTGCTACGCCAACCTAATTCTGGCGCCGTTTGCCCACATGCCAAAAACCAGTGCCACGCTGCTGATAATCGATGATGACGAAGTAGTGCGCGCGAGCCTCGCGGCCTATTTGGAAGACAGTGGTTTCAGCGTCCTGCAGGCCAGCAACGGCCAACAGGGTCTTCAGGTATTCGAGCAAGACAAGCCCGACCTGGTCATCTGCGATCTGCGCATGCCGCAGATGGGCGGTCTCGAATTCATCCGTCAGGTCACCGAGCGGTCACCGCAAACGCCGATGATCGTCGTTTCGGGTGCGGGCGTGATGAACGACGCGGTCGAGGCGCTGCGCCTGGGTGCAGCGGACTACCTGATCAAGCCTCTCGAAGACCTGGCCGTGCTCGAGCACTCGGTGCGTCGTGCACTCGATCGTGCGCGCCTGTTGCTGGAGAACCAGCGCTACCGCGAGAAGCTGGAGAAGGCCAACCGCGAGCTCGAAGCCAGCCTGAACCTGCTCCAGGAAGACCAGAACGCCGGTCGCCAGGTGCAGATGAACATGCTGCCGGAAAGCCCGTGGCGCATTGACGAATTTCAGTTTGCTCACCAGATCATCCCGTCGCTGTACCTGTCGGGTGATTTTGTCGATTACTTCCGCGTCGACGAGCGTCGGGTGGCGTTCTACCTGGCCGACGTCTCGGGCCATGGCGCCTCTTCAGCGTTCGTCACCGTGCTGCTGAAGTTCATGACCACGCGCTTGCTGTTCGAGTCCAAGCGCAACGGCACGTTGCCGGAATTCAAGCCTTCGGAAGTGCTTGGTCATATCAACCGGGGGCTGATCAGCTGTAAGCTGGGCAAGCACGTCACAATGGTCGGTGGAGTCATCGACGAGGAGACCGGTTTGTTGACCTATAGCATCGGCGGCCATCTGCCGTTGCCTGTGTTGTACACGCCTGACAGTGTTCGTTACCTCGAAGGCCGCGGTTTGCCGGTGGGCTTGTTCAATGAGGCCACCTACGAAGATCACGTGCTTGAGCTGCCTCCGACTTTCAGCCTGACGCTGATGTCCGACGGCATTCTGGATCTGTTGCCAGAACCGACGCTCAAGGAAAAAGAAGCTGCTTTGCCTCAACGGGTGAAGGCGGCGGGCGGCAGCCTGGATGGTCTGCGGCAAGTGTTTGAATTGGCCACGCTAGGGGAGATGCCGGATGATATCGCCCTGTTGGTGTTGAGCAGGAACCTTCAATGAGTACCGGTAGAATCCAGTTCGCCGAGCAGGACGGCACCTTCGTCCTGAAGTTCGTCGGTGAAGTTCGCCTGACCCTGTGTTCGGCGTTGGATGCGACTATTGAGAAAATCTTCACCGCGTTGAATTTCAACGCGATCGTGATCGATTTGACCGAAACCCGTAGCATCGACAGCACCACCCTCGGTCTGCTGGCCAAACTGTCGATCCTGTCGCGGCAAAAGGTCGGCCTGCTGCCGACCGTCGTCACCACCCACGAAGACATCACCCGTCTGCTGCAGTCGATGGGCTTCGAGCAGGTGTTCAACATCGTCAACCACCCGGTGCCTTGCCCCGAGTGCCTGGACGACCTGCCGGATCAGGATCAGTCCGAAGAAGTGGTGCGGATCAAGGTGCTCGAAGCGCACAAGATCCTCATGGGCCTGAACGACTCCAACCGTGAAGCCTTCCATGACCTGGTGAATGCCCTCGAAAGACACTGAGTGGCCTCTGTGGCGAGGGAGCTTGCTCCCGCTTGGCTGCGCAGCAGCCATAAAACCTGCCGGCACGGTGTTTCTGAAGAACTCGGATAGCCAATTGGGCCGCTTCGCAGCCCATCGGGAGCAAGCTCCCTCGCCACAGGGACACCACCTGCAATAAGTCATCATTTGCACTGGCCAACACCAACAAAAAAGGGCGAACCCAACCGGGTTCGCCCTTTTTGCGTTTCAGCGACTCAGATCACAGCTTGGCCTGCAACAGCGCCTCAAGCTTCTCCTGGTCACGGGCAAACTGACGGATGCCCTCAGCCAGTTTCTCGGTGGCCATCGCGTCTTCGTTGGACAACCAACGGAATTGTGCTTCGTTCAGGATCAGGCGGGCTTCGCCGGCGTGGCCCGGGGCGAGTTTGCGCTCCAGTTTGCCGGTGTCTGCCGCGAGCTTGTCGATCAGGTCCGGGCTGATGGTCAGACGGTCGCAACCGGCCAGTTGCTCGATCTGGCTCAGATTACGGAAGCTGGCGCCCATGACCACGGTCTTGTAGTCATTGGCCTTGTAGTAGTTGTAGATGCGAGTGACCGACTGCACGCCCGGATCATCGGCGCCGGTGTAGTCGTTGCCGTTGGCCTTCTTGTACCAGTCATAGATGCGGCCCACGAACGGCGAGATCAGGAATACCCCGGCGTCAGCGCAAGCGGCAGCCTGAGCGAAGGAGAACAGCAGGGTCAGGTTGGTCTGGATGCCTTCCTTCTCGAGAATTTCGGCGGCGCGGATGCCTTCCCAGGTCGAAGCGATCTTGATCAGCACGCGGTCACGGCCGATGCCGGCCTTGTCGTACAGTTCGATCAGGCGATGCGCACGCTTGAGTACGGCATCCTGGTCGAACGACAGGCGCGCATCCACTTCGGTGGAAATCCGGCCCGGGATCACTTTGAGGATTTCCTGGCCCACGGCGACGCCAAAACGGTCGCTGGCCAGGCCCACATCGCCCTTGCAGTCGCTGACGCAGGCGTTCAGCAGCTCGGCGTAAGCCGGGATAGCGGCTGCCTTGAGCAGCAGGGAAGGGTTGGTGGTGGCGTCGACCGGCTTGACCCGGGCGATCGCTTCGAAGTCGCCGGTGTCGGCGACCACGGTGGTCATCTGTTTGAGTTGTTCCAGCTTGGAAGTCATGGGTGTGCTCTGTCCTGTGGGTTTGACGACATTACCCGAGCGCTGACAGTCACTCAAGGGTATCCGGGCGTATCGGAGGCCCCGCTGGCAACAACCTGAGAACGGCTGCTTGATGGGCGGGGCGCGGTATCGATGAATACGATGCCAAAAGCGGTCACAGGTTCAAAGCAACTGACGGCCAGCGCCCCTTGAGCACATCAATGGAGGTCATTGCTGGCTCAGTTGGGTTTTGACCGCTGTTTCCGCCGGTTTCGGCTGGCCGTCGGCGGTCAACAGACCGAAGTTCTTCTCGCGGTCGTTGCTGCCGGTGTCGCTGTTTTTCCACTCGTAAATCGAGGTCAGGGCAATGTTGCGGGTTTTGATATCGGCCACGAATGCACTGATTTTACTGGCTTGGCCCTCGGTGCCGCCGTTGGAGGGAAGCGCCGAGATACCCCATTCGCTGATCACCCCCGGCAGATGGAAGTTCTGCTGGATAAACGTCTGGGCGTTGCTGATCTGTGTGCCGGTCATGCCATAGGGATGGTAGGAAACCGCGCTGAGGCATTTGGGGTATTCGCTGACAATTCGGTTGAGTGCCACGGTGGACGCCGAGCCGGCAGTCGGCGGGCGGGCAAAGCCAAAACCGATCACCGGGATGGCTTGCGGCTTGTCCTGCAGGGTTTTGCACGCCGCGCTCATGAACGGCACGAACGTCGTATCGAAATTGCCGGTCGGCCAGTAGGTGTCGAGGTCCGGCTCATTCCACAGCTCGACTGCGACCAGTTGTGAGCCATAGGTCGCTGCCAGGCTGGTCAGCGCGTTGGCATACGCGACCCCCGCGTTCGCCAGATCATTGGCCGGTAACGGCTTGGTCGCGCGCAGGGTCATCAGCACCGGCAGACCGGCTGCGCGGGCCACGGCGAAGGCATCGCTGATCTGCTTCTGGTAGGCCGCGCTGGGCAGGCTGTCAGTCCATACGCCAAAACGCACGAAACTGAATCCGGTGGCTTTGACGCGCTCGGCGTCGGCAGCGGAGAAGGTCTGGACTTTGACCTGAACTCCGATGGTCTTGTTGGTGGGTAATGCCGGGAACAGTTCATTGGCCTGACTCTCGCCGGTTGCCGCCAGCAGTAACAGGGTCAGGGCGCTCAGGTGTTTGAGATGGGCTGACTTCATGTCGGTTCTCCAGGTGAGAAATGACAACGGCGAAAAGGTATCTCGTGATAACTGCTTCGAAACTAACATTGGCACTAAGTGCGCCAATGTTATTTTTTGTCAGGAAAACCAGACCTGAAAATCACAGTTATTTTTAGTCCGGTAATTCTATTTTGGCGACTTTTGGCGCTGTGGTACTTAATACACTGGTACTGACAGGGCGAATCTATTTCTGAGTGCAGAATGATCTAGTGGGTTCATTAAGATCCGCTCTAGATGTTGGCAGAATGATATTACACAGGAATGTAAACCTTGTTCAAAAAGATCCTTGTCGTGTGCGTTGGCAATATTTGCCGAAGTCCGACAGCAGAACTTCTGCTGCGTAACGCGCTGACCCCTTCAACCATCTCTGTGACTTCCGCAGGCCTCGCGGCGCGGGTTGGCGAAGGCATGGAAGCGTCGGCGCGCCAGGTGCTGGAAGACCACGGGCACAGCGCCGAGGGCTTCCAGGCCAGGCAATTGACCGCCGATATCGTCAATGAATCAGACCTGATTCTGGTCATGGAAAAACAACATGTGAATCAGGTACTGAAGATTGCCTCACACGCCCGAGGCAAAGTGTTTCTTCTTGGCAAGTGGCAGAGCGAAAGAGAAATACAGGATCCGTATCGTCAAGGTAAGGCCGCTTTTATTCATGCCCATGCATTGATTGAAGATGCTGTTAGCTCGTGGGCGCAGCGCCTCGGACATTGATGAATATTCTTCAGATCAGTGAATGGTAAGAAAGACTTATGCAGTTACCGTCAGTAATCGCCAACCGTGATAACGATCAAGACAGTATTGATCTTCTGGGTATATTCGGCAGTTTGATCGACCAGAAATGGCTGATCGGTGCATTCACCGGTGCCTTCATGGCCGCTGGTGTTGCCTATGCGGTATTGGCGACGCCGGTGTACCTGGCGAACGCACTGGTTCAGGTCGAACCGAAAAAGAACGACATGCTCGGCTTTTCCGACCTCAGCAGCATGCTCGGCGGGCAATCGCCGTCGGTGACCGAAATCGGCATCATCAAGTCCCGCGCGGTGATCGGCAAAACCGTCGACGATCTGCGCCTGGACATCGACGTCACCCCCAACACCTTCCCGGTCATCGGCGGTTTTCTCGCACGGCGTTATCGCGGCGAAACCGAATTCAGCGTGGCGCCGCCGCGTTTTGGCCTCAACAGCTACGCCTGGGGCGGCGAGCGTCTGGAGTTTACCCGCCTCAACCTGCCCAAAGAACTGTTGGGCAAGAAGCTCACCCTGGTGGCTGGCGAACAACAGCACTTCCAGTTGCTCGATGACGACGACAACCTGCTGGTCGAGGGCGTCGCGGGCGAAGCTTTCGCCCAGGACGGCGTCGAGGGTTTGATCGAACGCCTGCAAGCCAACCCCGGCACACGCTTTGAAGTGGTGCGCTATCCACGGATCGTGACCATTCAGGGTTACCAGGATGCGCTGGATATTTCCGAGCAAGGCAAGGAGTCGGGGATTATTCGCCTGGCGCTGGCCAGTTCCGATGCCGCCGAGGCAGTGAAGATCCTCAACAAGATCGCCGCGCTGTACGTCGATCAGAACGTGCGTCGCACTTCGGCGGAGGCGGCGCAAAGCCTGGCGTTCCTGCAAAGCCAGTTGCCGCAGGTCAAGCGTGATCTGGCCAAGGCCAGCGATGCGCTCAACGCGTATCAGACCCGTGGCAAGACCGTGAACATTTCCCTGGAAACCCAATCGGTGCTCGGTCAATCCGTGGCGCTGGAAACGCGGATTTCCGAGCTGAAAATGCAGCAGGCGGAAATGGACCGCAAGTTCACCAAGCAGCATCCGGCGTATCGCGCGCTGATGTCGCAGATCGGCGAATTGACCCAGCAGCAGAAATCGCTGGAAGGCAAGGTCGGTGATCTGCCGGCCACGCAACAGGAACTGCTCAACCTGACCCGCGATGTGGAAGTCGCTTCGCAGATCTACACGCAGTTGCTGAACAAATCCCAGGAGCTGGACATCGTCCGCGCCGGTGCGGTGGGCAACGTGCGCTTGATCGATCCGGCGGATGTCGACCTGAGCAGTCCGGTCAAACCGAAAAAAGCCCTGATCGTGTTGATCGCGACGTTCCTCGGCGCCTTTCTCGGTGTGGCGCTGGTGCTGTTGCGCAAATCCCTGAGCAAAGGTCTGGAAGGCCCGGAAGCCATCGAACAGCTCGGGTTGCCGGTGTACGCCTCGATTCCCTACAGCGCCTTGCAGCGCGACGAGGACACGAAAAAGGGCCGGGCCAAAATCACCGCCGAAACACCGGCCTATCTGCTGGCGCTGCGCAACCCGACCGACCTGTCCATCGAGTCGATCCGCAGCCTGCGCACCTGCCTGCATTTCGCCGCGCTGGATTCGACCAACAACCGCATCATGATCTCCGGCCCCAGCCCGCAGGTCGGCAAGACCTTCGTCTCGTCCAACCTCGCGGCGGTCATGGCGCAGAGCGGTCAGCGCGTGTTGCTGATCGACGCCGACATGCGCAAGGGCCACCTGCACAAGACGCTGAATGTACCGATCGCCAATGGTCTGTCGGACCTGCTGGTCAAGCGCTGCAGCATCGAGCAGGCGATCAACAAGGTGGAAATCGACAACCTGCATTTCATCAGCCGTGGCCAGGTTCCACCGAATCCTTCCGAGCTGCTGATGCACGCCAACTTCCGCGATCTGCTCGCCGAGCTTAGTGAACGCTACGACGTGGTGATCATCGATACACCGCCACTGCTGGCGGTGACGGACGCGGCGATTGTCGGGCGTGAAGCCGGTATCAGCCTGATCGTCACGCGGTTTGCGGTGAACCCGGCCAAGGAGATCGAAATGACCATTCGCCGCTTCGCGCAGAACGGCATCGAACTCAAGGGCGCGGTGTTCAACGGCGTCGAGAAGCGCGCCGCCAGTTACTACGGCAACGGCAACTACGGTTACTACAACTACGAATACGCGTCCGACAAATCCTGAGTGTCAGCGATTGTCCTTACATGCAAGGAAGTGGGTGGGTTGTGAAGAAAATACTGCACGTGGCTGAAACGATAAAAGGTGGGGTCGCCACCGTTATCCGCACCATCTCGGCCTCTCCCGAAGGCCAGGACTCGAATTACGAGCTGGTCTATCTGGTGCCGCTCGACCAGAAAAAAGAGCTGCACGGTATCGATGAGCAGCAGATTCGCACGTTCGAACGCAGCGGGCGCGATGTGCGTTCGCTGCTGCGTTTTGCCTGGCAACTGACCCGAGTGATGCTCAAGGAAAAACCCGATGTGGTGCATTTGCACAGCACTTTTTCCGGGGTGATCGGCCGCGTGGTCTGCGTGCTTCTGCGACCGTGGCGCAAGCCGAAAATCGTCTACTGCCCGCACGCCTTTTCGTTCCTGATGGAAAGCTCGCCGACCAAGCAGAAGCTCTACGCGTGGATCGAGCGCGTCCTGCAGCGGGTGACCGACGTGATCATCTGCGTCAGCCGCTACGAGATGGACAAGGCCGCGCGGTTCGGCATTCAGCGCAAGCGCATGAAACTGATCTACAACGGCATTCATCAGCGTGACGAGGCGCCGAAGGTCGAGAGTCCCGCGCCGATTCATCTGCTGTTCGTCGGTCGTCTCGACTACCAGAAAGGCTTCGACGTGTTGCTCAAGGCGTTTGCCAAGGTGCAGCGCAGCGATCTGAAACTGACGGTGGTCGGCAGTGCGGTCAACGAGGACACGGTCGAGTGTCCGCCGATGGACGCCGTCGAGTACCTGCCGTGGGTCACGCCGGCCGAGGTGCAGGCGCTGTATCAACAGGCCGACGCGCTGATTGTCCCGAGTCGCTGGGAAGGCTTCGCCATGGTGCCGCTGGAAGGCATGGCCATGGGCTTGCCGGTGATTGCCAGCAACTGCACGTCGCTGCCCGAACTGGTCACCCATGAGGTGTCCGGCTACGTCTTTCCTACCGGTGATCACCAGGCGCTGGCCGATGTGCTGGCGCGAATCCAGAAGCCGCGGTTGCTCGACCTCGGCAGCGAGGGCCGGAACATCGTGCGCGAGCGTTTCAGCGCCGCGCTGATGATCCGCCAGACCTACGACGTGTATTGCGCTCCCACTTATTAAGTAGAACTCAAGCTTATGAACGTAACGATTTTGCATGGCTACAGTGCGTCCAACTCCGGTGACGGCCTGCTCGTCGATCTGGCCATCGCGTTGGTGCAGCGCAACTTTGGCGACGACACCGCGATCAATGTCGTGGCGTCCGATCCGCAGTCTTTCGCCTACTTGCCGCACCCGCGTTTCGACGCACCGGTGATGGCGGCCAAGGGGCTGGGCCGGGTCAAGCAGGCGGTGTTCCTCAATCAGTCGTATGCCGGGCTGGCGGATCTGTTGCGCAAGACTGATCTGATCGTTGGCGTCGGTGGCGGCTACATGCGCTCGAAAAGTGCCTTCGAACACATCAAGCTGAAACTGGGCCACGCCAAGCAACTGGAAACGGCGATTCTCAGCAAGGTGCCGTCGGTGTACCTGCCGCAAAGCATCGGGCCGTTCCATGGCGAGAGCCGCAAGATCGTCGAGCACTACGCCAGTGCCGATGCGGTGTTCGTGCGCGATAACCGCTCCTCGGCGATGTTCGATGCCTGCGAAAACGTCTACCGCGCGCCGGATCTGGCGGTGCAGTCGTTGGCCAGCAAGATCCTTCAGCAACCCAAATTCACCCGCTGCGCCGCGTCGCCGGCCACCGTGTGCGTGGTGCTGCGCAAGCCGCCGGAGTGGAGCAAGGAAAAGAAGATCGCCTACGTCGCCAACCTGAAGTTGCTGCTGCAGCGCCTGAACAACAAAAGCAAAGTGGTCTGCGCTGTGCAAAGCGCCGTGCGCGGCAACGATGACGGTGCGTTCTATCGCGAACTGGGCATCACCGAAGACCTGCTGTCGTTGAAGGCGACGATTGCCAAATATCAGCCGGATCTGGTGATCTCGGTGCGTCTGCACGGCGCCATCGAGTCGCTGCTGTCCGGTGTCCCGGCGTACCACATCAGCTATGAGCGCAAGGGCTTTGGCGCCTATCAGGACATGGGCGTGGAAGACTGGGTGATCAACGGTGGCGACATCGATGTCGAGCAGATCATCGACACCGTTTACGCGCCGAATGCCCTGTCGAATTTCGGCAAGCGCCTGACCGACACCTGCCGCGAGATCGAGGCAAAAACCGTGGCCATGGACGAGATCATCAAAGGGATCGTTCGATGATATTTCGCCTGCTGCTGCGCGGCGGAGCTCTAGGCGCGAAGTTCTTGCTGGTGTTGGCCATCACCCATTACCTGGGCTACGAAGCGCTGGGGTTTTATGGCGTGGTGGTCGCAGCGTCGCTGATCGCCTCGAAGTTCTACAGCGTCGGTTTCAGTTCCGAGATCAATCGGCTGATCAGCGTCGGCGGCAGCTCGCGGCGGGTGGTCGACAAAGTCCTGCTGCTGTATCTGGCGGTGGGGCTGCTGCTGTCGCTGGTGACGGTGGGGATTTACTCGCTGTTCCAGCAGGTCGAGGCGGGCACCGCGTTGATTCTTTGCGTGACGCTGGTGCTGCTCACCGAACACCTGTCGTTCGAGATCAATTCGTTCGTGTTTTCCGCGCAGAAAGCCACGGCGGGCGCGTTGCTGTTCTTCATCAAGACCGGCCTCTGGGCGCTGCTGGCGGTGGGCGGGATGATGCTCGACTGGGTGCCCGGCATCGCTAGTGTGCTGTGGCTGTGGGTGGCCGCCAACGTGCTGGTGATCATCGCCGGTTACCTGATTGTGGTGAGCGTGCACAAGGGCCGGGTCAGCGCGGCGCTGACCACGGCGACCGTGTGGAAGGCCGGGTTGCCGTTCTACTTCGGTACGGGGTTGATCGCGCTCAGTCAGTACGCCGAGCGGTTTCTGATTGCCGATCTCGAACCGTATGCCAATCTCGGTAAATACGTGTACGCGTGGTCGGCGGCGAACACTTTGCAAGCGCTGTCCTACGCGGTGGTGGCGGTGGTCGGTATTCCGGTGCTGGCCAAGCGGTTTCAGGCGGATCAGCAGGCGTTTACGGTCAGGCATTTGTTCGTCAACAAGTGGGTGATGCGCTCGCTGCTGGTTTCGGCGGCGGTGGCGGTGCTGATCTATCTGTTCTTCAACGTGGTGCTCGATTACGTCGCCACCAGCGTGCCGCGTCCGGATAACGCGATTCTCGGCGTGCTGATCTTTTCCTTTGCCCTGCGGGCCATTGGCGACATCGTCTGGGGCGGTCTGATTGCCTCGAAAAACAGTCGGGTGTCATTCGCCAGCGCGGCGATCTGCCTGCTGGTGTCGGTGCCGGTCAGCTACCTGCTGATCAAGCACTATTCGATTTATGGCGCGGCGTGGGGCAATGTCTTCGCGATCATCGTCCAGCTCGGGGTGATTGCCGTGTTGACCCGTGCGACCCGTGCAAAAGGGGCGTTGGCATGGGGTTGAAGTTGCCGTGCATCGAGTTTCGCGGACGCAAACTCGATTCCTCGCTGTCGTTCCTGATTCTGTTCACCGGGCTGTTTCTGTCGGTGGCGATGCCGCTGCTGATCCCCCGCGCTCCGGGCCCGGATGCGATGACCTTGTGGTCTTCCTATGCGCGCGCCGACAACTGCAATTTCTGGAACCCGTTCTCGCCGGATCGCTCCTCCTACGAGTGTTCGGCGTTCCTGCTGCGGCCCACCGGGATCAACCTGACCAACGCCTGGGCCTACGGGATGTTCTGCAATTTCTTCCTCACGGCGATTCCGGTGGTGGTGTTCCGCCGCATGCCGCTGGCGATCTTCGGCACCCTGTGTCTATGGGGGATTGTGCGTTCGTTTTTTCTGGAAAACCTGACCAAGGAAATCATCGTCTCGGTGGCGGTGCTGAGCATCTTGTTCAGCTCGCTGACGCGCAAATACCGCGGCGGATTTTTTCTGTCGGCGGTGATCTACGGCGTGCTGATCCGGCCTTACTGGATTCTGTTTTCGCTGTCGTGGGTCGGCGTTTGCGTGATGAAGAAGTACGTGTCGCGCTTCACTTTCTTCCTGATGTTGTTCCTGTTTTATCTGGCGGTGGCCATGGCGATTCAGCTGGCGCTGGGGTTTCCGGTGTCGTCGATTCGCGCCAGCAACAACGAGTTGCGTACGGCGGGGGAGGAGGGCTCGAAATCGCTGATCGTCTCGTGGCTCAGCGGCAGTGACTTCGTATCGCAGGCGCTGGACTCGATGATCATCTTCTTCCGGCTGTCGTTCCCGGTGGAACTGATTCTGTTGTCCGGGCCGGGCCAGGTGATCTTTGTGGCGCTGATGATCATGACCGCGCTGCTGCTGTTCAAAGTCATCACTTCCACCGACTACAAAGGCGCGCCGATCGAGACCAAACCCAAGGAACTGATCGCGATTCCGCTGGCGTTCCTGCTGGTGCAGGGTTTGTTCGAACCGGACTTCGGCTCCTTCGCCCGGCACTTTTCCATGGTGGTGCCGGTGTTGTTTGTCGGCCTGGGTTTGATGTTGCGCGCCAACAAACCGGTGCGGGTTGAATCAAGAGTTCTGAATTAAGGCGGGTGCTGTATGTCGAGCAAGAAAAAATCGCTGGAGATCGAAACCCTGCGTGGCCTGGCGTGCCTGCTGCTGGTGCTTTATCACGTCATCGGCCCGTTGGGCGGGGGGCTGAAAATCGATCTCGGCTCGCCGTTCCGCGTCATCGCCGACTCGATGGTGTACGTGCGCATGCCGCTGTTCACCTTCATTTCCGGCTACATCTATTCGATCTACAAAATTCGCGGCAATGACTTTTCCGCATTCTTCAGCGGCAAGGTGCGGCGGCTGATCGTGCCGCTGTTTTGCGTCGGCGTGCCGTTCTCGGTGTTGCAGGCGGTGGGGCCGGGGGTGAACAAGGACGTGGGTGTGATCGATGCGTTGTTGTCGTTCTGGGTGCCGGTCAATCACTTCTGGTTCCTGCAGGCGGTGTTCATCATTTTCATGTTTGTCGGGCTGCTCGAATGGCGCGGGCTGCTGCGCTCGATGACGCGCTTGTACCTGCTGTTCGGGTTCGCTGCGGCGGTGTTTCTGTTGCCACCGTTCAAGCTTGATGCGTTCGGCATCAATGGGGCGATTTACCTGCTGCCGTTTTTTGTGGCGGGGATGATCGGCCAGGAAAATGTCGAGGCGCTGAAGCAGCGCTTCAAGGTAATCGGGCCGCTGGTGTTTGTGCTGATCTCGCTGACGCTGCTGTACGTGGCGGCGATTGATCGCGAGCTGATTGTCGACCGCCGTAGCCTGATCGGTCTGACCGTGGGCTGCGTGTCGTGCATCGCCTTGCTGTCGAGTGACATGCGCTCGAAATGGCTGACCTGGCTGGGCGGCTACTCTTACGCGATCTTCCTGTTCCACGTGCTGTTCGCCGCGACGTCACGGTTTGTCATGGGGCGGCTGGGGATAAAAGACGAAAGCATTCTGGTGCTCAGCGGCGTGCTGTTTGGCTTGTTGGGGCCGGTGGTGTTGTCGATGATTTTCAGCCGCTTCAATGTCACTTCGGTGCTGTTTCTCGGGGAGCGTGCGGCGAAGAAGAAGCCAGCGGTTGGCGTTACTCCGGTGGTGCCGGCCAATAGCTGAAAAGCTTCGCGAGCAAGCCCGCTCCCACAGGGATTGTGTGAGTTGCCGAGATCCAATGTGGGAGCGGGCTTGCTCGCGAAGGGGCCATTCCAGACTGAAGGAAATAACGCATGTTGGCAGTAGATGACGCTCAGCCCGTCGCGGCGTCGGTGGTGGAAGTGGGCGATGCCCGCGAGCGCTTTGCGCAGTGGCGCGAAGGCAAGGTCGGGAAGGTGTTGTCGGTCTCGGTGATCGGCGACAGCTACAGCGCCGGGCAGAATTTTTATCTGAACAAACTGGTGCAGCGCGTGGCCGGCGAGGTCGGTTTTGCCGGCCCCGGTTATGTCGGTTTCAACCATGGCGCGGCGCTTGGTGGCACGCACTTCAAATACACCCGCAGCAGCGAAAAATACTTCGGTGGTGGCTGGCAAGTGTCCGGCCTCGGCCAGGCCAGCCCCGACAGCCGCACGGTGACCGGCAAACCCGGTGCCTGGCTGCAAATCGATGCCAGTCCGACACCCGCCATCGACACCAAAGTCACCCAGGCGAAACTGCTCTACCTGGGCAACGGCGAGCCCAGTGAGCTGCGTTACCGTTGGACGCCCGCGCAAGACTGGCAGCCATTGACGCTCAAGGGTTCGGGCGTACAGGAAGTACCGCTCGCAGGTCTCTCTTCGGCGGCAGACTGGTCATTCAAACTGGAAGTGGTGAAGGGCGCGCCGACCTTGTTTGGCCTGTGGATGAGCAACGAGCAGAGCGGCGTGCGGGTCTCGAAACTGGCGGCATCGGGCGCGGCATCGGCGGATTTCTATCACCAGGACCCGCAATGGCAGGTGCAGTGGAAAGCCGTCGTATCGAAGATTCCCGCCGACGTTTACCTGATCATGCTCGGCGGCAACGATCAGGGCTTCGGGGTCGAACCCGAACAGTACCTGCACAACGTTCAGGGCTTGGTGGCGATGATCCGCGAGATTCAACCGGCGGCAAGCATCAACCTGATCATGCGTCAGGACACCACGCGTTCCAGTGCCTATCCGATGTCAGCGTATGCGCAAGTCCTGCAACCGTGGGCGCATGAGCAGCAGTTGGGCTTTGCCAATCTGCAATGCGCGTTCGGTCCTGACGTCAAACGCTATGCGGCGGCGATGATCGGGCCGGACAGGATTCATCCGCAGCCGGCCACGGGCGGGAAGGTGATTGCTGATTACTTCTATCGCTGGATTGTCAGTGGCATCAACGCGGACAGTTGTGACACCACCAAACCCCTGTAGGAGCTGCGGCACGCTGCGATCTTTTGATCTTGCTCTTAAAATCAAAAGATCGCAGCCTTCGGCAGCTCCTACAGGGGGTAGTGTGCTATTCGAATTGTTCGATCTGGCTCAGTAGCTCTTTGAGCTTCTGCGGCATCAACTGCGTCGCACACCGCGTCTCGACATTGATGATGATCGCCGGCTCGTTGCAGCACAGGCGTACGCGGAATCGCCAGTCGCTGAAGATCACTTTCAACCCATCACGGTCATCCATTTCCAGCGCCTGCTCCGCATAGCGTTGTTTCAGATGGGCGAGCAGGGGGTAGGGATCCGCCAGCGCTCGGCGAATGTCGCCGGACGCCGGAAACATGCCGATGCGCTCCACCAGCAGAATGCTGCCCAGCCACGACTCGTTGGCGCTGGGCAACGGCTGATGGCGTGGCAGCCAACTCACCGCCCCGAGGTTGCCCACCTCCCGTTCAATGTCCGCTGAATGTTGTGCCATGTTCATGCTGGTCTCCTGAATAGAGAAGTGGGCGGGGGACCGTCTCAGCGGCCCTTGAGGTAAACGTTGTCGTAGCAGAAGTTGGTCGCCTGCAGGTAACCCTCGGCGTCGCCGCAGTCGAAGCGCAGGCCCTTGAACTTGTAGGCCAGCACGCAACCGTTCTGCGCCTGTTTCATCAGCGCGTCGGTGATCTGGATCTCGCCGCCCTTGCCCGGTTGGGTGTCGGCGATCAGGTCGAAAATGTCCGGGGTGAGGATGTAGCGGCCGATGATCGCCAGGTTCGACGGGGCATCCTGCGGCGCCGGTTTCTCCACCATGTTATTGACCCGATAGATGCCGTCGGACATCAGCTCGCCGGCGATCACCCCGTACTTGTGGGTCTGGTCAGCCGGAACTTCCTGGATGGCGACGATCGAGCAGCGGAATTTCTTGTACAGCTGGATCATCTGCGACAGCACGCCGTCACCTTCCAGGTTCAGGCACAGGTCATCGGCCAGCACCACGGCGAAGGGTTCATCGCCGATCAACGGGCGGCCGCTGAGAATCGCGTGACCGAGGCCCTTCATTTCCACCTGACGGGTGTAGGAGAAGGTGCAGGTGTCGATCAGTTCGCGGGTGCCGGCGAGGAATTTTTCTTTCTCGGTGCCGCGAATCTGGTGTTCGAGTTCGTAGCTGATATCGAAGTGGTCTTCCAGCGCACGCTTGCCCCGACCGGTGACGATGGCCATGTGTTGCAGGCCGGCGTCCCGTGCTTCTTCAACGGCGTATTCGATCAACGGTTTGTTGACGATCGGCAGCATCTCTTTCGGCATGGCTTTGGTCGCCGGCAAGAAACGCGTGCCGTAACCGGCAGCGGGGAACAAACATTTACGAATCATAAAAGTATCCTGGACAGTCATGGAACACAGGCAACGGATGCGCGCACTTACGAAAGCGCACAAGTTTCAATGATTATTGAACGAGTACTTTAATACCTGAGTCAGGTTGTTAATGGCAATTAGCGCGAAGGCTAAAACATGACAATGTTATGAGATGTCGGTAACAACGTTATTAGTTATTTTTAGTCGGTATCTGTTGATAGTGATGAGTGTACTTGGGGTGCTAATAAGTACCGGGCAATACAGTTTGACCTGCAAAAATATTTATTGCCAGTGGTTGAACCAATTTTGTTTGAGGCTGTTGTCGTCCTTATTTGTGTGGTGCGCCACAGATTGAATAAAAGGGACTTGACACGCTACTTGTCACTTATCCAATGACGGACCGCGCTATGAAGATTCTGGTAACGGGTGGTGCCGGCTATATCGGCTCGCACACCACACTTGCGCTGCTTGAAGCAGGTTATGAAGTTGTTGTACTGGATAATCTTTGCAACAGCAGCGATGCCGCACTGCACGCGATAGAAGGTATTTGCGGCAAAAGCGCGCTGATGATTCGTGGCGATGTCTGCGACCGGGCGTTGCTGGACCGGATTTTCCGCGAGCATCAAATCGACGCGGTGCTGCATTTTGCCGGGCTCAAGGCCGTCGGCGAGAGCGTGCGCAAGCCGCTGGATTACTACGAGAACAACGTCGGCGGCAGCATCACCTTGTGTCAGGCGATGGCAGCGGCCGGGGTGTTCCGGCTGGTGTTCAGCTCGTCGGCCACGGTGTACGGCGAGCCTGAGCAGATGCCGATCCGCGAGGATTTCCCCACCGGCATTCCGACCAACCCTTATGGTCAATCCAAACTGATCGTCGAGAACGTGTTGCGCGATCTGAGTCAGGCCGAGCCGCGCTGGAGCATCGCCTTGCTGCGCTACTTCAACCCGATCGGCGCGCATCACAGCGGGCATATGGGCGAAGACCCCAACGGCATTCCCAACAACCTGCTGCCTTACATCAGCCAGGTCGCGGTCGGCAGCCTGCAGGAGTTATCGATCTTCGGCGACGATTACCCGACCATCGATGGCACTGGGGTGCGCGATTACATCCACGTCGTCGACCTCGCCGATGGCCATCTGAAGGCCTTGCAGTCGATTGCCGGACGCCCGGGCATTCACACCTGGAACCTTGGCACCGGCGACGGCTACAGCGTGATGCAAGTACTGCACGCTTTCGAACAAGCCAGCGGGCGACCAGTGCCGTACCGGGTGATGCCGCGTCGCAGCGGTGACATTGCCGAGAGCTGGGCCGACGCGTCCAAGGCTGCCAAAGAGCTCGGCTGGAAAGCCACGCGCAGTTTGCAGGACATGGTCACCGACACTTGGCGCTGGCAATCCAATCATCCGCGCGGTTATCTCGAATGATGTCGTTCTAATACTGAATGTTAGTTTCGGTCAGCTGTTAGATATCGTCGGGAAAATACGCTGGAAATGCCTTTTGCATGTCCGTAGATATAAACCTGCCGTTCGACTTTTATCAGTTGGGTAAGACTGTGAAAGAACGACGGATCTTGTTCGCGCATTTTGCGGACTTGAACGCTACCACCGCTAACACAGGCCGGTTTTTAACAGGCCGAATGTTAGAAAGGAGTTGATATGAAAAAAGTGATGGCGATTGCCCTGTTGACGATGTTGAGCAACTGGGCGTCCGCTGCTGAAGCGCCGCTTACTGCGGTGACCAATGTATCTGGCAGTGTCGCGGCTTCTACCGCGCCTGCTGCCAGTACGGCAATGGTTGCCAGTGCAGTGGCGGCGTCCAACAGTGGTGGAAGTGCCAACGGCGGTACCACCGGTACTACGGGTACCACCGGTACAACCGGCACGCACAACTAACAGGAACATTTGTTAGTGCAGTACAGGGTCGCCCGACGCAAGTCGGGTGACTTTGTTTTTAGATTCGCCCTTGAATAGCGTAGTGCCATTATGACTCGTAGTTTTTCTCTTTTGCTGTTGGCAAGTATCGCTTTGCAAGGTTGCATGTTTTCCCCCGGCCAATACCTGAGCACCGGCGACATCACGCGCCAGGGCGCCAGCGAAAGCAGTCGGGTCGAGCTGATTCCGATCACGCCCAAGCTGATCTCGATGACCCGCGCCACGCAAAAGCGTGAGACGGTGCCGGCGGAATTGTTGGCGACGCCGGCGGAATACCGCATCGGCAGCAACGATGTGCTGTACATCACGGTCTGGGATCACCCGGAGCTGACCGCGCCATCCGGGGCACAACAGCAGATCGACGCCAACGGTCGACTGGTGCGCTCCGATGGCACGCTGTACTACCCGTTCATCAAGGAAGTGCAGGCGGCCGGCAAGACTATTCAACAGTTGCGTGCGGACATCGAATCCCGCCTGTCGGCGTTCATCGCCGAGCCGCAAGTGGATGTCGCGGTGCTGCGTTTCGCCAGTCAGAAAGTGGTGGTCTCGGGCGCCGTGGCCAAGGCCGGCCCGCAGCCGATTTCCACCAACCCGTTGAGCGTGGTCGAAGCCCTCGGTACTGCCGGTATCGACACCAACAACGCCGATCTGTCGGGCCTGTTGCTGACCCGCAATGGCCGGGTGTATCCGCTCAATCTCGACTCGCTGAACCATCAGGATTCCGAGTTGCAGCACGTCTTTCTCAAGGGCGGCGACCAGCTCTATCTGCCGTACAACGACAACAAGCGCATTTACGTCATGGGCGAAGTCAATCAGCCCCGTGCGCTGAGCTTCAAGACCGCGACGATGAACCTCTCCGACGTACTCGGTTCGGTCGGCGGCTTGAGCCAGACCACTTCCAACGGTAACGCGGTGTACGTGATTCGCGGGGTGGAAAACCTCGATGTCGAGCCGGCGAAGATCTATCAACTGGAAGCCCAGTCGCCGACCGCCATGGCACTCGCTTCGCACTTTGAAGTGCGTCCCCAGGATGTGGTGTACGTCGGCCCGGCCAACGTCACGCGCTGGAACCGCTTCATCAGCCAACTGGTGCCGTCGGCATCGATTGTCGGGACCGGGGCTTCCGCTGCGAAGAACTGGAGCGAATTCAGTAACAACAGCAAATAAGGCCGACCGTGAAAACCTTGAAAGTTGGCGTCTGCCTGATGGCGGCCTTGATGTTGTGTGGCTGTAACCCGCTGATGACTGCTTCGGTGCGCAACCTCAAGTCGGCGGTGATCGGCCCGGATGAGCTGGACGTGAGCGCGGCCCAGGTGGCCGAGGTCAAGTATCCGCAAGTCAAACTGACCACGCCCTCCGGCTCCGGAGTGCTGGCGCTGGTGCGTGAGCGTGATGATCTGCAGTTCTGGGTCGCTTCCGGCAAACAGGTGTTGCTCCTGCGTGACGGCCTCGCCGTGCGCACCATCGGCCTCGGTGTGGAAGGCGATCTGGACGGCACGCGGCTGGCCGACAACGCGCCGTTCAAACGCGGCCTGCATCAAGTTGCCGATGGCTTCACCAGTCAGCGCTGGATCGACCTGTACAAGGGCCAGGAAGTCGGTTTGATCGTCAACAGCCGGTTCTCCCGTCGATCCACGCAAACCCTGGACATTCTCGACAAGCAATACACCGTGCTGCGTGTCGACGAGCGCATTGACGTTCCGGCCATCGGCCTGCGCGCGACCAACCATTACTGGGTCGATCCGGTGGACGGTTTCATCCTGCAGAGCGAGCAGCAACTGACCGCGCAAATGCGCGTGCGCATCGTGCAATTGACCCCCGATCGCAGGCACCTGCCATGAAGCGCTTACGGATGTTATCGGCGGTTTTGCTGTTGCTCAGCGGCGTCAGTCAGGCAGCGGTCACGGTCAGTGGCGATGTGGCCAATCCGGGGCCGGTGGAATTGCCGCCGGGCGGGCGCTTGGTCGACGTGATCAGCGTGGCCGTACCGAATGCCGAAGGTTACTGGCTGGCCGGTGAGTTGCTGCGCCAGTCGTTGCTGGAACAGCAGGCCCGGCTCAAGGCCGGGGTGCTGTTCGATCTTGATGTGTTGCAACGCATGGCTTCGTTGTTTGACCGACCCAGTCGCGCGGCGCTGGCGCTGCGTCTGGCCGAGCAGGTGCGGCAGATGCCGGTCACCGGGCGCCAGGTCGCGGATCTCGATCCGGTCGCGGTGGAAGTCGGTTTTGCGCGCAACATTCGTCTCGACGATGGCGATCGCCTGATTTACCCGAAACGGGTCGACGAGGTGCAGGTATTGGGCGCCGTCGCCGAAACCTGCCACCTGCCTTATCAGCCTCTGCTGGAGGCGCGCGAGTACCTGGAAAGCTGCACGCCGCTGGACGATGCCGAGGCCGATTACCTGTGGCTGATCCAGCCCAATGGTGCGGTTCGGCGCGTGGGTATCGCGCATTGGAATCGCGAGAGCGGGCAGTTTCCCGTGGCCGGCAGCAAGATTCTGGTGCCGGTGAAAAACGATGATCTGGATCCGCCTGTTCCTGAACTGAATCAGCAGTTGGCCGAATTGATTGCCACGCAGCTGGCTGAGGTGGTTCGTTGAAGTTACGTGTTGCAGCTGTGTTGTTATTGCCGTGCGGTCTGGTGCATGCCGAACCGCGTATTACCCAGAATGATTTCGGTGGCACCGGTCTGTTGCAGACCCCGACCGCACGCATGGCCCCGGCCGGCGAGCTGAGCGTCAACGCCAACCGCACCGAGCCTTACAGCCGCTACAGCGTGTCGCTGCAGCCGCTGGACTGGCTCGAAGGCTCGTTCCGCTACACCGCCATCACCAACCGCCCGTACGGGCCGGAGTCGATGAGCGGCAGCCAGAGCTATAAGGACAAGGCGGTCGATGCCAAAGTCCGGCTGTGGCAGGAAACCCACTGGGCCCCCGATGTCGCTTTGGGCTTCCGAGACATTGGCGGTACCGGCTTGTTCGCCAGCGAATATTTCGTCGCCAACAAGCGCTTTGATAATTTCGATTTCAGCGCCGGCATTGCCTGGGGTTATCTCGGTAATCGTGGCGATCTCGATAACCCGCTGGGCTACCTCGACGATCGCTTCAAGACCCGTCCGGCCCTGGAAGGCACCGGCGACGTCAACGCGGGTTCGTACTTTCGCGGCAAGCCGTCGTTCTTCGGTGGCGTGAGCTATCAGACACCGTGGGATCGACTCAGCCTGAAACTCGAATACGAAGGCAACGACTACAAGCACGAGCCCAAGGACAACGTGATCAAGCAAGACTCGCCGATCAACTTCGGCGCGGTGTTCAAGGTGGCGGATTCGGTGGACGTCAGCGCGGCGTGGGAGCGGGGCAACACGGCGATGTTCGGCGTGACCTTTCACACCAATTTCGTCAGCCGCAAGGCGCCGGCCAAGACCTACGATCCGACGCCTGAACCGCTGCCGGCGAAGATGCCGACCACGCCGATGGAACAGGTCAACTGGGCCGACGTGTCGCAACGCTTGCAGCAAAACGCCGGGTACAAGGTCGAGCGCATCAGCCAGCGTGATTCCGAGCTGATCGTCTACGGCGAGCAGCAGCGTTACTTCCATTCGTCCAAGGCCGTTGGCCGCGCAAGCCGGATTCTCGACAACAGTGTGAATGACGACATCAATTGGTTCACCGTGGTCAACAAGCGTTACGACCTGCCGCTGGAAGAGACCAGCGTGCCGCGCCAGACCTTCCGCGAAGTGATCAACAACGAGGAGCCGCTGGAGTCGTTGCACCGCACCACCGAGATCAACCCGGCGATGCCGCACAACGAGAAAACCCTCTACAGCGAAGCGCCGCAGCATTTCAGCCATGGCGTCGGTCTGGGCTTCAAGCAAAACGTCGGCGGCCCGGATGGTTTGCTCTATCAATTGAGTGCCGATGCGGACGCCGAGTACCGCTTCAACCGCAACACCTGGTGGAGCGGGCTGGTCAGTGCCAACCTGGTGAACAACTTCGACAAGTTCACCTACGATGCGCCGAGCGGCCTGCCGCGGGTGCGTACCGATTTGCGTCAGTACCTGACCACCTCGGAAGTGACCATGCCGTTGTTCCAGGTCAGCCATTCCGAGCAGTTGGACAAAGACCTGTATGGCATGGTCTACGGTGGTTATCTGGAGTCGATGTTTGCCGGCGTCGGCGGTGAGGTGTTGTTCCGTCCGACCGGCGAGCGCTGGTCGGTGGGGGCGGATCTGAACTATGTGCGTCAGCGCGAGTTCGACCAGGGTTTTGGCCTGCGCGACTATTCGGTCTGGACCGGGCACATCACCGGCTACACCGACTTGCCGTACGACACGCTGGCGGCGGTCAGCGTCGGTCGCTACCTGGCCGGCGACTGGGGCGGCACGCTCGACATCTCTCGCGAGTTCTTCAACGGCGTGCGCTTCGGCGCCTGGGCGACGATCACCACGGCGGGCAGTGCCGAGTACGGGGAGGGTAGTTTCGACAAGGGCCTCTACCTGTCGATCCCGTTCGACGAAATGATGAGCATGTCGACCATGCGCCGCGCCAACCTGGTCTGGGCCCCCTTGACCCGTGACGGCGGCGCCAGGCTCAATCGCAGCTTCCAGCTGCACTCGATGACCGATAGCCGCGAGGGCGACATGTTCTACCGCAACTTCTCGAAGATTGCCGAGTAGTCCCGAAAACCCCTTGAGACCTGTGGGAGCGGGCTTGCTCGCGAAGGCGTCGGCACATTCAGCATATGTGCTACCAGACACACCGCTTTCGCGGGCAAGCCACGCTCCCACAGTGGCCCGGGGGGAAGCGAATATCCGATCCATACCCCCGATCCCTGTAGGAGCGGGCTTGCTCGCGAAGGCGTCGGCACATTCAGCATATGTGCTACCAGACCCACCGCTTTCGCGGGCAAGCCACGCTCCCACAGTGGTTCGAGGGTGAAGCAAATATCTTGATCCACACCCCAATCCCTGTGGGAGCGAGCTTGCTCGCGAAGGCGTCGGCACATACAACATCTGTGCTGCCTGATCCACCGCTTTCGCGGGCAAGCCACGCTCCCACAGTGGAACTGGATGAACTGGATATCCTGATCCCCCCCGATCCCTGTGGGAGTGAGCCTGCTCGCGATGGCGTCAGCCCAGTCGACATCCCTGTTGCCTGAAACACCGCCATCGCGAGCAGGCTCACTCCTACAATGGGGCTGCGGTGAGGCCATACATCCCGACGCGATCCCACAATCCCTGTGGGAGCGGGCTTGCTCGCGAAGGCATCGGCACATTCAACATCTGTGCTGCCTGACCCACCGCTTTCGCGGGCAAGCCACGCTCCCACAGGGGAACGGGGTGAAGTCAATATCTCGATCCACACCGAGATCCCTTGTGGGAGCGAGCCTGCTCGCGAAGGCGCCAGTCCATTCAAAATCCATGTTGCCTGATCCACCGCTATCGCTTGCAGGCAAGCTCCCACAGTGATTTTGTGGTGCGCCCGATTTGAGTGAACGCCGCCGGACCCTGTGGGAGCGGGCTTGCTCGCGAAGTCGCCATCACTGCCGCCATCGCAACTACCTGACTCCACCACCCAAATCCCGCCCACAAAAAAGGGGACTTTCGTCCCCTTGCGGTATTGCCTGATCTACCACTCGCCCATCAATAAATGTCTTTCGACAACAACGTAAACGGCGTCTTCACCAGGATCTTCAGATCCAGCCACAACGACCAGTTGTTGATGTAATGCAGATCCATCTCCACCCGCCGCTGCATTTTGTCGATGGTGTCGGTCTCGCCACGGCAGCCGCTGATCTGTGCCAGCCCGGTAATACCCGGTTTGATTCGATGACGAGCCATGTACGCGAGGATTTTCCCCGAGTAGTAGTTGTTGTGCGCCACCGCGTGCGGACGTGGACCGACCAACGCCATTTGCCCCTGCAGCACGTTGAACAACTGCGGCAGCTCGTCCAGCGAAGTGCGGCGGATGAAGCGCCCGACCGCAGTAATACGCGAGTCGTTGCGGCTGGCCTGAACCACTTCGCGGTCATCGTGCACGCGCATCGAGCGGAATTTCCACACCTGAATCACCTTGCCGTTCCAGCCGTGGCGATCCTGCTTGAAGAACACCGGCCCCGGCGAGTTGATCTTCACTGCCAACGCAATGAACAGCAGCACCGGACTCAACAGGATGATCGCCAGCAACGCCACGCCTTTTTCCAACAGGCTCTTGCTCAGCGCAGCAGTAGGGCGGCTGGTCAGCGGGCTTTCGTTAAGGCAGATCGCCGGCAGACCGTCCACGACCTTCACCGAGTGATTGAGCAGGGTCAGACTGTTCAAGTCCGGCACCCAGACCACATCGACGTTGGCGCCGAGCAAATCGACGTACATCGCTTCGATTTTCGCCGCCTCCGCCAGCGGCAGGGTGATGTACAGACGACGGATGTCATGGTCTTTGATCAGCTCGAGCAAATCTTCCTGATCGCCGACCACACGCGGCGCATCCGCATCCAGATTCGACGTCGGGCCATTGCTCACCAAGCCTACCAACGGCAGGTTTTCCACCTGACTGATCTTCTTCGCCAGACCCAGTGCCAGCTCGCCGGTACCAACGATCAGGGTCTTCTGCGCGCTGGTGCGGGAGCGCTGGTAGTACTTGGAAAAGGCGTGCAACGGTGCGTACAGCAACGCCTGACCGAGGAAACCGTACACCGCCCAACTCAGCGTCACCTCGCGGGAGAACACCTCGTCGGCCTTGCACACGAACGCGATGCAAGCCAGCGCGACCATGGTCATCGACCAGCCCATGAACAAACGTCCGAGCCCGGTCAGGTAATTGTCCTGCTTGCGATACACGCCGCTGAACGTATACGCCGGTACCGAGGCCAGTACCGCCAGTGTCGCGCACATGCGGTAATAGAACTCGACGGTGCCTGTGTGCCGTTCAGCCAGTATGAATAACAACGCAACAATGAAAGCCTGCGCCAATGCCCATTGGCCCCAGAAGGTAAGTCCCTTGAGGCCGTTATTTCGATTGATCCGTAGAGAAAGTTCCATGAGATATCCCCAGAAATACGTCCATTCAGGTTTCGACAGTTGAAGTCCGAGTTGCTAGATAGGCTTGTTGTTGTTATTGGACGAGTGTCCTGAGGTAACAACGTCGATAGGCCGAACTGTCGTCAATCAATAGACTAAGTTATTGCCGGAGAGGGTGTCTGACGAGTTCTAACAAGATGGCACAGTGCCAACTTTTTAATAATCAAATACAAGGTTGTTAGAAAAGGTCGCAGAGCAGGGGGTGAATAAATTATGTTGTGTTTGTTACTGTAGGAGGGGTGGAGGCAGGGAACTATTATTACCAGGGAGGTGAAGTCAAACAGAGTGCTCTTGTTGTTTTTGTAATCGCACTGTTTTCTGTTTGTTTTGTTCGTGGATATCGTACGTGTTTACGCAACGATTTCCTGGATGAGGCAATAACCGCGGTTTCTTACGGCACGAAACAGACGCTCACCATTACTCGCGCTTTTGAACTTGTCCTGCAGGCGACTCAGGCACATCTCCAGGCCACGATATTGCTCCGGCTCGCGGCCGATGCTGAGGATCAGGTCATCACGACTGACTACGCGTTCCTCGTGATGGAGCATTTTGCGCACCAGTGCGGTTTCCAGGCCGGTAAGGCTGATCTCGACGCCTTCCTTGACCAGAGCGCCTTGATCGTTGTCCAGGTGCCAGGTTTCGCTGCACGGAGTGCCGTCTTCATTGGCTGAAGTCTGGTGGCTGGTGTCCGCGTTCATTGTCGGGGATTGGTGAAACGGGTTTGCCGATTGTGCGGCGAGCCATTCCGATTCGAGGGTGGCCAGTATGCGCTGGGTATCGTGTTCAATCGTGCGGGCGACGTTTTTCCGAGTGCCGCTTGGGTAAGAAAACTCCATCAGCATCGGGGCGGAAGAGGGCGAAGTAGCACCTTCAATAAACATTTGTGCCTGAGACGTGCCAAACGAATTGAAGCGCTCGCTGGACAGAATGCTCTCAAGTTCACGCTGCGACGTTGTACTGTTGGTCACGACGACAAAATATTTTCTTGGGAGGGTTGTACTAGTTTCCATGTCTCTCTCCTAAAATGTGCACCAAAATGGGCGAAAAGATAAATCGGCAGGCGAGCAATAACTTCCTTGGAAGTAATCGACAGGCAGGGTCTGGGCCCAAAATGGCCCTCGATAAGTTCCACTCGTTCTGCTGCTATGTTGTTAAGTTTATTGTTATGGTTCGGTGTAGCCGTGCTCATTCAATTGCTTGATTATAATTAGGTATGAAGTACAACTAGAGCGGTATGGTTGCATATGACGATCCTTCGTAAGTATGCAAAGAGGATGGCTGCCCGAGAGTCAGGCAGTCGATATCAGACCCCGCATCAGGCGATAGCCGTAGCCGCGGATGCTCTGAATCGCGTTCGTACCATACATGTCCTTGATTTTTCCACGCAAGCGGCTGATGGATTTTTCCAGCGCCCTCGGGTCGTAGAAATTGGTATTGAGCCCCATGATGCTGGCGATTTCATCATGGCTGAGAATGTGATTGCTGGTCTGCGCAAAGGCTTCCAGGATCTTCATCTCGGCAAACGAGATGTCGAGTTTCTGGCGGGCGCCGCCCAGCAGGCAGATGCGCGTAGGGTCGAGTGTGAGGTTGATATCCCGCTGCCATTCTTCACTGGTGAAGAACTCACCGAGCAACTCGTCGCCCTCGTCGGAAAGGGTATTGAGCTTGATACAGAAGTCGGCCCCGGCCAGGAAATACTTGATCTTGTTGAACGCGCCGCGACCGGTAATGACCGCGCAAATGATCGGCTTCAAGTTATTGGTGCGCAGGTTCTCGATCAGCGCAAGATTGTCTTCCAGCGCTTGCGGAGTGTCGATAACGATGAAGATGGCTCGATACGAACCAGAAAGTTCATTGTGCTTAAATGAACTAGTGTACGAACTGGCCTCAAGTGCCATATCAGTGCGTACGTGCTTTGCGACCAGCGCTCTAAAATGTTCGGCCACGCCACAGGTTCGGCCCAGAGTGAGAACACCGGGTACGTCGTTTGTCGGGCGCGGACTTCTAGTCGCCAAGTTCCCTGAGAGCATCATGCATTGACTCGAATTAGGTGCTGACATCGGGATGTTAAAGCACCGGTTCTCATCTGTGACTGACAATTGGTAACATTCACGCGATTTTTAGACGTGGCTCCCGAGTTTTCTAACAATAATTAAGTATTTCAAGCTTTTAGTTGATTTTCTCGGGACTGTGAACTAGTCGTTACATGGTGGCAATGTGGAATTGTGCCACTATTTTGAGTCTATGGCCACGGCTTTATTCATGTCCAATTGCCACTGTCCGTGATCGTGAGATAGTGTGAGCTTGATCACACTTTATTGGCTGATCCTACTTTTTTCTACTAAATGCCTAAATATTTTTCGAGCGGTTCGTAGGCGGACGATTATTAACATGGCTTGAGTGTGTCTTTTGATAAGACATATTCTCCGTCGCCTGATCAGGCAATGGGTGTCGCGTTATACCGATTGTTTAACTTCAGATACTCAATTCCTGAATACAGTTGACCGGTCGCTCATCAAGAGCGCTCTGACGGAGGATTAATGGATTTCTGGACCTTTATCCAGGTGTTGATTTTAGGCGCAGTGGAAGGCCTGACCGAGTTCTTGCCGATCTCCAGTACCGGCCACCAGATCATCGTCGCCGACTTGCTGGACTTCGGCGGCGAACGCGCGATGGCGTTCAACATCATTATTCAACTGGGGGCAATCCTGGCCGTAGTCTGGGAGTTCCGCCCGAAGATCTTCGACATCGTCAAAGGCCTGCCCACCCAACGCAATGCGCAACGTTTCACCCTCAACCTGCTGATCGCCTTCCTGCCGGCGGTGGTCCTCGGCGTGCTGTTCGCTGACAAAATCCATCAATACCTGTTTAACCCGATCACCGTGGCCATGGCCTTGGTAGTGGGCGGCGTCGTCATGTTGTGGGCCGAACAGCGCAACCATGTGGTGAGCGTCGATCACGTCGACGACATGCGCTGGTCAGACGCGTTGAAGATCGGTTTCGTGCAATGCCTGGCGATGATTCCCGGCACGTCGCGCTCGGGCTCGACCATCATCGGCGGTTTATTGTTCGGCTTGTCCCGGAAAGCCGCCACAGAGTTCTCGTTCTTCCTCGCCATGCCGACCATGGTCGGCGCCGCGGTGTACTCCGGCTACAAATACCGCGACCTGTTCCAGGCCAGCGACCTGCCAGTGTTCGCCCTCGGTTTCGTCATCGCCTTCATCTTTGCCATGATCGCCGTGCGCGGCCTGCTCAAATTCATCGCCAACCACAGCTACGCCGCGTTCGCCTGGTATCGGATCGCGTTTGGCTTGTTGATTCTGGCGACGTGGGTGTTTGGCTGGGTGAACTGGACGGAAGCGGCGGCGTGATCACTGACTGCTGATCAATGTAGCAACCGCGAGGTCGTTCAACTCCGAGTTGGGCGACTCTTGGCGGTAGCGCTGCAAGGCTGATGTGAAATACGCGGCTTGCAGCATGCCGTCGCTGGCGAGGTAATAGCGCGCCGCTTCGATTTCCTCTGGCGAGTAAACACGTTTATTGAGACCGGAAACTTTGGAGGTTGCGTAGAACGGCGACAACACCGTCGTCGCCACCATCAAACCGGTGAACTGCGTGATCTGCAAAGGGCTTTCCTCACCCGCGCCACAAATGAAATCGCAGTGGGCGTGAGTACTGGCAGAGGCGGTGGCGAGTAGAGCGAGGGGGATAAAGCGCTTGAACGAAACACAGCGAAACGCGGGCATAAACAAAAGACATCCTGTCAGCACATCAAAACTCCGGGCAACGCTCATTCGTTGCCCGCACATTCAAACCATCTATCAACGGCCTTGCAGCAACTCGCCAGCCTGATCCAGTAAGGCCAGCGGATCCTTGGCCTTGTGAATATCCACCGACAACAACTGGCGGAATTTACGCGCACCCGGGAACCCGGTGCCCAACCCCAGCACATGCCGGGTGATGTGATGCATCGCGCCGCCCGCCTGCAAATGCTCGGCAATATACGGCCGCAACTGCGCCAGCGCCTCAGCACGGCTGATCACCGGCGCGCTGCTGCCGAACAATTGCTGATCGACCTCCGCCAGCAAATACGGATTGTGATAAGCCTCACGCCCGAGCATCACACCGTCAAAGGTCTGCAAATGCTCATGGCAGGCCTCCATCGTCTTGATCCCGCCGTTCAGCACAATCTCCAGCTCCGGAAAATCCGCCTTCAACTGCGCCGCCACGTCATACCGCAACGGCGGAATGTCGCGATTCTCCTTCGGCGACAACCCCTCCAGAATCGCAATCCGCGCATGCACGGTAAAACTGGTACACCCGGCATCCCGCACCGTGCCGACGAAATCACACAACTCGGCGTAACTGTCGCGACCATTGATCCCGATCCGATGCTTCACCGTCACCGGAATCGACACCGCATCGCGCATCGCCTTCACACAATCCGCCACCAACTGCGGATGCCCCATCAGGCACGCACCGATCATATTGTTCTGCACCCGATCACTCGGGCAGCCAACATTCAGATTCACCTCGTCGTAACCATGCTCCTGCGCCATGCGCGCGCAAGCGGCCAGATCCAGCGGAACACTCCCGCCGAGCTGCAGCGCCAGCGGGTGCTCGGCTTCGTTGTGACGGAGGAAGCGTTCGTGATCGCCGTTGAGCAGCGCGCCGGTGGTGACCATTTCGGTGTAGAGCAGGGCATTCTTCGACAGGAGGCGTAGGAAGAAACGGCAGTGGCGGTCAGTCCAATCCATCATCGGGGCGACGGAGAAGCGGCGGGAGAGTGGGGCGGGTGTGGCGGTGATAGGGGACATTGGCGGTTCTGGATTGGGTGGGGCTGGGAGGTGGGGGAGTTTATCAGGATTGAGAGTGGCGGGCTTGCAGATGCTCTCCCGCGATGATTGCGACATTTGTGAGTGCTTTTTTCAATCATCTGACTAGCATAGGGTGGCTATTTGATGGCTAAATCCCTATTTTCTAAACCAACAAAACCAAGCCTGTGCAGGGAGAAGCAATGGACGCTCAGCAAGAAAAAGTCTTTTTTGACGAACGTGAAGTAAAGGTTACCAACAGCCGATTCATCCTTCCGGGGCAAAAGACGTTCGCGATGAGCGGAGTCACGGCAGTGAAAACCTCTCAAATAAATCCTAACCGTACTTGGCCCATACTGCTGATGATTGTCGGGGCGATTATCGGATATAACAAAGGTATAAATACCGCTTCCGTCGTCTTGTTTTTTGCAGGTCTTGCTTGGTTCCTTATGCAGAAGACGATATATACAATTGTACTTACTACGTCTTCTGGGGAGCAGCAAGCTCTGCAAGATGCGGATCTTTCTTGGATTTCCAGAGTCGTTGGCGCGATAAATGACTCAATCATTCATCGTGGATGAAAAAGCGACGGATTTATTTAATGCTAGGTGCTCGACGGTAAAAAAGCCGGCGGCAAATAAATCCGTCCCATTTGTTCATACCACTTGCTCGTCCTGATTCCCTCTTTGCAGGCCAACTTTACCGTCAGCGGTGTACCCAGGATCAAGTCGACTGAAGTTACTCATTTTCATGGTCACGCCATTCTCATTTCGAAACATCTCCTGACTAGCGATGCCGAGTAATTTCCCCATTCGGCCTAGGAAAGCGGAGAGTACAGCGAGGTCTTGGTGAGGATCGTGGGGGCGATGACAGTCGATGGCGGAAATAGAGATCAAGAGCAAGAATTAACTCGTCCCGTGTCCATGGAGGATTTCGTTTTTTCTTTTTCTACTCAAAAGTAGAAAATGGGGCTTTTTGACTTTCCAAAATTTTTCCTCTCATTAGATGGCTTTGATTTGCGGCTACTTGCCATACTTATTACCTTTGATAGTTGTTTCAATCGGAAATATTTTTTGGTTGGGGAGTCATTTCGTAAAGGTGGTCGGCGTAACGCGCGTTTGATGACCAAGGAGTGAATGATGAGTTGTTCTGGAGGACCTGTAATTGATCAGGAGCAGTTGAGGAGGCTCAGGGAAAAATTGCTTAGAGCGATCGTAAACAAGCGATCTGACAGGTGGTGTTTGTCGCTTTGGAGTCGATTTATTAGGGCTAGAGACGGCCAGCAATGTGTAGTCTGCAGCTCTGACGATCGGATTCAGGCGCATCATGTGTTCAGAAGAACCTTGCTTCCACATGCTAGATACGAAACCGGCAATGGGATCACGCTTTGCTATCAATGTCACAAGATCGCACATGAGGGATTCAATGGGCGACCTGATTTCAGTTTGCCAATAGGGGCACAAGGTGGTGACGATCAAGATGAGGTCGCTTTTTACTACCTAAAACTGCTTGAGTCAGCGGAAGCTTTCAGCCTAGATCACGACGAGTTTTATGCCTTCAGCAATGAGATGCTGAGTTTTTTCGTTAAGGTCCAAGGCTTTGAGCATCTTTATTGGAAGGTCCAAGACAAGGAAATAACGGGCCTACTGATGGCTTACAACATATGGTTTCGTGCACCGGAGGCGATGTCGCTCGCTATTTTGAAAGCTAATTTGCCGGAGTTCTTTTAGATTGGAGTTTTGATCACTCACGATTGATAGCACGCTTTGCCGTCCTCTCACTGGAGCGACTTACAGCGCTTGAAAAAGGGCCGAATTGCTCTTTGTACTGGTGACCGTATCTTATTAGCGTGCTCTTAGAACCTCTGCGAACAGAAAAATCGCGTCTGTTTAAATGAAGCCTATTGTTGCAGTCCCGCTCCTACACCACCTTGCGCCTCCCCCTACACCTAAGACAGAATCCGCCGGCTTGTGCGTCTAGCTCGCGGGTTCTATCGTCCCTACGTCACTGAAAACCAGTGATCGGGTTTGGTAGCCCGCCTCCGTCAGAAGCACAAGACTACTGTCTTGCGAGGGCGTTTCTCGTCTTCGTTTTATGGTGGTCATGCGCGGGGCGTCTTCGGATGCGCCGGGGTTCCTGACGACCGGTCTACCAACCTGCGTATGGCCTCCACCCTTCGTTTGGTAGCGAGAGTGATGGCTCCTTTTCGTTTATCCGTCAGGAGTTACACCATGTTCAAACCAACACCGAATCCCCCAGAATCCAACCCCGCATCCCCCTACGAATCCCTCGATTCCCGCAAACTCCACGAAGCCGCCGAGCGCGCCCTCGATCACTACCTAACCCCGGCCAGCCAGATCATGGCCAGCGGTGATCAATCCAAACCAATGTTCTTTGCCAACCCGGCCTACGACACCGAATCCCTGCTCGCCAACGCCAGTGAATCCCTGGGTTCCGCCACGACCATGCTCAACGATTTCGCCGCGTTGCTGGATGTCTCGCGCCGTAAGACGCTGTTGGGCATTGCACAGGTGGTGATGTTGGGGGAGTTGGCGGTGAATCAGGCGTTGGATAACGTCGAGCTCAAGGCGTAGAGCGCTGCCCTCCGTGGCGAGCGGCGAGGTCGTGGTCGTGGAGGGCGTTCTGTCGATACGCAAACTACCGCTCAAAATGGCGGTTTTCAGCTTGTTTCCGCTGCAATAGCGATGTGCCACGAAAAATGATGGCAATGCGTCATCATGCGCACGAAAAAGTTCACTGCTTGTACAAAAATATAAAGTTGTACAACTTTTCCCAAAGTTTATAGCATCCGTTCCCAACACCTTTGCTGAAACGATAAATCCAGCTTGAGTCCTGGATTTGTCCGCCGGTGCGTGGGCCGTCAAAACGGTTTTCGCAGCGGTTATTTGCAGCCGGGTCAGTGGAAGCTGCCCGTATTTCGCCCAGGACGACGACCCCGAATATGAGTGGTAACTCCGGTTATCAGAGATCTACTTTTTTTGTGCCTGACGCTGAATCGCGTCAGGGCGTTAGAGGCTGAACATGGCAGAAGCATCGAATTTCCTGGGCAACATCAAGGTTTCCCGAAAGTTGGGGGCCGGGTTTGGCGTTCTTTTGCTGGCGGTGGGGGCGGTGGCCTTCATTGGCTATAGCAGCAGTAATGTGCTGGTGGATCGCCTGGACACCACGCGCCTGATCGGCACGCTCAACGATGCGTCGCAGGACATGCGTCTTTCAGAGAAGCAGTACGAAGCGGCGGCGGATGCGGCGTTTGCCGAGTCTTATCAGTCGCAGCTGACGGTGTTGCAGGGGCTGATCGCCAAGGCGCTGCAGACCCTGACGCGGGCGGAAAACCAGCAGGCCTTGAAGCAGTTGCAGGACACCACGCTGGGCTACGATCAGCGGGTCAAGCGCTTGATCGAGGCGGACAAGGCGACCAGCGATGCGTTGAAACCGTTGGGGGCGATGTCGGACAAGTACGCCGAGACCTTCAACAGGATGTTCGAGAGCACCACGGCCAGTGCGCTGGCGTCTGCTGATAGCGCGCGGGTGGCGGACTTGCGCACGGTGGCGGATCTGCGCAATGGCATGACGATGTTTCGTCTGATGTTGCGGCGTTATATCGCGGTGCCGAGCGAGGCCAACAAGAAGGTGCTGCTGGACACCACTGATGCGTTTCTGGCCGACATGAGCAAGGCGCGCAGCGGTTTGCCGGCGGCCCTGTCGAGTCAGCTTGAAGAGGCGCAGGCCGGCATGCGCCGTTATCGTGAGGTGCTGGTGGAGGTCGCCGCGCTGTTCGAGCAGAAGCAGAGCCTGCGTCAGCAGGTGGATCAGCAGAGCCAGGCGATGGACAGCATCATGACCGGCCTGATGGACACCCAGCAGCGTCTGGCGCGGGACGATCAACAGCGTGCGTTTATCCAGATTGCAGTGCTGACGGTGCTGGCGCTGGTGGTCGGTCTGTTTGCTTCGGTGCTGATCTCGCGGCAGATCACCGGGCCGCTGGCGCTGACGGTGGAGCTGGCGCGACGGATTGCCAAGGGCGATCTGACGGTGCAAGCCAAATCCAGCCGCAAGGATGAGTTGGGCGATCTGCAAAATGCGATGCAGGACATGGCGCAAAGCCTGAACACGCTGGTGCAGGGGATCGGTAACGGCGTGACGCATATTTCGACGTCGGCGGAGAAGCTATCGGCGATGAGCGAGCAGACCAGCGCCGGTGTGCGCCAGCAGAAAGTCGAGGTGGATCAGGTCGCCACGGCGATGCACGAAATGGCCTCGACGGTGCAGGAGGTGGCGCGCAACACCACGGACGCATCCGCCGCTGCGACCCTCGCCGATCAGCAGGCGCGTCACGGCAGTGCAGTGGTCAAGCAGGCGACCGTGCAGATCAGCGAATTGTCGGTGGCGATCGAAGAGTTGGGCGGAGCGATGAACGTACTGTCCCAGGACAGTGAGCAGATCGGCAAGGTCATCGATGTGATCAAGGCCGTCGCCGAGCAGACCAACTTGCTGGCGCTGAATGCGGCGATTGAAGCGGCGCGGGCGGGAGAGCAGGGCCGTGGTTTTGCGGTGGTTGCCGATGAAGTGCGGTCGCTGGCGCAGCGCACGCAGGATTCGACCAAGGAAATCGAAGCGCTGATTGTCACCCTGCAACAGGGCACGCAAGCGGCATCTACACTGATGACATCCAGCCGCGAGCGCACCCTGGACACCGTGGTGCTGGCGCAGAAGGCCGAGCAGGCGATTACCGAGATCAACCATTCGATCGGCACGATCCAGCAAATGAGCCTGCAGATTTCCGCCGCCGCCGAGCAGCAAAGTGCGGTGGCCGATGAGATCAATCGCAGCATCGTCAGTGTGCGCGATGTGGCCGATCAGTCGGCCGTCGCCAGCGAAGAAAGTGCTGCCGCGACCATTGAACTGGCGTCGCTGGGGCAGGACCTGCAGCGCATGACATCGCATTTTCGAATCTGATGGCGTTTTGAGATGAACTTGGGCTGGCCTGACCGGTCAGCGTGTATAAGTGGGGGCCGCCGAGCGGCGGCCATCCGGTCCGTGCTGTTATTTTCTGGGCCATGGAAGGTTACAACCCGCTCTCAGGGGGCGTCATGACCAATATTCCCGTTTTCCCCCAGCCCAGCGGGGGGTGCCAAGGATGCCGGCAAAAAGGCGAGGCCGATATGGCGTTCTCCTTTGCTTTCCAGCCGATTGTGGATGTGCGTGATCAATCGACCTTCGCCCATGAGGCGCTGGTCCGGGGCGTGCAGGGCGAGGGTGCGCTGTCGGTGCTGGAGCAGGTCGATGACCAGAACCGCTATCGCTTCGATCAACTGTGCCGCGTGCGTGCGATCTCCACGGCTGCGCAGTTGGGGCTCACCGGGTTTCTCTCGATCAATTTCCTGCCCAACGCGGTGTATCGCCCGGACATGTGCATTCGCAGCACGCTGGAGGCGGCCCGCGCACATGCGTTCCCGCTCGATCGGCTGATCTTCGAAGCGGTCGAAGGCGAGCACGTCGAAAGCAACAAACACTTGATGAACATCTTGCGCGAATACCGCGAGTTCGGCTTCAAGACCGCCATTGATGACTTCGGTGCGGGGTATTCCGGGCTGAACCTGCTGGCGGACTTTCAGCCGGATCTGATCAAACTGGACATGGCGCTGATTCGCGATATCCATCGCGACCGCGTACGCCAGGCGATTGTGCGTGGCGTGGTGGGCATGTGTGCCGAGTTGGGCGTCGAGGTGATTGCCGAGGGCATCGAGCACCCCGAGGAGCGGGATTTTCTCGCCGATTGCGGGATTTATCTGATGCAGGGTTTCTGGTTCGCCAGACCGGCGTTTGAGGCGATGGCGCAGATTCCGGTGGAGGCGTGGCAGCCGATTTGACGGCGGCTGGTCTTTGAGCCTGAGCCATCACGTTGAGGTGACGGCTCAGGCGTGCAGATTCAGCCAAACTGGCTCGCCGACTCAACTGCCGATTTCGTCTGCCTTGAGCGGGTCAACTGGTAAGCAATCGCCAACCATACGAACCAACCCGGCATGACCATCAAGGCGATCCGCGTGTCAGGTCGCAATGCCAGCAGACACAGCACAAAGCCTAGAAATGCCAGGGAAAACCAGGCCATCGGTACGCCGCCGGGCATCTTATAAGCCGACTTCGCATGCAGGTCCGGGCGTTTTTTGCGATAGGCGATGTACGACGCGAGGATGGTCGACCAGGTGAAAATCACCAGAATCGCCGACACGGTGGAGACGATGGTGAAGGCGGTCATCACTTCCGGAACGATGAACAGCACCAGCACCCCAATCAGCATCAAGAGTGTGGTGAACGCCAGACTCAGCAGCGGCACGCTGTTTCCTGACAGTCGCCGGAAGATGCCCGGAGCGTTTTGCTGGTTGGCCAGGCCGAACAGCATGCGGCTCGATGAAAACACGCCACTGTTGGCCGATGATGCCGCCGATGTCAGGACCACGAAGTTGACGATACCGGCGGCCGCGGGAAACCCTGCCACGAGAAACAGTTCGACGAAGGGGCTCTTGACCGGAGACACCTGCTGCCACGAGGTCACGGCAATAATGCAGGTCAGTGCCAGCACGTAGAACAGGATGATCCGCAGCGGAATCGAGTTGATGGCCTTGGGTAAAGTCCTCTCTGGAGATCGGGTTTCAGCGGCGGCGGTGCCGATCAACTCGGTGCCGGCGAAGGAGAAAATTGCCATCTGAAATCCGGCGAAGAAGCCGAACAAGCCGTTAGGGAAGGCCGCCTGTTTATCCACCAGGTGACTCAGGGATGCGGTGACGCCACTCGGGGACACGAAGGACGTGGCAATCAGCACGATGCTGACGCCGATCAAGGTCACGACGGCAATGATTTTGATGATCGCGAACCAGAACTCCACCTCACCGAACAGCCTGACCGTCAGCACATTCAGCGCAAACAACGTCGCCAGCATGCCGACGGCGGGTATCCACGCCGGTACCTCGGGGAACCAGTACTGGAAGAATCCACCGACCACGACGGCATCGCCGATCACCGCCACGCTCCAGCTCAACCAATACGACCAGCCGAGAAAAAATGCCGCGCGCGGGCCGAGGTAGGCGCCGGCAAAGTCGGCAAAGGTTTTGAAGTTCAGGTTGGACAGGAGCATTTCGCCCATGGCGCGCATGACGAAAAAAACGAACAGACCGATGATCATGTAGATGAGGATGATCGACGTCCCGGAGAGGGCGATGATCTTCCCGGAGCCCATGAACAGGCCCGTACCGATGGCACCGCCCATGGCCATTAACTGGATGTGACGATTGCTGAGCGTGCGCTGCAGCGCGGGCTGTTCAAGCAGCCCGGAAGGATTCGATTTCATTGCAAAACCTCTTGATTTTATGTTTTTGAGTTTTGGCAGAAAGTAGGTGTCGAGCGTTCTTGTTAGAGAGGCAGCGGCTAATCACAGCGATGCCTGGAGAGTGAATGGCCCCCTCGCAAAATCGCTTGGGGGCGGCCCTTACTGCTTAACTGACAGTGCGCAGACGTGAGGCTGTTGCCGGTTGCGGCTCCAGCAACTGGAAGAGGTTTTTGATGTTGGCCGGCGTCGGTACCAGGTGGATGCGCTGGCCGATTTGCTGTTGCTGAGCCAGGTCGTTGAGGTAGCGCAGTGACGAAAAATCTTCCAGAGCAAAGCCCACCGAATCAAAGACCGTCACCTGCGTATCGCTCTCGCGGCCGCGAACTTCGCCCTGCACAATCCGGAAAAACTCGACCACTGGAGAGTCGGCTGCCAATTGCTGAATGTCGCCTTCAATGCGTGTTTGCGGCTCGAATTCGACGATGACCCGGGCGTTGCGCAGGATGTCGGCGTGCAGTTCGGTTTTACCCGGGCAGTCGCCGCCGACCGCATTGATGTGCATGCCGGGTTCGATCATTTCGGGCGTGAGAATCGTTGCGTAGGCTTTGTCGGCGGTGACCGTGGTGACGATATGCGCACCCTTGACCGCGTCCTTTACCGAGTCGGCCAGAATCACTTCGATCTGCGGAAACGCCGCCAGGTTGTGCTTCAACTTGAGCGAAGCGTCGCGATCAATATCGAAGATGCGGATTTCGCTGATGCCCAACATTTCATGAAAGGCGAGCGCCTGAAACTCACTCTGCGCACCGTTGCCGATGATCGCCATCGAGGTCGCACCCGGGCGAGCCAGCGACTGCGCAACCAGTGCTGAGGTGGCAGCCGTGCGCACAGCGGTGGTCAGGGTCAGTTCGCTGAGCAGGGTCGGATAGCCACTCTGCACATCGGCCAGCAGCCCGAAAGCCATGACGGTCAGCAAGTTGCGCTGACCATTGTCCGGATGGCCGTTGACGTATTTGAACGAGTACTGCTGGCCATCGTCGGTGGGCATCAGCTCGATCACGCCGTCTGCCGAGTGGTTGGCCGTGCGCGGCGATTTATCAAATTGCGCCCAGCGTGCGTAGTCCGCTTCGATGTAGCCCGCCATGTCGCGGATGGCCCGGCGGATGCCGACCTGGGTGAACAGGCGTGCAGCATCATCGACATCAATAAAAAGCGTCATGTTGTTGTTCTCCGATTCAGTCATTCAAAGGCCGCAGAGCGGGGATGGTTCAGCTGCGTTTGCTTTCGAAACCATGCAGCACGTTCACCGCATTGATGCCGATTTCATCGACCATGTAGCCGCCCTCCATCACGAACAGGGTGGGGCAGCCGACACTGGCGATCAGCGTTCCGATGCCGATGAAGTCCTCGCTTTCCAGCAGGAAGTGGCTGATGGGATCGTCCTTGAACGTGTCGACACCGAGGGATATCACCAGCACTTCAGGTGCGAACTGCTGGAGTTTTTTGCAGGCGTGGAGCAGGGCGTTGCGGTAGCTCTCCCACGTGGTGTTTTTCGGCAGCGGGTAGTTGAGGTTGTAACCCTCGCCGACACCCGCGCCGACTTCGTGGCTGTAACCTGAAAAGTACGGGTAGGACACCGCAGGTTCACCGTGCAGCGAGACGAACATGACGTCGCTGCGCTGGTAGAAAATGTTCTGCGTGCCGTTGCCGTGGTGGAAGTCGACGTCGAGAACCGCGACACGTTTGGCGCCTTGGGTGATGGCCTGTTGCGCGGCAATCGCGGCGTTATTGAGGTAGCAATAACCGCCCATGTATTCGCGCGCGGCGTGATGGCCGGGCGGGCGGCACAGGGCAAAGGCGCTGTCGTGGCCTTCATCAATCAGTGCGAGTCCGGTGAGGGCGATATCCGCGCTGGTTTTCACCGCTTGCCAGGTCGTGGCGGTGATGGGCGAACCGGCATCCATGGCATAGAAGCCGAGCTTGCCGTCGATGAACGTCGGCACTTGCTCGTTGGCCAGATCGCGTACCGGCCAGATCAGGGGCAAGGCATCGTGCGTGCGTCCGGTTGCGCACCATTCGGTCCAGGCACTTTCCAGAAAACTGACGTAGCGCTCACTGTGCGCGTTGACGTAGCACGAGCGGTCAAACGCACGCGGTTCGACGATTTGCCCCAGCCCGACCTGTTTGACGCGGTTGTGCACCGTATCGGCCCGACTCGGTTGTTCGAATGACGGCTTGAGCACGCCGTCCTTCAATTCGGTGCCATGGTGCAAACGGTGGGAATCACTGAAAACTGTAAACATTCTGCGCATCCGTTAATGTGAGCCAGTGCAAATATTCTGTTCCGGCTGACCTGCGCTTTCTTTGCTTTGTTTTCTTGATTCAGTAGATTAATCGGGCGTTCTTACTCAGGATTGGCGTCATGCAGAAAAAATCATCCAAACGCATCAGTCTCGACGAGACCGACCTGGCGATTCTTGAGTTGTTGCAGGAAGACGCCAGTATTTCCAACGCTGAACTCAGTGAGCGGCTGTCGTTGAGCCTTACGCCTTGCTGGCGGCGGCGCAAAAGAATGGAGGAGGCCGGGGTGATCAAGGGCTATCAGGCCAACCTTGATCGGCGAATGCTCGGGCTGGACATCATGGCGTTCGTGCACATCCGTTTTTCCACCCACGCCGATCACGCGCCGGACGCCTTCGAGTCGGTGATTGCGCAACTGCCCCAGGTGCTGTCCTGTCACAAGATCACCGGCGATGCCGATTATGTGTTGCAGGTGCTGGCCGAGGATCTGGATAGCTACAGCGATTTCATCGAGCAGGTGCTCAGGCGCCAAGTCGGGATTGCGTCCATCCAGTCCAGCCTGGCGTTGCGTGAGGTCAAGACCAGTAGCCGTATTGCGATACCCAGACCGGGAAGGGAATGAGCGGGCCGGGGGCGTTTTTCCAATGGGGTGACAGAGTCTTTTGCGGCGTTGTCGGCAGACCAGCCGATTGCCGCAGCCCTGGATTCTGAACCCGCGCTGTCGATCAGCAAAATTTCATCTTGCCGGGCGCGACTTAGGCCTAGGATGCTTGCACAAGATCATCCCAAGGGGAGCCGTACCATGTGCACCAATGTCGTCAAAGTGCTGTTGATCGCTGCAGCTGTCTCGGTATTGAGTGCCTGTTCGGGCTCCGGTGGGCTGACCACCACCAGTTGTTTCTCCTCGGATTGCCAATCGCCGGAGGGTCGCACAAATGCAACGACCCTCAAATTCGGCGGTAACAGTATTGGTAGCAGCTTGAACCAGTACAGCTCCGGGATGTTGCACGACGATTGATCAAAATCGAGGTTGAACCTGTGGCGAGGGAGCTTGCTCCCGCTGGGGCGCGCAGCGCCCCCCAAAAAGAAGGTCTGCTGCGCAGCCCAGCGGGAGCAAGCTCCCTCGCCACAAATGTTTGTGCCTGGAAGATTACTGCGGCAGCGCCAGCCACTCACCAATGACCTTCTGATAACTGCCAGTGACTTTGCTCAGGTGCAGCCACTGGTCCACGTACAGTTTCCAACTGATGTCATCGCGCGGCAGCAGGTACGCTTTTTCGCCGTACTGCATGTACTGGTGCGGATTCACCGCGCACAAACCCGGTTTGAGTTTCTGCTGATACAGCGCTTCCGAGGCGTCGGTGATCATCACGTCAGCCTTGTTGTCGAGTAGTTGCTCGAAGATCGTCACGTTGTCGTGCAGGGCCAGTTGCGCCTTGGGCAGGAAGGCGTGGACGAAGGCTTCGTTGGTGCCGCCTGCCGGTTCGACCAGGCGTACGTTGGGCTGGTTGATCTGCTCGACGGTCTGGTACTTGGACTGATCGGCACAACGCACCAGCGGGATCTTGCCGTCGCTGTCGAGGGTGTTGCTGAAGTAGGCTTTCTTCTGCCGCTCCAGCGTCACCGAAATGCCACCCATGCCGATGTCGCACTTGCCGGCCTGCATGTCCGGCATCAGGGTTTTCCAGGTGGTTTGCACCCACTCGACTTTCACCCCGAGGCTGTCGGCCAGCGAGCGCGCCATGGCGATGTCGATACCCTCGAAGTCGCCGTCGCTGCGTTTGAAGGTGTAGGGCTTGTAGTCGCCAGTGGTGCAGACGCGCAGTTGGCCTTGTTGTTGGATGGTGTCGAGGTGCGACGGTTGCTCGGCGGCCTGAGCGCTTAAATTCAGCGCGAGCAATGAACCGAGCAAGAGCAGTTTTTTATTGATGGGCATGTCTGTCGGGCTTCAAAGGGATCGGAGCGAGAAGTTAACCACGTTCTCGGCGCTGATCCCTATGGGTAGCTCGCGGTCAGAGGCCGAGACCTTCCTGCACCACCTGCAACAGATTGTTCTCCGTCAGGGCAATCGCATCCAGCTCCTGACCGGTTTCCACCGTTTGCAACCACCAATGGCTTTCGTGATGTTCATCGACGGTGCGCAGCAGATAGGTGTTGCGCTCGGGCAGGGTGATCTGCACGCGGCCGGCGCCGTCCTTGGTAAACCGGGCGATGGGATCAAATGTCAGAGTTTGTTGATTGGCTTCGATCACCAGTTGGTCGATCGCGTAATCGTGGCTCTCGCCGTCGGGTGAGCTTTCGCAAACGTGGGTCGGATTGCGGCGGATTTTCAGGCCGACTTCGGTGACTGGCTGCAGCCAGCCCTCGATGCGGTGGTACAGATCGTAGACCTGCGCCGGCCAGCAATCGATCTCCAGCGCGGCATCCGCATGGGTGTGCCGTGTTTGCTTGAGTTTGGCGGCGAGTTCGTCTGCTTTACTCATTTCGGATCCCTTGGTTTGATGTCTGCCTGTTAATCGTAGACCTTTCAACGGCGTACGGCGTTGCCTTGCGTCATGCGCTTGCAACACAAGCATGTCGAAATCAGCGCTGGCCAAGTCTGGTCAGGATCGAAAACCACGGACGCAGGCGTCCCAAGGAGCGGGTAGATGAAAAAGCTGTTTACAATTTTGGCAGTGATTGCGCTGACGGCCGGTAGCATCGGCCTCAGTTCGGCGCGTCAGTCGAACGCCAGCAAGGTGCAAACGGAAGCGGTGGCGGGGCAGTTCGATTACTACCTGCTGACGCTGTCCTGGTCGCCGACCTTTTGCCTGACACACAAGGACGACGTGCAGTGTTCCGGCAAGGGCTACGGTTTTGTGCTGCATGGTCTGTGGCCGCAATACGCCAATGGCGGCTGGCCGGAGTCCTGCCCACCGCTGACCACGTTGTCGGCGGCGGAAACGACCAAAGGCCTGACGCTGTTCCCGACCAAGAAACTGCTTGACCACGAATGGTCCAAGCACGGCACCTGCAGCGGTCTGGGCGCGATGGGTTATCTGGACGAAGCGGACAAAGCGGTCGGCGCGGTGAAAATCCCGCAAGAGCTGCAACCGTTCAGTTCCTCGTACTACTTCGAAGCCCAGGAAATCGCCGACCTGTTCCGCAAGGCCAACCCGGGGATCCCGGCGGATGGCATCGCGGTGATCTGCAGCGGCCCGGAACTCTCGGAAGTGCGAGTGTGCATGGGCAAGGATCTGCAGTTCGGCGCGTGCGGCAAGGGCGTGAAGACCCAGTGCCGGGCGGGAGATATTCGGGTACCGCCGTCGCGTTGATGTGAGCGGTTTCACGAACAGGAAAGGGCGCCCAAGCAGGCGCCTTTTTTTCGCCTGAAGGTTTGAAGCACCCGGAAAATTCACGCATGCTTGCGCCCCCCAAAGGATGACCCGCAACACTGCAAGGAGCTGTTCATGAGCGGAAACCCGCCGCCCGCGTCACCGATCCAACCGCCTGCCCGCTCCCGGGACATGGCACCAATCCGATTGCCAGTGGCTCGCCGAATGTGAATTTCGACGGATTGGCCCAATCATCCCTACGTGATCCAGCGTGCAGACGGGCGTCTGGAACACGGGGTGTCTGACGCTAACGGGTTCACCCACGAAGTCAGCTCGCACCTGCCTGAAACCATCAAGCTGTTTTTGGAGGAGTGAGGCATGGCCGCTGAAACAGTAACGTGCGCGAAAGGCAACAATTACAAGCTGCACAAGGAACATGCGCTGACGGATAAGAAGGATGTCAGTGACAAGCAGGTGCCGGTGGAGAGTACCAAGGCGATTGTTGTTTTCGTCGGAGGCGCTGGGGATAAGGAACGTTATTATTTTTCGGGGCCTTATGGAAACATCCAAGAGGCACGGCAGGACTTTGATGAGCGCACGACAAGCTTGGCAAAGGAGGGTAAATATAAGTCTGAGTGGCTGGGCTATAACGAAGTCAGAGGAAAACAGGATATTCAGCGACATGTCTTGAGTCTGATCCCCTACAAGAGCTGTCCTGTCTATATCGTGGGTCATAGCCTCGGTGGGTGGAACGGTGCGCATCTGACAAAGATCATGTCGGAATGGGGTTACAGGATTCAGATGCTGATTACCCTTGATCCCGTGGGTGAAGGGGCCCTGATCTGGTTGGGGTCGGATATTTATCGCGAACGCCCCAATCCAATTGCTGCCGACTGGATCAATATCAAAGCGATGCCAACTAAAAGAGATTCGTCAGATGGGGTCGCTGATTTTGGTGAAAAGTGGCTTATCTCCTGTGGCCCTTCATTGAACGTCAATGTAGACACTAATCATGCAAATGCATTGGGGTTGTTTACTGCCCGTATCGCGGGGAGCAAATCGGCAGCCGATATGCTTTTCGACTCAATCATGAAGGATTTTCCATGATGTACAGGGTGCTCATTTGTTGCTTGCTCGTTATTTGCTCAGGTTGTGCGAAAGACCACACAAAGCCTCCCGCAAACCTGAGCTTCGAATCTGTGGAAAGAGAAAAGTCGCTGCTATACATCATCCGGTATCAGTCGGACGTTGATGTGTTGGATCTTTTTGATCGCGGGGAGCGAGTTGGGATGATTTCGGGCATGCTTCATTGCGCATTGGCGGATGATCATGATTTCTCAGTAGGCAAAGCCATACAGTTTTCCGCCTCCGGTTTGATACGGTCGGAAAAAAATGAAAACAACAAGGGAAAGTTTTCCTACCTTACTCGCGCATTCCTCAGTGAAACTTCCAGCAACCGAAGTTCTGAGAGAAATCTTTCAGTGACAGAACTGAATCACCTCCTCGCCAACAAACAACAAATCCCCTGCAAAGTCGTCGTCACCGCGTACGGCTACAAACCCTACTACTCAAACACCATGAACCTGCCAGTTGCGGACCTGCTGCGCGAAATCAACAAACCCCGATAGGCGTAATCGGTGCCCCACGCGATTGCCCGGCGCATATACGCTAGGGTGATCACGCGCAAAACCACAACTGAAAATAAATCGAGGCACAGCGTTCATCCAAATCTCTTGCGCGCCGATACAACGGGGCGGGCGAGTGTTGGCGCGGCGGGTTTGCTGTGCGCACCCCGGTGGGCTACGCTCACGAAAAGTAAGGGTTTCGGGCTGCGGCCCCTGTCGTACCTGCCCAGGACACGTTTTTGCCAATCCCCATTCACGATCCGCATCAGACTCCCGGCACGCTTAAACGCCTGCCGCTGCGCAAGGCGGCAGCGCTGTTCATCGTTGCGGTGTGCCTGTGCCTGTCCGGCTTGCTGTATCTGCAACTGGAGCAGACCCGACGCCAGGATCTGGCAAATGCGCAGATCGCCTCCACCAACCTGACCCGGGCCATGGCGCAGCAGGCCGAAGACACGTTTCTGGCCGCCGATCTGGTGCTCACCAGCCTGGTCGATTGGGTCGAGGACGATGGTTACGGCGCCGCGCAACGACCACGTCTGCAAAAAACCTTCGCGCGTCGGGTGCAACAACTGGAACAGTTGCATGGCATGTTCCTGTTCGATCGCGACGGTCAGTGGGTGATCACGTCATTTACGGATCTGCCTCGTGGCAATGGTGTGGCCGACCGTGAGTACTTCAAGTTTCACCAGCAGAACGTGTCCTCCGTGGCGCACATCGGCCCGGCGATTCGCAGCCGTGAGAATGGCGAGTGGATCATCCCGATCTCGAAACGCATCAACGACCGTGCCGGCAATTTCCAGGGCGTGCTGATGGCCGGGATCAAGATGGCGTACTTCGACCGGTTCTTCAAAAGCTTCAGCCTCGATGACAACGGCATCATGTTTCTCGGCCTCAAGGACGGCACGTTGCTGGCGCGGCGGCCGTTCGACGAAGGCCTGATCGGTTCGTCGCTGGCCAAAGGCAGGATTTACCAGAAGCTGTTGCCCGAAGCCCCGGCCGGTACCGCGATGATCAAGTCGGTGGTCGATGGCGTGGTGCGTCTGTACGGCTACCGGCAATTGGCGTCGTATCCGCTGGTGGTCGCGGCGGCGTCATCGCGCGATACGATTCTCAAGGGTTGGTATGAGCGGGCCTTTCAGTCCAGCGTGATTGTGGCGCTGGTGATTCTTGGCGTCGGCCTGTTCGGCTGGGTGTTCATTCATCAGGTGCGCGACGGCGAGCGTATCGAGAAAAACCTGCGCAAGGCGCAGCGCGCACTGGAGCAGATCGCTACCCACGACAGCCTGACAGGGCTGGCAAACCGGCGGCTGTTCGAGCGATCTCTGGAGATCGAATTCGCCCGGGGCGCACGGCAGTCGAGTCCGGTCGGTCTGATCATGCTCGATATCGATTTCTTCAAGCGCTACAACGATGCCTACGGTCACGTGGCGGGTGATCACTGCCTGACGCAGGTGGCGCAGGTGCTGAAGAATTGTACCCAGCGCAAGTCTGACCTGGCGGTGCGTTACGGTGGTGAGGAGTTTGCGGTGCTGTTGCCGGACACCGACATCAACGGCGCGCTGGCGATTGCCGGGCAGATCCGTCGCAGCGTGATGGACAAACGCATCACCCACAGCGGCTCGCCGACCGGGTATCTGACGGTGAGCCTGGGCTGCTATTCATTCATTCCCAGCGGCAATGACAGCCTCGAAGTGTTTATCCAGCGGGCTGACGCAGCGCTGTATCAGGCGAAAAATGCCGGCCGCAATCGCGCGGCGGTGTTGTCGCTGGATGCAGGCTTTGCCGAGTTGATTCGTTCGGATCGCTGACGTTTCGACGCTTCAAAAAGGGTGAGGGAGCAAGCTCCCTCACGCGGGTCTCATCACCAACCGTAACGCCGGTTCGTTCAGCTGCCCGAGCCACCGCCCGCACCGCCGGTTCCGCCCCCGGCCGCGCCTGTGCCACCGCCAGCGCCGGAGCCCGAACCCATGGCGCCGCCGTTGGTGCCGGTGCCGTTGCCAGAACCAGGGCTACCAGCGCCGTTACTGCCGGCAGGCGCACCCGGGGTGTTGTCCGGCGGCTTAGGCGTGCTTTTGTTGACGTCGGGGTTGGTACTCGATGTGCCAGAACTGTCGTTCGCCGCGAAGCTGGCAGCCGAGGTGGCGGCGAGCAGGCCGGCGAGCAACAAAGAGGTGAGGGTGCGTGTGGTCATGGTACGTCTCCAGTAAGGGTCGGTTACCTGACTTTGGTCTGACACTTTTGCCCGTTGGTGCCGATTGGCTGACGAGCGGTTGTTCAGCCTCAGCGCCTGTCGTCAGCCAGTTTCTGCTCCAGCGCCTGACGCACCTGCGGCCACTCGTCATCGATGATGCTGAAGCGCACCGAGTTGCGCTTGCGCCCGTCCGGCATGATCCGCTCGTGGCGCACGATGCCTTCCTGTTGCGCTCCGAGGCGCAGAATCGCGTTGCGCGACTTCTGGTTGTTCTCGTCGGTGGTGAACTGCACTCGCACGCAGTCGAGCACCTCGAAGGCGTGACGCAACATCAGGTATTTGGCTTCGGTGTTGACGAAGGATTTCTGCCAGCGCGCGGAGATCCAGCTGCTGCCGATTTCCAGCTTGCGATTGAGCGGGTCGATCTTCCAGAAACTGGTCGAGCCGATGACCTCGCCGCTATCCTTCAACACAATCACAAAGGGCATGACCGTGCCGGCGTCGCGGCCGTCCAGGGCCTTCTTCAGGTAGCTGTCGATGGTGCTCGCCGAAGGCACCACGGTGACGGTGAGGTTCCACAGTTCGCCGTCAGCGGCGGCCTGGAGCAGGGCGTCGGCGTCGGTGTACTGAAGCGGGCGCAGGAGGATGCGCGGGCCTTGCAGCGTGGTGAGCCTGGGAGCAGGTCTCGGCAGTTTGGGGCAGTGGCGAGCGCCTATTACGCCGCAGCCGGTTGATCCGATGCAACCACCGTCGCCGCTACAGAGTCACAATTTTCACACCTTGTCGCCGGAGTCTGGACGATGAAAAACCTGCGGATCGCCACGTTCAACGTCAACGGCCTGCGCGCACGCTTGCCGAACCTGCTGGAGTGGCTCAAGCGCGAGCAACCGGACATCGCGTGCCTGCAGGAACTCAAGTCAGTCGACAGTGCGTTTCCGGTAGCTGAACTTGAAGCCGCCGGTTATGGCGCGATCTGGCACGGTCAGGCGTCATGGAACGGGGTGGCGATCCTCGCCCGCGATGCGCAACCGCTGGAGAGCCGCCGCGGCCTGCCGGGCGATCCCGAGGACAAGCACAGTCGTTATCTGGAAGCGGCGGTGCACGGGGTATTGGTCGGCTGCCTGTACCTGCCCAACGGCAACCCGCAGCCGGGGCCGAAGTTCGACTACAAACTGGCCTGGTTCGAGCGCTTGATCCGCTACGCCAAGGATCTGCAAGGCAGCGATCATCCGGTGGTGCTCGCTGGCGATTACAACGTGGTGCCCACCGACATGGACATCTACAACACCCGCTCGTGGCTCAAGGATGCGCTGCTGCAACCCGAAAGCCGCGAGTGTTATCAACGGCTGCTTGATCAGGGCTGGACCGATTCGCTGCGCCATCTGTATCCCGACGATCGCCTCTACACGTTCTGGGATTACTTTCGTCAGCATTGGCAAACCAACTCTGGCCTGCGCATCGATCATCTGCTGCTCAATCCGGCACTCAGCCCGTACTTGCACGAAGCCGGTGTAGACGCCTGGGTGCGCAACGAACCGCATGCCAGCGACCATGCGCCGACCTGGATTCGCATCGGTTCGCGCAAACGTCGGTAACGTTGATTGGCGAAATCAATTGTCGGAATCGGCGCCCAATCCCGTATACATGTCGGCCAGCGGCGCAGCGATCCGCGGCCACATGCAAAAGGACTGAGCAATGAGCGAGCCACGTCTGGCGAATCCGACGTTGTACCTGCAACACCTGGGCTTCGATGCCCCACCGGCACCGACGCTGGAAACCCTGCGGCAGTTGCAGTTGCGCCATACCGGCATCTTTCCCTTCGAGAATCTGTCGACGATCACGGGTGCACCGGTGCTGATCGATCTGGCGTCGGTCGAACAAAAGGTTCTCCACGGTGGCCGTGGCGGGTACTGCTACGAGCTGAACAATCTGTTTCTGGCGTTATTGCTGGAGCTGGGCTTCGACGCCCGTGGCATCTCCGGGCGTGTGGTGCTGGCGCAACCCGAAGGCACGTGGACGGCGCGTACCCATCGCTTGAGCCTGGTAATCATCGATGGCGAGCGCTACATCACCGACGTCGGCTTTGGCGGTATGGTGCCGACCGCGCCGCTGCTGCTCGATACCGAGGCTGAACAGGCGACGCCGCACGAGTCCTATCGCATCGAGAAACAGGCCGATGGCTACATGCTGCGCGCCAATGTCGCCGGCGAATGGCGCGCGATGTACCTGTTTGATCTGCAACGCCAGGAAGACATCGATTACACCCTCGGCAACTGGTACGTATCGACTCATCCGGAATCACCGTTTGCTCAGCGGCTGATGGTTGCGCGCACTGGCGATGGCTGGCGCCGGACCCTGAACAACGGCAGTTTCGCGATTCATCATATGGGCGCCGCCAGCGAGCGACGCGAGGTGGCGGATGTCGATGAACTGCTTGAAGTGCTGGAGCAGGAATTCGGCCTGCGCGTGCCTGACCAGCCGCATGTGCGCCAGGCGCTGGGGCGGATGATTCTGCCAGCCTGACCATGCGACACGGGTCTAATTGAGCGCCGCTGGTCGCCATGAACACTATCAGCCTGGTGAGATAAAAACCGGGGACAGGAGTGGGTGTGTTCCCGGATTTGTGGGGGATCGAAGCGCCGGGATAGAAGCTTGGATGGCTACCTATCCATTATGTGACTGATAAGTTGTATACAACTCTATGGACATTTGTCACGAGTATTGAATACAGTGTGCGCATAACAAAAACCAGGGAACCCCCCACATGAAAACGCCCCATGTTTCACACCAACGGCCCGAGGACGAAAATCTCGGGGTCGGCGCGAATATGGCTTACGGCCTGCAACATGTTCTGACCATGTACGGCGGTATCGTTGCGGTGCCACTGATCATCGGCCAGGCGGCCGGGCTGTCGCCGGCGGACATTGGTTTGTTGATTGCTGCTTCATTGTTTGCGGGGGGGCTGGCGACACTGCTGCAAACCCTGGGTCTACCGTTTTTTGGCTGTCAGTTGCCGCTGGTGCAGGGTGTGTCGTTCTCCGGTGTGGCGACCATGGTTGCCATCGTCAGCAGTGGCGGGGAGGGCGGCTTCCAGTCTGTGCTGGGCGCGGTGATTGCCGCGTCGTTGATCGGCTTGCTGATCACCCCGGTGTTCTCGCGAATCACCAAGTTTTTCCCACCGCTGGTAACCGGCATCGTGATCACTACCATCGGTCTGACGCTGATGCCGGTGGCCGCGCGTTGGGCCATGGGTGGCAACAGCCATGCGCCGGACTTCGGCAGCATGCAGAACATCGGTCTGGCGGCGGTGACGCTGGTACTGGTGTTGCTGTTGAGCAAGGTCGGCAGCTCGACCATCTCGCGTTTGTCGATCCTGTTGGCCATGGTGATCGGCACGATTCTCGCGGTGTTCCTCGGCATGGCGGATTTCTCCGGTGTCGCCCAAGGGCCGATGTTCGGCTTTCCGACGCCGTTTCACTTCGGCATGCCGACCTTCCACTTCGCCGCGATCCTGTCGATGTGCATTGTGGTCATGGTGACGCTGGTGGAAACCTCGGCAGACATTCTGGCGGTCGGTGAGATCATCGGCACCAAAGTCGACTCCAAGCGCCTGGGCAACGGTCTGCGCGCGGACATGCTGTCGAGCATGTTTGCGCCGATCTTCGGTTCGTTCACCCAGAGCGCCTTCGCGCAGAACGTCGGGCTGGTGGCGGTGACCGGAATCAAGAGCCGTTATGTCGTGGCCACCGGCGGTGTTTTCCTGGTGATCCTCGGCCTGCTGCCGTTCATGGGGCGGGTGATCGCTGCGGTGCCGACGTCAGTGCTGGGCGGTGCCGGTATCGTGCTGTTCGGGACGGTGGCGGCGAGCGGGATTCGCACGCTGTCGAAGGTCGATTACCGCAACAACGTCAACCTGATCATCGTCGCAACCTCGATCGGCTTCGGAATGATCCCGATTGCCGCACCGAACTTCTACGATCATTTCCCGAGCTGGTTCGCGACCATTTTCCACTCGGGCATCAGCTCGTCGGCGATCATGGCGATCGTGCTGAACCTGACTTTCAACCACTTCACTGCCGGCAATTCGGACCAGCAGTCGGTGTTTGCCGCAGCGGAAGAGCGCACCCTGCGTTATCGCGACCTGGCGGCGCTGCGTGAAGGCGATTACTTCAGCGACGGTAAGCTGCACGATTGCGATGGCAAGGAAGTGCCGGTGATCGAGGTCGATGCCGATCATGACCACGGTCACGGTACGCCGAAGCCCCAAGTGAAGAGCAGCGAACACGTCTGATCGCTGAATGCATGAAAAGGGCCGATCTGTTGTGAGACAGATCGGCCCTTTTCGTTTCGCAGCAGATTTTCCATCGCCCACAAAAAAGCCCCTGAATCTTTCGATTCAGGGGCTTTGCTATTTGGCTCCACAACCTGGACTCGAACCAGGGACCCAATGATTAACAGTCATTTGCTCTACCAACTGAGCTATTGCGGAATTGGTGCGTATGTTACTGATTCAAAAAGAGAAGTCAAGCACGGGATATAAAATTTCTGGTTTGAGCAGGACGGACGGTGCTTTGTCAGCGATTAGCGATTACCAGAACCGCCTCACAGGTCTACCATGGCTGCCCGGAAGTGGACACACGCGCTGCCGGCCATTCGCCAAAAGGTACGCGCCATGACTCAAACCGTTCTGATTTCTCTTTCACGCGAGGTGTTCGTATGAGCGTCACGCAGATCAGCCTGCCCAAAGGGGTCGGCCCGCACGCCGAGAAACTCTTCGACGCGATTACCCAGGCCAGCACCGCTGAAGAGTTGAATCGCGCCGGCGGCAAGGCCGAAGGTTTCGTGCTCGGCCTGGAAAGCACCAAGGCAATCAAAAGCCAGATCGCCGAATCGCTGTACGTCGCCTATGACGATGCGGCCAGTCAGCGTGCGACGGAACTGGCTTAACCGCCGAAAGTGATGGTGCCGAGCATCAGCTTGGCATAAGCCGCGGTGGCGGCCAGTTGCACCAGCCACAAGGCCAGGCCACCAAGGAACACGCCCGCTGCGACTTGCAGTACCAGGCTCTTGTCGCGCTTGGCCGTGGTGCGAGGGATGAAATCATCCAGATCGTCTCGGTCGGCGCGCAGGTTGTCGTTTTTCATTTGGGTTCTCACAGAATTCCTGGATATATACGAAACCTGTGGGAGCGGGCTTGCTCGCGAAAGCGTCGGGTCAGTCGCCATGATCTTTGGCTGATACACCGCTTTCGCGAGCAAGCCCGCTCCCACAATTCAGATTTGTGTGCAGTTTAGAGGGAATGTTGCATTCCTTCGGACAAATAAAAAACGGGAAGCCCCAAGGCTTCCCGTTTTTCATTGCCAGGCGAAATCAGATGACCTGAACGATCGCATCCGTGACCGCTTTGATGTTGCTCTGGTTCAGTGCCGCGACGCAGATGCGGCCGGTATCCAGGGCGTAGATACCGAACTCGTTACGCAGGCGGTGCACCTGTTCGGTGGTCAGGCCGGAGTAGGAGAACATGCCGCGCTGACGGCCGACGAAGCTGAAGTCACGCTGTGGGGCTTTCTCGGCCAGCAGGGCAACCATCTGCTCGCGCATGCCGCGAATGCGCAGACGCATTTCTGCCAGTTCCGCTTCCCACTGGGCGCGCAGTTCCGGGCTGTTCAACACAGCGGCGACGATGCTTGCACCGTGGGTCGGCGGGTTGGAGTAGTTGGTACGGATCACACGCTTGACCTGCGACAGCACGCGCGCGCTTTCTTCTTTCGATTCGCTGACGATCGACAGGGCGCCAACGCGCTCGCCGTACAGCGAGAACGACTTGGAGAACGAACTCGAGACGAAGAAAGTCAGGCCCGATTCAGCGAACAGGCGCACAGCCGCCGCGTCTTCGTCGATGCCGTCGCCGAAACCCTGGTAAGCCATGTCGAGGAACGGCACGTGACCTTTGGCCTTGACCGCTTCCAGAACGTTTTTCCAGTCGGCCGGGGTCAGGTCGACGCCGGTCGGGTTGTGGCAGCAGGCGTGCAGCACAACGATCGAGCCGTTCGGCAGGGCGTTGAGGTCGTCGAGCATGCCGGCACGGTTCACGTCGTGGGTGGCAGCGTCGTAGTAACGGTAGTTCTGCACCGGGAAGCCAGCGGTTTCGAACAGCGCGCGGTGGTTTTCCCAGCTCGGGTCGCTGATCGCCACGACGGCGTTCGGCAGCAGTTGCTTGAGGAAGTCGGCACCGATTTTCAGTGCGCCGGTACCGCCGACAGCCTGAGTGGTGACGATGCGACCGGCAGCGATCAGCGGCGAGTCGTTACCGAACAGCAGCTTTTGCACCGCCTGGTCGTAGGCCGCGATGCCGTCGATCGGCAGATAGCCACGGGAGGCGTGCTGAGCAGCGCGAATGGTTTCGGCTTCGATCACCGCGCGCAGCAGGGGAATTCGCCCCTCTTCGTTGCAGTAAACACCTACACCCAGGTTGACCTTGGTGGTCCGGGTATCGGCGTTGAATGCTTCGTTGAGGCCCAGGATTGGATCGCGGGGTGCCATTTCGACAGCGGAGAACAGGCTCATTATTACGGCGGCTCTGAATGGAGAGTGGAGGGACGTGTCGCGCTCCAGCCGAATGCACTAGAGCGGTGCACAAACGGGGAGCTAGTATAGAGGCCATCACTGAGCGATGGCGACAGGCGATTCAGCTTTTCAGGCAAGTTTTTCCGATTATTTCTTGACCGTTAGTCTATTGACTCTGTCAGAGACTTTACCGGATGTAGGACGTTTGCCTTGAAAGGCGAGGCAATCGGCTCCACATTGAGCACAATCTTCGTTTTTCCTTGGGCGACAACGGTCGTTTGCGGTCATCCCCGTGGCTCGGCTGTTTTCTGCGCGAGCCGCGATCCCAGAGGTGTGTATGTCCGAATTCCAGCTAGTCACCCGCTTCGAGCCCGCCGGCGATCAGCCTGAAGCCATCCGCCAATTGGTGGAGGGCATCGAAGCCGGGCTGGCGCACCAGACGCTGCTCGGTGTGACCGGCTCGGGCAAGACCTTCAGCATCGCCAATGTCATCTCGCAGGTACAGCGCCCGACGCTGGTGCTGGCGCCGAACAAGACCCTCGCCGCGCAACTGTATGGCGAGTTCAAGGCGTTCTTCCCGAACAACGCGGTCGAGTATTTCGTTTCCTACTACGACTACTACCAGCCCGAAGCCTATGTGCCGTCGTCCGACACCTTCATCGAGAAGGACGCGTCGATCAACGACCACATCGAGCAGATGCGTCTGTCGGCGACCAAAGCGTTGCTCGAGCGCAAGGACGCGATCATCGTCACCACGGTGTCGTGCATCTACGGTCTGGGTAGCCCGGAAACCTATTTGAAGATGGTGCTGCACGTCGATCGCGGCGACAAACTCGATCAGCGCGCCTTGCTGCGGCGTCTGGCCGATCTGCAATACACCCGCAACGACATGGATTTTGCCCGGGCGACCTTCCGGGTGCGCGGGGATGTGATCGACATCTATCCGGCGGAGTCCGATCTAGAAGCGATCCGCATCGAGCTGTTCGATGACGAGGTCGAGAGCATTTCCGCGTTCGACCCGCTGACCGGCGAAGTCATCCGCAAGATGCCGCGCTTCACCTTCTACCCGAAGAGTCACTACGTGACGCCGCGCGAGACCCTGCTCGACGCCATCGAGCACATCAAAGTCGAGTTGCAGGAGCGCCTCGAATACCTGCGCAGCAACAACAAACTGGTCGAGGCCCAGCGCCTTGAACAGCGCACCCGTTTCGACCTGGAAATGATCCTCGAACTGGGTTACTGCAACGGCATCGAAAACTACTCGCGCTACCTGTCCGGGCGCCCGGCCGGTGCCGCGCCGCCGACGCTGTATGACTATCTGCCGGCCGACGCCTTGCTGGTGATCGACGAATCCCACGTCAGCGTGCCGCAAGTCGGCGCGATGTATAAGGGTGACCGTTCGCGTAAGGAAACCCTGGTCGAATACGGCTTCCGCTTGCCATCGGCGCTGGACAACCGGCCGATGCGTTTTGACGAGTGGGAAGGGGTGAGCCCGCAGACCATTTTCGTCTCGGCGACCCCGGGTAACTACGAGGCCGAGCATGCCGGGCGCGTGGTCGAGCAAGTGGTGCGCCCGACCGGTCTGGTCGACCCGCAGGTTGAAGTGCGTCCGGCGCTGACCCAGGTTGATGACCTGCTCTCGGAAATCACCAAACGCGTGGCGGTCGAGGAGCGGGTGCTGGTCACCACGCTGACCAAACGCATGGCCGAAGACCTCACCGATTACCTCGCCGACCACGGCGTGCGCGTGCGTTATCTGCACTCGGACATCGACACGGTCGAGCGGGTCGAGATCATTCGCGATCTGCGCCTCGGCACCTTCGATGTGCTGGTGGGGATCAACCTGCTGCGTGAAGGTCTGGACATGCCGGAAGTGTCGCTGGTGGCGATTCTCGACGCGGATAAGGAAGGCTTCCTGCGTTCCGAGCGCTCGCTGATCCAGACCATCGGCCGGGCGGCGCGGAACCTCAATGGCCGGGCGATTCTCTACGCTGATCGCATCACTGGCTCGATGGAGCGGGCGATTGGCGAGACCGAGCGTCGTCGCGACAAGCAGATCGCCTTCAACCTGGAAAACGGCATCACGCCGAAGGGTGTGTTCAAGGACGTCGCCGACATCATGGAAGGCGCCACCGTACCCGGCTCGCGCAGCAAGAAGCGCAAGGGCATGGCCAAGGCTGCCGAAGAAAGCGCCAAGTACGAAGCCGAACTGCGCTCGCCGAGCGAAATCACCAAGCGTATTCGGGCGCTGGAAGAGAAGATGTATCAGCTGGCGCGGGATCTGGAATTTGAAGCGGCGGCGCAGATGCGCGATGAGATTGCCAAACTTCGCGAGCGGCTGTTGGCGGTTTGATCTTCATCGTCTGACCGGGCCTCTTCGCGAGCAAGCCCGCTCCCACAGGGATTGATGGTGTACACAAAATGTGTGATCACCAAAGAAGCCTGTGAGAACTGACTTGGCCCCATCGCTGGCAAGCCAGCTCCCACAAGGATTGATGGTGTGCACAAAATGTGTGATCACCAAAGAAACTTGTGGGAGCGGGCTTGCTCGCGAAGAGGCCAGTGCAGACACCACAGAAATCAGTGAGCTTCCCCAGCCTTCAACCCCGCCGGCAATTTTCTGGTCAGCAAAATCGCCAGCATGCTGATCCCCAGCGCAATCCCGACAAAGTGAAACGCATCGTTATAGGCCATGATCAGCGCCTGCTGATGCACGATCTCGCTCATCTTGCCCAGCGCCGCGGTGTCGCTGCCAAACCGGTCGGTCATTGAGGCCATGCGTTCGGCCACTTGCGGGTTGGTTGGCACAATCGACTCACGCAGATAATCGAAGTAGGTCTTGGTCCGCGCATCCAAAAGCGTGGCGAGCAGGGCAATGCCGATCGCACCACCCAGGTTGCGCAGGATGTTGAACAGACTCGATGCCGACCCCGCGTCCTGCGGCAGGATGTACGCCGTGGCGATCAGCGAAATGGTGACCATGATCAGCGGCTGACCCAGCGCGCGGATGATCTGGATCTGATTGAACTGCGGCCCGGCGAAATCCGGGTTGAGCACCCCCGACGAAAAACTCGCCAGCCCGAACAAGCCAAAGCCCAAGGTGCACAGCCACTTCGGCGACACGAACTTCATCAGCTTCGGCACCAGCGGAATCAGGAAGAGCTGCGGCACGCCCATCCACATGATCACTTCACCGATCTGCAGGGCGTTGTAGTTCTGGATCTGCGCCAGGTACAGCGGCAGCAGATAAATCGAGCCATACAAGCCGACGCCCATGCCGAGGCTGGAAATGCTCGACAGGCCGAAGTTGCGATTGCGCAGAATGCCGAGGTTGATCAGCGGATTGGGTTTGGAAATCTGCACGATGACGAAGGTGATCAGGCTCAGCAGGGCAATGCTGCCCAAGGTCACGATCAGGTTCGATTCGAGCCAGTCCTTGCGATGGCCTTCTTCGAGAAATACCTGCAGACAACCGAGGCCGACACCCAGTGTGAGAATCCCGGTGTAGTCGGTGCTTTTCAGCAGTTCCCAGTGCGCTTCCTTCTTTTCCAGTCCGTACATCAGTCCGGCGATCATGATCAGCCCCGGCGGGATGTTGATGTAGAAAATGTATTCCCAGCCCCAGTTTTCCGTGAGCCAGCCGCCCAGTGTCGGGCCGATGGACGGGGCGAAGGTCGCGGTCATGGCGAACATCGCCATGCCTTTGGCGCGGTGGTGTTCGGGGAGTTTGATCAGGGTCAGGGTGAACGCCAGCGGAATCAGCGCGCCGCCGGTGAAGCCTTGCATGGCACGAAAGACGATCATGCTTTCGAGGCTCCAGGCCATCGAACATAGCAAGGATGAAATCAGAAAACCCAGCGACACCCACACCGCCAGCCGACGCGCCGAGAGCAGCTGCACCAGCCACGCGGTCAGCGGGATCATGATGATTTCCGCGACCAGGTATGAGGTGGAAATCCACGAGCCTTCTTCCAGCGTCGCCGACAGCGCGCCCTGAATGTCCTTGAGCGAAGAGTTGGTGATCTGAATGTCGAGCACTGCCATGAAGGCGCCGAGCATTACGCTCATCACCGCGATCCAGTCCCGCCGGGTCGGTTCGCCGACCGGGCGGATCAGCGAATCACCGGCCATTGTCTGGGGCGTCTTTGATATTCACGGTGGCGGTGACCGACATGCCCGGGCGGATCTTGCCGTGCAGCGGGTTGTCGGCCTTGAACGTCAGTTTCACCGGAATCCGCTGCACGACTTTGGTGAAGTTGCCGGTGGCGTTGTCCGGCGGCAGCAGGCTGAACTGCGCACCGGAGGCGGCGAACAGGCTGTCGACCCGTGCTTCGATCGGCGTGTCACTGTAGGCGTCGAAGGTCAGCTCGGCTTTTTGTCCGGGGAGCATGCGGCCGATCTGAGTTTCCTTGAAGTTGGCCTGCACCCAGATGTCTTCATCGGGGACGATCGACAGCAGATAGGCGCCGGCCTGCACCACCTGGCCATTGCGTGCAGCACGCTGGCCGACCATGCCGCTAATCGGCGCGTGGATTTCGCTGCGGGTCAGGTTGAGTTCGGCTTGCGCCAGATCGGCGCGGGCGTTGGCGATCTGCGCGTCGAGGCGTTTGATCTCGGCAGTCAGTGCGTTGACCTGCTGGCGCTGGCTCTGTGCATCGGCCTGGGCCTTTGCCACTTGCGAGCGGGCGATATGGGCGTCAGCGGAGAGGGTGGTCACCCGCTCCTCGGAAACGTAACCGGGTTTGCGCAGGGTTTCGGCGCGCGACAAATCGACCTGCGAGCGGCCCAGCGTGGCCTGCGATGCGGCGACTTGTGCGTCACTGGAGGCGATCAGACTGGCCTGCTGAGTCAACTTGCTCTGTGCCTGCAAACGCTCGGCTTCGCGGGTGGCGAGGGCGGCGTTGGCGCGATCGACGGCCAGGCGGAAATCAGCGGGTTCAAGGCGCACCAGCAACTGGCCCTTTTCCACATGCTGGTTGTCCTGCACCAGCACTTCGTCGATGCGTGCGCTCAATTGGCTGGAGACGCGGGTGATCTCGCCCTGGACATAGGCGTTATCGGTGCTTTCGTAAAACCGGCCCTTGAAAAACCAATGGGCGAAGAAGCCCCCGGCAATCAACAGAACCAGCAGCAGGAAAATAAACAGGCGACGCTTGAGTTGGGCAGGCATGAGGCAAACTGTAGTCGAGGAATTGTAAGGAAAGTTCTCTGCGGCTGAATCTGGCATACAGCCGATAAACGGTAAATGCCAATGGCTGATATTCGGCCCGTCACCACGGTCTATGGGCGTTACAGACGCAAACTTGGCTTAAATGCCCTGTCCGCTGGAGCGGGGCGGGTGTCGCCTGTTACCATTCGCGGCTTGATTGTTCTTTGCTTTTCATTCTTTTCGAGACATGCCATGACCACCGTCCGCACTCGCATCGCGCCATCGCCTACCGGGGACCCCCACGTAGGTACCGCTTACATCGCATTGTTCAACTACTGCTTTGCCAAGCAGCATGGCGGTGAGTTCATCCTGCGCATCGAAGACACTGACCAGTTGCGTTCGACCCGCGAGTCCGAACAGCAGATCTTCGACGCCCTGCGCTGGCTGGGTATCGACTGGAGCGAAGGCCCGGACGTTGGCGGCCCGCACGGTCCGTATCGGCAGAGCGAGCGTGGCGATATCTATCAGAAGTATTGCCAGCAACTGGTCGACATGGGCCACGCGTTCCCGTGCTTCTGCACCGCTGAAGAGCTGGACCAGATGCGCGCCGAGCAGATGGCGCGCGGCGAAACCCCGCGTTACGACGGCCGCGCGCTGCTGCTGTCGAAGGAAGAGGTCGCGGCCCGTCTGGCGGCTGGCGAACCGCACGTGATCCGCATGAAAGTGCCGACCGAAGGCGTCTGCGTAGTGCCGGACATGTTGCGCGGCGATGTCGAGATCCCGTGGGATCGCATGGACATGCAAGTGCTGATGAAGACCGACGGCCTGCCGACGTACTTCCTCGCCAACGTGGTCGACGACCACCTGATGGGTATCACCCATGTGCTGCGGGGCGAAGAATGGCTGCCATCGGCGCCGAAATTGATTCTGCTGTACGAATACTTCGGCTGGGAACAACCGGAGCTGTGCTACATGCCGCTGCTGCGCAACCCGGACAAGAGCAAGCTGTCCAAGCGCAAGAACCCGACCTCGGTGACGTTCTACGAGCGCATGGGCTTCATGCCGGAAGCGATGCTCAACTACCTCGGTCGCATGGGCTGGTCGATGCCGGACGAGCGCGAGAAGTTCTCGCTGCAGGAAATGGTCGACAACTTCGACCTCAAGCGCGTGTCGCTCGGCGGGCCGATCTTCGACATCGAGAAACTGTCGTGGCTCAACGGTCAGTGGCTGCGTGACCTGCCGGTGGAAGAGTTCGCCGCACGCGTGCAGAAGTGGGCGTTCAACTCCGAATACATGATGAAGATCGCACCGCTGGTGCAGGGTCGCGTGGAAACCTTCAGCCAGGTTGCACCGCTGGGCGGCTTCTTCTTTGCCGGTGGCGTGAACCCGGATGCCAAGCTGTTCGAGTCGAAAAAGCTCTCGGGTGACCAGGTGCGTCAACTGATGCAACTGATCCTGTGGAAGCTGGAAAGCCTGCGGCAGTGGGAGAAGGACAACATCACCGCAACGATTCAGGCAGTGGTCGAATCCCTCGAGCTGAAATTGCGTGACGCGATGCCGCTGATGTTTGCCGCCATCACCGGGCAGGCCAGTTCGGTGTCGGTGCTCGATGCAATGGAAATCCTCGGCCCGGACCTGACCCGTTTCCGTCTGCGCCAGGCGATCGACCTGCTGGGCGGTGTGTCGAAGAAAGAAAACAAAGAGTGGGAAAAGCTGCTGGGCGCGATTGCCTGAGCACGTCTGACTCTGCAGTAACCACCGAAGGCCGGGATCGTTTGATTCCGGCCTTCGGCGTTTTTCCCCCGGATTTTCGGGGGGAGGGCGGTAAGTGATTGTTATGCCGACAAAAAACTTTGAAATTTTTCAAAAATAAGTTTGACAGGCTTTCGATACGCCCTTAAGATTCGCCCCGTCCTCAGCGATGACATCAACGATGAGGGGCTATAGCTCAGCTGGGAGAGCGCTTGCATGGCATGCAAGAGGTCGACGGTTCGATCCCGTCTAGCTCCACCAATTTACACTTCGAAGCCTGGCCACACCGGCTCCGAAGCGATCAACACTCAGCGTTGATCAGTTGTATAGAAGGGTTTGCGTCCCCTTCGTCTAGTGGCCTAGGACACCGCCCTTTCACGGCGGTAACAGGGGTTCGAGTCCCCTAGGGGACGCCAGTTTTACAGAAGTGATGTTGCAAGATGTCACTCCGCCGCGAGGCGAAAAATCCGGGGCTATAGCTCAGCTGGGAGAGCGCCTGCATGGCATGCAGGAGGTCAGCGGTTCGATCCCGCTTAGCTCCACCAATTTACAGTTCAAGGTCTGGCCACACCGGCCTTGAATCAGATCAGATCTCAGCACTGATCAGCTGTATAGAAGGGTTTGTGTCCCCTTCGTCTAGTGGCCTAGGACACCGCCCTTTCACGGCGGTAACAGGGGTTCGAGTCCCCTAGGGGACGCCACGATTACCCGCTCTGCGGGATTTATAAGGGTCATTCAATTATTGAATGGCCCTTTTGTTTGTCTGGCATTTGGCCAAATCTCCTTTTTCCTTACACTGTGCTTCAGACCAGCGGTCATATCCTCGACTTGCAGAATATTATTATGCGAATAATATTCTAGTCGTAATATTCGGAGGCAACGATGAACGATAAAAAAGCTCAAACCCGCGAACGCATCCTCAAGGCTGCCAGCGCCGCACTGATCCAGCGTGGCCCAGCAGATCCCAGCGTGGGCGAAGTGATGGGCGCTGCAGGCCTGACCGTCGGAGGTTTCTATGCGCACTTCGAAAGCAAGGACGCCATGATGCTCGAGGCGTTCAAGCAATTGCTGGGACGTCGACGCGACTTGATTGCCGACATGGACTCCGAGCTGACCGGCGAAGAGCGTCGCGCCCTGGTCGCTGCGTTCTACCTGTCGCGCAAGCATCGGGATTCCAGCGACGCCGCGTGTCCGATTCCGGCCTCGATCGGCGAGCTGGGACGTTTGCCGGAGTCGTTTCGCATCGCGCTGAACGAACACCTGGAACTGATGATTGCGCAGTTGGCGTCCAGCCCCGAGGACACCGACAAAGCACTGGCCGATGTGGCGTTGATGGTGGGTGGTCTGGCGTTGGCACGCGCGCTTGGCCCGGGCGATTTATCCGATCGATTGCTGCGCGCTGCCAAGTCGGCGGTGCGTTGACCTGAAGGCAACACGCCTGAGGAGAGAGCGATGAACACGTTGAAGTGGGTTCGTGGCGTTAATGGCACCTTGGGCTGGATTGCACCGCAGCGGGTAGCAAGCAAAATGCGTCAGGCGTTCATGACGCCACGTTCGCTGCCGCTGCGCGATTGGGAGCTGCCGCTGCTGGCGAGCGCCGAACGCATCACGCTGCGTTTCGGCCTGTCGGCGCTGCGCTGGGGCCAGGGACCGGCGGTGCTGTTGATGCACGGCTGGGAAGGGCGACCCACGCAGTTTGCGGCGTTGATCACCGCGCTGGTCGAGGCCGGTTACACCGTTGTCGCGCTGGACGGCCCGGCCCACGGCCGCTCACCCGGGCGCGAGGCCAATGTCGTGCTGTTCGCCCGCGCCATGCTCGAAGCCGCTGCGGAACTGCCACCTCTTCAAGCCGTCATCGGCCACTCGATGGGCGGCGCCAGCGCCATGCTTGCCGTGCAACTGGGCCTGCGCACCGAAACCCTCGTCAGCATCGCAGCTCCCGCGCGGATTCTCGGCGTGCTGCGCGGTTTTGCCCGCTATGTCGGCATGCCACCGCGGGCGCGCTCGGCGTTCATCCGCCAGGTCGAGCAGGACGTCGGCATGCGTGCCGCGACCCTCGATGTCGCGCACTATCAACTGGATATGCCGGGCCTGATCGTGCATGCCGAGGACGACACCTTCGTCTCGGTCAAGGAATCGCAACTGATCCACGAATCATGGTTCGACAGTCGTCTGCTGCGCCTGGAAAGCGGCGGCCACCAGCGAGTGCTGGCCGACCCTCGGGTGGTTGATGGGGTGTTATCACTGTTGGCGGGGCGCAGCCTTCAGGCGCGGCAATCGGCCTGACATCCGTTACACTGCCCCGGTTGAATAATCTGACCGGGAGTGGGGCATGGGCTGGGATCGGGCAACGCCGTTCACCATTGATCTGCAAGTAGGCGCCGAGGACATCGACGGGCTGGGCCACGCGAACAACGCGGTGTACGTGACCTGGCTCGAACGCTGCGCCTGGCGCCACTCGCAGCGGCTGGGGCTGGATCTGGTCGAGTACCGGCGCCTGGACCGGGCGATGGCCGTGGTGCGCCACGAAATCGATTACCTGGCGGCTGCCTACGAAGGCGACGAGCTGCAACTGGCGACCTGGATCGTCGATTGGGATCAGCGCCTGAAAATGACCCGCCACTTCCAGCTGATCCGCCCCAGCGACAACGCCACTTTACTGCGCGCCCAAACCACGTTCGTCTGCATCGAACTGTCTACCGGCAAGCCCAAGCGCATGCCGGCGGAGTTCATCGAGGGTTATGGCCCGGCGATCCAAAATCCAGAAACAGTGCAGCTCTAATGTGGGAGCGAGCTTGCTCGCGAAAGCGGTGGGCCAGTGACGGTTGCATCAACTGATACACCGCTTTCGCGAGCAAGCTCGCTCCCACAGGAAAGAGTGTTGTTCTGCGGATTTGCGCGATATCCAGTAAACTGCCGCACGTTTTTTCTTCCTGAGTAGTGTTTTCCCCATGCAAATTGCCCTGGCGCCCATGGAGGGGCTGGTCGACGACATCCTGCGCGACGTGCTGACCCGCGTTGGCGGCATCGACTGGTGCGTGACCGAATTCATTCGGATCAACGATCAGTTGCTTACCCCGGCCTACTTCCACAAGTTCGGCCCGGAGCTGCTCAACGGCGCCCGTACCCGTTCCGGCGTGCCGCTGCGTGTGCAATTGTTGGGCTCCGATCCGGTGTGCCTGGCGGAAAACGCGGCGCTGGCCTGCGAGCTCGGCTCGGAAGTCATCGACCTGAACTTCGGCTGCCCGGCCAAGACCGTCAACAAATCCCGGGGCGGGGCAGTGCTGCTCAAGGAGCCGGAACTGCTCAACAGCATCGTCGAACACGTGCGTCGCGCCGTGCCGGCACATATCCCGGTCACCGCGAAGATGCGCTTGGGCTTCGACAGCCCGGACGGTTCGCTGGTCTGCGCCACTGCGCTGGCCGAGGGCGGCGCCGAGCACATCGTGGTTCACGCCCGGACCAAGGTCGATGGCTACAAGCCGCCGGCGCATTGGGAGTGGATTCCGCGGGTGCAGGACGTGGTCAAGGTGCCGGTGTTCGCCAACGGTGATATCTGGAGCGTCGAGGACTGGCGCCGCTGCCGCGAGATCAGCGGCGTCGAAGACATCATGCTCGGACGCGGTCTGGTATCGCGCCCGGATCTGGCCCGGCAGATCGCTGCCGCGCGCGCCGGTGAAGAAGTGGTCGAGATGAGCTGGGCCGAGCTGCTGCCGCTGATTCAGGACTTCTGGCTGCAAGCCAAGGCGCAGATGACTGCACGCCAATCGCCAGGTCGCTTGAAGCAATGGCTGGCGATGCTGACGCGCAATTATCCCGAGGCCACCGAGCTGTTTACCGTGCTGCGCCGTGAGACAGAACCGGATCAAGTCTCGCGTTTACTGGGCTTGCCGGTCGCCGAAGCGGCCTGAAAAAAATCTTCAAATAATCTCTTGAAATCATTTTGGCGGTCCCTATCTAAGGGTTACGCGATGCCGAATTCGGGTCGCGGAGTCAAAAAACCTTGCTGATTGTTTTCAGGAGATTTGAACCATGAGTACTGCATTTTCCCTGGCACCACTGTTCCGTTCCTCGGTTGGTTTCGACCGTTTCAACGATCTGTTCGAAACCGCGCTGCGCAACGAGCCAGGCAGCACCTACCCACCCTACAACGTGGAAAAACACGGTGACGATCAATACCGCATCGTCGTAGCGGCAGCCGGTTTCCAGGAAGAAGACTTGGAGCTGCAAGTCGAGAAGGGTGTGCTGACCATCAGTGGCGGCAAGCGTGATGCCAACGAAGGCGTGACCTTCCTGCATCAAGGCATTGCCCAGCGTGCTTTCAAGCTGTCCTTCCGCCTGGCCGATCACATCGAGATCAAGGCCGCCGATCTGAGCAACGGTCTGCTGAGCATCGACCTGTTGCGTGTGATCCCGGAAGAAGCGAAAGCCAAGCGCATCCCGATCAACGGAGCGCAGAAGCCGGTTCTGCAATAAGGCCGAGCAAAAAAGAAGGGCGCCACTGGCGCCCTTTTTTTGTGCTCGTCATTCGAGCATTTTTTTCAACGCCTCCAGCGCCACCGGCCGACTGTGCAGATAGCCCTGATACAAATGGCAGCCCAGCCCTTGCAGGAACGCCAGTTGTTCCGGTGTCTCCACGCCTTCGGCAATCACCTCCAGTTCCAGGCTGCGGGCCATGGCGACGATGGCGCGGATGATCTCGGCGTCGTTGGGGTCGGTGGTTGCGTCGCGGATGAATGACTGGTCGATTTTCAGGGTGTCCACCGGCAGGCGTTTGAGGTAGGTCAGCGATGAATAGCCGGTGCCGAAATCGTCCATGGCGAAGCTCACGCCGAGTTTTTTCAGGCGGCGCATTTTGCTGATGGTGTCTTCCAGGTTCTGGATGACGATGCCTTCGGTGATCTCCAGTTTCAGCAGCGAGCAGGGCAGGCCGTGGCTGCTCATGCTGTGTTCGATGCGTTCGACAAAATCGTTCTGGCGGAACTGGCGTGGGCTGATGTTCACGCACAGGCTGAAGTTGAGCGGATCGACCAGTTTCAAGGCAATCAGCTGTTTGAACGCCTCGCAGGCCTCGTCGAGGATCCAGGTGCCGACTTCCAGAATCAGACCGCTGTCTTCCAGCACCTTGATGAATTCGGTGGGCGATTGCGCGCCGAGTTCCGGGTGATTCCAGCGCACCAGGGCTTCGGCGCCAATGATGCGGTTGTCCCGCGCATCGACCTGCGGCTGGTAGTGCACGTTGAATTCGCCACGGGACAGCGCCAGACGCAGATCGGTCTCCATGCGCAGCCGTTCGCTGGCCGCCTTCTGCATGGTGTTGTGGTACATCTGCGTGGTGTTGCGCCCGGAGTCCTTGGCCCGGTACAGGGCAATGTCTGCGCGCTTGAGCAGATCGGTCGGGGTCGAGCCGTGATCGGGAATCAGTGCCACGCCGATACTCGGCGTCACTTGCAGGCGCTGGCCGTCGAGGAACATCGGCTCCGACAGCAGTTCGCGAATGGTGTCGGCCAGTTCCCGCACTTGTGCGCTGACCTCGTTGCGCGTGCCTTCCAGACCGCTGAGCAGCACCACGAATTCATCGCCGCCGAGACGTGCAACCGTGTCTTCCATGCGCACGCTGGCTTCAAGCCGCGCAGTGACGATTTTCAGCACCGTGTCGCCGACCGGGTGGCCGAGCGAGTCGTTGATGTGCTTGAAGTGGTCAAGATCGAGGAAGAGCAGCGCGCCGCGCAGATTGTGGCGCTTGAGCAGGGCGATCTGCTGGCTCAGGCGATCCATCAGCAGGGCGCGGTTGGGCAGATTGGTCAGCGGGTCGTGATAGGCCAGGTGACGGATCTGCGCTTCAGCATTTTTCAGCAGGCTGACGTCCCGGGCGGTCAGCAGCAGGCATGCGGTTTCGTTGAGGGTGATCGGTTCGATCGACACTTCCACGGTCAGCAGTTCGCCGCGCTTGTTGCGCCCGAGCATTTCCTGATGATGCACGCGGCCTTTGATCTGCAGTTCGGCAAACAGCGCCGAGCGTTGCTTCTCTTCGGCCCAGATGCCGATCTGGTACACCGTTTTGCCCACCACTTCTTCCGCGCGATAGCCGGTGAGGCGGCAGAAACCGTCGTTGACCTCAAGATAACGCCCGGTGTCGCGCTCGGTGATGGTGATCGCATCGGGGCTGGAGTGAAACGCCTTGGCGAATTTCTCTTCGCTGGCCTTGAGTGCGGCTTCGGAGCGCTGCTGCTGGGTGATGTCGCGCAAAGTGGTGACGATGCACGGCTGATTGCCAACGCTGATCTGTCGGCTGGAAATCACGCAGGTCAGCGACTGGCCGTCCTTGTGCTGGACGATGATCGCGACATTGCTCAGGCCCTGTTCGCGGATCACCCGCTCGATGCGTTGCAGGCTTTTCGCCGAGGCGTCCCACAGGCCGATGTCTTCGGCGGTGCGGCCGATCACGTCGGCGGCGCTCCAGCCGAAGGTCTGGGTGAAGCTGTTATTGATTTCGATGAACTCGCCGCTGTCCTGGCGGGTGACGCAGATCGGATCGGGGCTGACCTGGAACAACGTGGCGAATTTCTCTTCCGAGGCCACCAGACGTTGCTCGCGCTCGACCTGATCGGTGATGTCCAGCAAGGTCCCGGCCATGCGCAGCGGCGCGCCGTTCTCGTCGCGATAGAGGCGGGCGCGGCTTTCCAGATAGCGTGAGCTGCCATCCGGCAATTGCACGCGGTAGGTCAGCTGATAATTGCCCGCCGGGCCTTCGCGCAGGCTGCGGTAGGCGTCGCGCATGCTGTCGCGTTCTTCGCCGGGCACGCCTTCAAAGAACTCTTCGAACGACTCGTGAAACGGGATCGGCTCCAGCCCGTGCAGCTGCGCGGCCCGTGCCGAGCCATAGAGCATGCCGCTGGGGATGTGCCAGTCCCAGGTGCCGAGTTGCGCCGAGTCCAGCGCCAGATCGAGGCGTTCCTGGCTGTCTTTCAAGGCGTGTTCGGCGGCTTTGCGTTCGGTGGTGTCGAGAAACGTGCTGAGCAGATACGGCTGGCCTTCAAGTTCGACCTTCTGTGCGCTGAGGATGCCGTCATGAATCTGCCCGTTGCTGGCGCGGAACTGCACTTCCATGCTGATCAGTTCGCCCTTGGCCTTGGTCCTTTTCACCAGTTCTGCGCGTTGCTCCGGGTGCACCCACAAGCCCAGCTCCAGGGTGGTGCGGCCAATGGCGCTCTGTACCGGCCAACCGAACAGGCTTTCGAAATATTGGTTGGCCTCGGTGATCAGGCCATCTTCCTGGCGCGTCAGCAGCACCATGTTCGGGCACAGGTGAAAGAGTGTGGCGAAACGTTTCTCCGAGCTGCTCAGGGCCTGCTCGCGTTGGCGCTGGTGGGTGATTTCGCGAATCACCCCGATCATTCGAGGACGCCCCTGTTTGTCCGGTAGCAGACTGCCGCTGATTTCCAGCCAGTGCAGACTGCCGTCGGGCCAGCGGATACGGTGGTGCATCGCCTGTTCCAGCGGTGCTCCGGCGATCACCGCGTGGAATGCCCTGACGGTTTTCGCACGATCCTCGGGCGGCAACAGGTCGAGGTATTCCAGATCCTGCGGCAGCGGTTGCCGTGGATCGAAGCCGAACAGCGCCTGGGTGCCCCGTGACCAACTGATCTGCCCGCGCTCGATGTCCCAATACCAGGCACCGAGCCGGGCACCGTTGAGTGCGGCGAGCAATTGCGGCGCACTCTCCCAGCTCTGCTCGGAACGTCGCGGATCAATGGCCTGAATACGCGGCATCGGCGGAATTCGGTCAACTGATTTGGGCATTGTTAACGGGCCTTGAGCTGATGGTGGCGTTAGGCACAGGGACAGCGGCTCTGTAGGAGTAGCACAAGTTAGCCCGGAGTCCCTGGCAGATCGATTTGCGCATCCAGCAAAGCCATGAAGGCCCTTGCTGCATTCGACAGCGTCCGTTCGGTGTGCACGATATAGCCTAGCTGGCGACTGAGCTGTATGCCCGGCAAAGGTATGCGCGCGACCTGTTCATCAAGCATGGTGCGTGGCAGAACACTCCAGGCCAGACCGATGGAGACCATCATCTTGATGGTTTCCAGGTAGTTGGTGCTCATGGCGATGTTCGGCGTCAGCCCTTGGGCTTCGAACAAACGTTGGACAATATGATGAGTAAAGGTGTTGCCTCCGGGAAAAACCGCCGGATGACCGGCAATATCCGCCAGACTCACCGCGCCGTTGCTGATCAGCGAATGCTCCGGCGCCACCACAAAATCCAGCGGGTCGTCCCACACCGGCGTGGCTTTGACCAGCGTGTGCGGCTCTGGCGCCAGGGTGATGACTGCCAGTTCAGCGCGGCCATGGAGAATTTCCTCGTAGGCCACTTCCGAATCGAGGAACTGAATATCCAGCGCCACTTGTGGGTAGCGGCGGGTGAATTCCCTCAATAGCGGCGGCAAACGGTGCAGGCCGATGTGGTGACTGGTGGCCAGGGTCAGCCGGCCGCTGACTTCGCCAGTCAGGTTGGTCAGGGCACGGCGGGTGTCGTCCAGCACGTTGAGAATCTGGTACGCCCGGGGCAGCAGGGCGCGGCCGGCCTCGGTCAGACCGACTTCACGACCCAGTCGATCGAACAACCGCACCTTCAGTTGTTGCTCCAGTCCGGCGATGCGTTTGCTGATCGCCGGCTGCGTCAGATGCAGGCGTTCCCCGGCGCCGGAGAAGCTGCCGGTCTCGGCGATAGCGATAAAAGCATTGAGGTTGGCCAGATCCATGGTTCGTATTCCAGTTGGTTATCCAAAGCATAAAAAATATGAATTTGAGTTATTTAATGTAACGCCATAGGATCGGCCTCACAAGCCAAAGGGTTATTGATAAGCCCAAGGCATAGAAACAAGCTGATGAGGAACCGTCTGATGGCCGGCAAAACGCTCTACGACAAGCTCTGGGATTCGCATTTGGTCAAACAGCGCGACGATGGCTCGGCGCTGATCTACATCGATCGTCACATCATCCACGAAGTGACCTCGCCGCAAGCCTTCGAAGGCCTGCGTCTGGCCGGGCGCAAGCCTTGGCGCATCGATGCCAACATCGCGACCCCGGACCACAACGTACCGACCACGCCAGAGCGCAAGGGCGGCATTGAAGCGATTGCCGACCAGGTCTCGCGTTTGCAGGTTCAGACCCTCGATGACAACTGTGATGAGTACGGCATTGTCGAGTTCAAGATGAACGACATCCGTCAGGGCATCGTCCACGTGATCAGCCCGGAGCAGGGCGCAACCTTGCCGGGCATGACCGTGGTCTGCGGCGACTCGCACACCTCGACCCACGGCGCTTTCGGTGCCTTGGCGCACGGGATCGGCACTTCCGAGGTCGAGCACGTGCTCGCCACCCAGTGCCTGGTCGCGAAGAAAATGAAGAACATGCTGGTGCGTGTCGAAGGCCAATTGCCGTTCGGCGTCACCGCCAAGGACATCGTTCTCGCGGTGATCGGCAAGATCGGCACCGCCGGCGGTAACGGCCATGCCATCGAGTTCGCCGGCAGCGCGATTCGCGATCTGTCCGTCGAAGGCCGCATGACCATTTGCAATATGTCCATCGAAGCCGGCGCCCGTGTGGGTCTGGTGGCTGCGGACGAAAAGACTGTCGAGTACGTCAAGGGCCGTCCGTTCGCACCGAAAGGCGCGCAGTGGGATCAGGCGGTTGAAGCCTGGAAAGACCTGGTCTCCGATGCCGACGCCAAGTTCGACACCGTGGTTGAACTCGACGCTGCGCAGATCAAACCGCAAGTCAGCTGGGGCACCTCCCCGGAAATGGTCCTGGCCGTTGATCAGAACGTGCCGGACCCGACGAAAGAGATGGATCTGGTCAAGCGCGATTCGATCGTGCGCGCCTTGAAATACATGGGTTTGACTGCCAATCAGGCGATCACCGACATTCAGCTGGATCGCGTGTTCATCGGTTCCTGCACCAACTCGCGTATTGAAGACCTGCGCGCTGCGGCCGTGATCGCCAAGGGTCGCAAAGTCGCTTCGACGATCAAGCAGGCAATCGTCGTACCGGGCTCGGGTCTGGTGAAGGCGCAGGCGGAAGCCGAAGGTCTGGACAAGATCTTCCTCGAAGCCGGTTTCGAATGGCGCGAGCCGGGTTGCTCGATGTGCCTGGCGATGAACCCGGACCGTTTGGAGTCCGGCGAGCATTGCGCCTCGACCTCCAACCGTAACTTCGAAGGCCGTCAGGGCGCCGGTGGCCGTACCCACCTCGTGAGCCCGGCCATGGCCGCTGCGGCGGCGGTGAACGGTCGTTTCATCGACGTTCGTGAATTGATCTAAAAGGAGCGCAGCATGAAAGCTTTTACCCAGCACACTGGTCTTGTCGCGCCTCTGGATCGTGCCAACGTCGACACTGACCAGATCATTCCCAAGCAGTTTCTGAAATCGATCAAGCGCACCGGTTTCGGCCCGAACCTGTTCGACGAGTGGCGCTACCTGGATGTCGGCCAGCCGTATCAGGACAACTCCAAGCGCCCGCTGAACAAGGACTTCGTGCTCAACGCCGAGCGCTATCAAGGCGCCAGTGTGTTGCTCGCCCGTGAGAACTTCGGGTGCGGCTCCAGCCGTGAACACGCCCCGTGGGCGCTGGAAGAATACGGTTTCCGCAGCATCATCGCGCCGAGCTACGCCGACATCTTCTTCAACAACAGCTTCAAGAACGGCTTGCTGCCGATCATCTTGAGCGACGCTGAAGTCGATGAACTGTTCAAGCAGGTCGAGGCTAATCCGGGCTACCAGTTGCAGATCGATCTGCAGGCGCAGACCGTGACCCGTCCGGATGGCAAAGTCTTGAGCTTCGAGATCGACGCGTTCCGCAAGCATTGCCTGCTCAATGGTCTGGACGATATCGGACTGACCTTGCAGGACGGCGATGCGATTGCGGCGTTTGAAGCCAAGCATCGTGTGAGCCAGCCGTGGTTGTTTCGCGACGCATGATTGATTCGAGATTGATGTAGTCAGGGCTGACCTCTTCGCGAGCAAGCCCGCTCCCACAGGGGAATGCATTTCAAATGTGGGAGCGGGCTTGCTCGCGAAGGCGGCAGCTCAAACAACACAAATGCCAGGAAATGACTATGACCAGCACCGCCCAGCACAGTCAGGTTGTACAAAAGCAATTCGGTGAACAGGCCGCCGCTTACCTGAGCAGCGCCGTTCACGCTCAGGGCACTGAATTCGCGCTGCTACAGGCTGAACTGGCAGGGCAGGGCCAGGCTCGGGTGCTGGATCTGGGGTGCGGTGCCGGTCATGTGAGTTTTCATGTGGCGCCGCTGGTGAAAGAAGTGGTGGCCTACGACCTGTCGCAGCAAATGCTCGACGTGGTCGCCGCCGCAGCCGTTGATCGCGGTTTTGCCAATATCTCCACGGTCAACGGCGCCGCCGAGCGCCTGCCGTTTGCCGATGGCGAATTCGATTACGTGTTCAGCCGTTATTCGGCGCACCATTGGAGCGACCTCGGGGTGGCCCTGCGTGAAGTGCGCCGGGTGCTGAAGCCGGGTGGGGTGGCAGCGTTCATCGACGTGTTGTCACCGGGCAGTCCGTTGTTCGACACTTACCTGCAAAGCGTCGAAGTGCTGCGCGACACCAGCCACGTGCGCGATTATTCCGCCGGCGAGTGGCTGCGGCAGGTCAGCGAGGCCGGGCTGCATACCCGCAGCACCAGTCGTCAGCGCCTGCGTCTGGAATACAGCAGTTGGGTCGAGCGCATGCGCACACCCGAAGTGATGCGCGCGGCGATCCGCCAGTTGCAGCAATCGATGGGCAACGAAGTGCGCGAATATTTTGAGATTGATGCCGATGGCTCGTTCAGTACAGATGTATTGGTACTGTGGGCCGAGCGCTAAGAATTTTTCCGGGCGCGCCTGCGGGCGCTCCGACTGATGACATGAGGAAAGCATGAGCAAGCAGATTCTGATTCTCCCAGGTGACGGTATTGGTCCGGAAATCATGGCCGAAGCGGTCAAGGTGCTGGAGCTGGCCAACGACAAGTACAGCCTGGGCTTCGAGCTGAGCCATGACGTGATCGGTGGCGCGGCCATCGACAAGCACGGCGTGCCACTGGCCGACGAAACCCTCGACCGTGCCCGTGCTGCCGACGCCGTCCTGCTGGGCGCAGTGGGCGGCCCGAAATGGGACACCATCGAGCGTGACATCCGCCCTGAGCGTGGTCTGCTGAAAATCCGTGCGCAACTGGGCCTGTTCGGCAACCTGCGTCCGGCGATCCTCTACCCGCAACTGGCCGACGCTTCGAGCCTGAAGCCGGAAATCGTTGCCGGTCTGGACATCCTGATCGTCCGTGAGCTGACCGGCGGCATCTACTTTGGCGCGCCACGCGGCACCCGTACCCTGGAAAACGGCGAGCGTCAGTCCTACGACACCCTGCCGTACAGCGAGAGCGAAATCCGCCGCATCGCCCGCGTCGGTTTCGACATGGCCATGGTCCGTGGCAAGAAGCTGTGCTCGGTGGACAAGGCCAACGTGCTGGCATCCAGCCAACTGTGGCGTGAAGTGGTCGAGCAGGTCGCCAAGGATTACCCGGACGTCGAGCTGAGCCACATGTACGTCGACAACGCCGCCATGCAACTGGTGCGTGCACCGAAGCAGTTCGACGTGATCGTCACCGACAACATGTTTGGCGACATCCTCTCCGACGAAGCCTCGATGCTTACCGGATCGATCGGCATGCTGCCCTCGGCCTCGCTGGATTCGAACAACAAGGGCATGTACGAGCCGTGCCACGGTTCGGCGCCGGACATCGCCGGCAAAGGCATTGCCAACCCGCTGGCAACGATTTTGTCGGTGTCGATGATGCTGCGTTACAGCTTCAATCTGCACGACGCGGCCGATGCCATCGAGAAAGCCGTCAGCGTGGTGCTGGATCAAGGCTTGCGCACCGGCGACATCTATTCGGCCGGTTGCACTAAAGTCGGAACGCAGGAAATGGGTGACGCAGTAGTCGCCGCGCTGCGGAATCTGTAATCTCTCGGGCCCGCTGCGAAATTCAATACAAAGCAGCGGCCCACTTTTCAAGAAGGTGTAGTTGCGATGAAACGTGTAGGTCTGATCGGTTGGCGCGGCATGGTCGGTTCCGTGCTCATGCAGCGGATGCTGGAAGAGCAGGATTTCGATCTTATCGAGCCGGTGTTTTTCACCACTTCCAATGTCGGTGGCCAAGGCCCGTCCGTGGGCAAGGACATTGCTCCGCTCAAGGACGCTTACAGCATTGAAGAGCTGAAAACCCTCGACGTGATCCTGACCTGCCAGGGCGGCGACTACACCAGCGAAGTGTTCCCCAAGCTGCGCGAAGCCGGCTGGCAGGGTTACTGGATCGACGCGGCGTCCAGCCTGCGCATGAACGATGACGCGGTGATCATTCTCGACCCGGTCAACCGCAAGGTCATCGACCAGCAACTGGACGCGGGCACCAAGAACTACATCGGTGGCAATTGCACCGTCAGCCTGATGCTGATGGGCCTGGGCGGTCTGTTCGAGGCCGGTCTGGTCGAGTGGATGAGCGCCATGACTTATCAGGCGGCCTCTGGTGCCGGCGCGCAGAACATGCGTGAACTGATCAAGCAGATGGGGGCGACTCACGCCGCTGTCGCCGATCAACTGGCCGATCCGGCCAGCGCGATCCTCGACATCGACCGTCGCGTGGCCGAAGCCATGCGCAGCGACGCGTACCCGACCGAAAACTTCGGCGTACCGCTGGCCGGCAGCCTGATTCCGTGGATCGACAAGGAACTGCCGAACGGCCAGAGCCGCGAAGAGTGGAAGGCCCAGGCCGAGACCAACAAGATCCTCGGCCGCTTCAAGAGCCCGATCCCGGTCGACGGCATCTGCGTGCGCATCGGCGCCATGCGTTGCCACAGCCAGGCGCTGACCATCAAGCTGAACAAAGACGTGCCGATCGCCGACATCGAAGGGCTGATCAGCCAGCACAACCCTTGGGTCAAACTGGTGCCGAACAACCGCGACATCAGCATGCAGGAGCTGAGCCCGACCAAGGTCACCGGCACCCTGAACGTACCGGTGGGTCGTCTGCGCAAGCTGAACATGGGTTCGCAATTCGTCGGTGCCTTCACCGTCGGCGACCAACTGCTGTGGGGCGCGGCCGAACCGCTGCGCCGCATGCTGCGGATCCTGCTGGAGCGTTGATCGCTTGAAGTCGTGAAAGAACCCGCGCCTTGTGAGAGGTGCGGGTTTTTTTATGTCTGAGGTTTTCCGGTGTCAGGTCTGGCGCCTTCGCGAGCAAGCCCGCTCCCACCCTTGAAATGCGTTCCCCCTGTGGGAGCGGGCTTGCTCGCGAAGAGGTCAGAACAGACACTGCAAGTCCCGCAGAAATTGCCTGCATCTCACTCACCCGGTAAAGTGCCGCTCCCCCCGTTTCGCCAGAGGTAGAACCATGACCCAGACCCTTGATATTGCCGTCGTCGGCGCCACCGGTACTGTCGGCGAAACCCTCGTTCAGATTCTCGAAGAGCGCGACTTCCCGGTCGGCAACCTGCACTTGCTGGCCAGCAGCGAATCCGCCGGCAGTTCGGTGCTGTTTCGCAACAAGAACGTGCGCGTGCGCGAAGTCGACGAGTTCGATTTCAGCAAGGTCAAACTGGTGTTCTTCGCCGCTGGCGCTGCCGTTTCCCTGAGTTACGCGGCGCGTGCCCACGCGGCCGGTTGCTCGCTGATCGACCTGTCCGGCGCGTTGCCGGCCGAGCAGGCGCCGCAAGTGGTACCGGAAGCCAACGCTGAGGTGCTCGCCGGTCTGAAAGCGCCGTTCCAGGTCAGCAGCCCAAGCCCTTCGGCCACTGCGCTGGCCGTGGTGCTGGCGCCGCTGCTCGATCTGATCGAGCTGCAATACGTCAATGTCACCGCCAATCTGGCCGTGTCCACCCAGGGTCGCGAAGCCGTGACCGAGCTGGCCCGGCAGACTGCCGAGCTGCTGAACATGCGTCCGCTGGAGCCAACGTTCTTCGACCGTCAGATGGCCTTCAACCTGCTGGCCCAGGTCGGCACCCCCGACGCTCAAGGCCACACGCTGCTGGAAAAACGTCTGGTGCGCGAGTTGCGTCAGGTGCTGAAGCAGCCTTTATTAAAGATTTCCGCCACTTGCGTTCAAGCCCCGGTGTTTTTTGGCGATAGCTATAGCGTGACCTTGCAGTCAGCGAGCGCGGTCGACCTGGCAAAGGTCAACGCTGCACTTGAGGACGCGCCCGGCATCGAGCTGGTTGAAGCCGGCGATTATCCGACCGCGGTGGGTGACGCGGTGGGGCAGGATGTGGTCTATGTCGGTCGGGTGCGCAGCGGCGTCGATGACCCGGCGGAACTTAATCTGTGGCTGACGTCAGATAACGTACGCAAGGGGGCAGCCCTGAATGCTGTGCAGGTCGCTGAATTGTTGATAAAAGACCTGCTGTAAAAGATACTTGGCAACAATTTGTCGACTGATTCTAGGTGAGCGCTATGCTTGCCCGGAGCACTTGATAACGTGTCACCCTCCGGGACTTTCCGGGGCATCAAAGAAATGATCGCGCGCGGCAGTCTGTCGTCGTCGCGCGCAATGCCTTACGGCAGCGGCAATCAACATCTTCTCGCTGGCCGAGGAACGTTCAAACAAAGGATGAGGCTATGGTTCAAGTTCGCAAACTGGTGTTAGCAATAGCGGCCGCCTCGGCGCTGTCCTCCGGTATGGCGCATGCCCTCGGGCTCGGGGAGCTGACCCTGAAGTCGACCCTGAACCAGCCGCTGGTGGCCGAGATCGAGCTGCTCGACGTCAAGGATCTCACCGCTGCCGAAGTGGTGCCAAGCCTGGCCTCGCCAGAAGATTTCGCCAAGGCCGGCGTTGATCGCCAGGCCTTTCTCAACGACCTGACGTTCACCCCGGTGCTCAACGCCAGCGGCAAGAGCGTGCTGCGCGTGACTTCGAGCAAGCCGCTGTCGGAACCGATGGTGAGATTCCTCGTGCAGGTGATGTGGCCGAACGGCCGTCTGCTGCGCGATTACAGCGTGCTGCTGGATCCGTCGAAGTTCTCGCCGCAGACCGCTGGCGCCGCCGCGCAACCGGCGCCGTCGCAGACCATCACTGCGCCGACCACTGGTGCCACGCACCCGACGCAATACACCACCACGCCGCGCGACACCCTGTGGGAAATCGCCGCGAAGGCGCGTACCGGCGGTTCGGTGCAGCAGACCATGCTGGCGATTCAGGCGCTGAACCCGGATGCGTTCATCGACGGCAACATCAACCGGCTGAAAACCGGCCAAGTGCTGCGTCTGCCGGATGCAACGCAGAGTGCCGCACTGCCGCAGTCCAAGGCGATTGCCGAAGTGGCGGCGCAGAACGAAGCCTGGCGTCAGGGTCGTCGCTATGTGGCCAAGCCGGGTACCGGTCAGCAGCAGCTCGACGCCACCAAGCGTGGTCGCAGCAATGTCGGCACCGGGCAGAATGCCAAGGACAACCTGAGTCTGGTCTCTGCCGAAAACGCCAAAGGGCGTGGCAAAGGCCCGGCCGGCGATGCCAAGGCCTTGAGCAACAAACTGGCGGTGACTCAGGAAAGCCTCGACACGACCCGTCGTGACAACGAGGAACTGAAAAGCCGCATGGCCGATCTGCAAAGCCAGCTGGACAAGCTGCAGCGCCTGATCGAGCTGAAGAACAATCAACTGGCGAAGATGCAGGCCGAAGGCCCGGGCGCCGCGCCAGCCGCCACCGCTGCCGTACCGGCGATCACCGCCGAACTGGCCGCGACCCCGCCAGCCACCCCGGCAGAAGCGGCGCCAACGCCAGAGTCGGCGATCGCGCCACCGGTCGATACGCCTGCCGAAACGCCGGCGGTCGCGCCGAAGCCGGTTGTCGATGAGGATAAAACCTTCAACGAACTGCTGACCAATCCGATCCTGCTGGGTCTGATCGGTGGCGGTGCGGTGGTGCTGCTGCTTCTGCTGTTGCTGCTGGCTCGTCGCCGCAAAGCCCAGCAGGAAGCCGAGAAACACCTGCGCATGGCCCGCGCCCTGGCGGAAGAGCAAGAGTTCTCTGCCGAGCAGGATCTGCCGGAAAGCAGCTTCGAAGGCCTTGAAGTGCCCGCTGCCAGCGTCAAGCTCAACACCGCGGCAGCTGCGCCAGCACCTGCTCCGGTAGTGGCTCCGGTGGTAATGGCTGAGCCGATTGCCGCGCCATTGGTCGCGCCGGCCGCCGAGCGTTCCGATGACGTGCTGGACAAGGCTCAGTCGCACATCAACGCCGGTCGCCTGAATCAGGCCGCCGCGCTGCTCGAAGAGGGCGTTAGCCTCGAGCCGCAGCGCAGTGATCTGCGTCTGAAGCTGATGGAAGTCTACGGTCAGCAGGGCGACCGCGATGCGTTCGTCGCTCAGGAGCGTCAGCTGGTGGCCAACGGCGATAACTTCGCCAAGGTCGAAGAGCTGAAAAAACGCTTCCCGGCCATGGCAGTTGTCGCTGTCGCGGGTCTGGCCGCAGCGGCGGTCGCCGCCGAACTCGACGCGCAATACGTCAAGGATCTGCTGCTCGACGAGCCAGAGGCGCCTGCACCTGAGCCTGCTCCTGCGGCAGACGATCTGGATAGCGCGTTCGACCTGAGCCTGGACGACCTCGACAACATCACCCCGGTTGAGCCTGCCCCTGTCGTCGCGCCTGAAGCGCCGGTAGAGCTGGACGAATTCCCGGCAGACGACGATCTGAGCTTCGAATCGGTGCTGCAACAGCAGACCGAGATAAAAGAGAACCTCGACGACCTGTCGGACTTCGACCTCGATCTGGATCTGGGTGCCGAGCCTGCGCCAGCCCCGGCGGCGGACCTGGCGGACGATGACTTCCTGCTGGATCTGGACGAAGGCGTGAAAGACCTGTCGCCGGTCGAGCCTGCGGTCGTCAGCGAAGTGCCGCAGGACGATCTGGAACTGCCGGCCGATTTCGATCTGTCGCTGGCCGACGAGATGGATACCAATCCGGCCGAGCCGGACGCATTCGCCGCCGAGCTGAATGACGTCAATGCCGAGCTGGACCGCCTGTCGCAGAGCATTGCCGAGCCGACCTTCACCGAAGCCGATGCGGCATTGGGTGGTGATCTGGGGGAAGACGATTTCGACTTCCTCGCCGGCACCGACGAAGCCGCGACCAAGCTCGATCTGGCTCAGGCCTACATCGACATGGGCGACAGCGACGGCGCGCGCGACATCCTCAACGAAGTGTTGACCGAGGGTGACGAAAAGCAGCGTGGCGAAGCCAAGGAAATGCTTTCGCACCTGGCGTGATTCGGCGGTAAACAAAACGGCAGCCCATCGAGGCTGCCGTTTTTGTTTGGGCTGGATTTCGGTGGTGCCTGATCGACCGCCTTCGCGAGCAAGCCCGCTCTCACATTTGGAATACATTCCTCCTGTGGGAGCGGGCTTGCTCGCGAAGAGGCCGGATCCGTCAACACAGAACTGACTGGCATCCCCGGTCCACAGCCTTATAATGCCCGCCTTTGCACATCAGCAGGCTGTCCCACCTTGGCAAACATAGATAACCCGGTCGCCGAAATGGCACCCGACGGCTTTTACCGCGTCGCGCTTGGCGTTGAATACAAAGGTTCGCGCTACAGCGGCTGGCAGCGCCAGTTGACCGGCGTGGCCACGGTGCAGGAAGAGCTCGAGAAAGCCTTGTCGAAAGTCGCCAACTCGCCGGTTTCACTGCAGTGCGCCGGGCGTACCGACGCGGGCGTGCATGCCTGCGGACAAGTGGTGCATTTCGATACGCAAGTCGATCGTTCGCTGAAAGCCTGGGTGATGGGCGCCAACATCAATCTGCCCCACGACATCAGCGTCAGCTGGGCGCGGGTGATGCCGGCGCATTTTCATGCGCGGTTCAAAGCCATCGCGCGGCGTTATCGCTATGTGATCTACAACGATCAGATTCGTCCGGCCCATCTCAATGAAGAAATCACCTGGAACCATCGCCCGCTCGACGTCAAGCGCATGGCCGAGGCGGCGCAGTATCTGATCGGTACTCATGATTTCAGTGCGTTCCGTGCAGGGCAGTGCCAAGCGAAATCGCCGATCAAGAAAATGCACCACCTGCGCGTGACTCGCCACGGCAAGATGATCGTTCTCGATATTCGCGCCAACGCCTTTTTGCACCACATGGTGCGCAACATTGCCGGTGTGCTGATGACCATCGGTGCCGGCGAGCGTCCGGTCGAGTGGATGAAGGAAGTCCTGGAGAGTCGCGAGCGCCGTTCCGGGGGCGTGACGGCGCATCCGTTCGGTCTGTATCTGGTGCAAGTCGAGTACCACGACGAGTTCCCGTTGCCCGAGCGTTTCATCGGGCCACATTTCCTTACGGGTTTCTCGGGCCTTGACGGCTGACGCCCCCGAACGCTTTTGTTACCATCCGGGGCTTTCCCGGTTTTTGCCTTGAGGTTTTTATCGACATGTCAGCCGTTCGCAGCAAGATTTGCGGGATTACCCGCATAGAAGATGCGTTGGCAGCGGTCGAGGCGGGAGCCGATGCGATCGGTTTCGTGTTTTACGCCAAGAGCCCGCGGGCGGTAAGCGTGCAGCAGGCAAGGGCGATCATTCAGGCGTTGCCGCCGTTCGTGACCACCGTTGGCCTGTTCGTCAATGCCAGCCGCTGCGAGTTGGGGGAAATCCTCGATGCCGTGCCGCTGGATCTGTTGCAGTTCCATGGCGACGAAGTCGTTGCCGACTGTGAAGGCTGGCATCGTCCCTACATCAAGGCGCTGCGGGTCAAGGCTGGCGACGACATCGCGGCTGCCGTCGATGCTTATCCGAGCGCCAGTGGCGTGCTGCTCGACACTTACGTCGAAGGCGTGCCCGGCGGAACCGGCGAGGCATTCGACTGGTCATTGATTCCGCAAACGTTGAGCAAGCCGCTGATCCTGGCCGGTGGCCTCACCCCGGATAACGTCGCCGACGCCGTGGCCCGGGTCAAACCTTACGCGGTCGACGTCAGCGGCGGGGTAGAAGCGAGCAAAGGCATCAAGGATCATGCGAAGATCCGCGCGTTCATCAATGCCGTACGTAGAAGCTCGCAGGGAGCGTCTACTTCGATGTGACGGCTGGCAGTCTGCCGCCGTCCATCAATGCACTTGCACAAAGCAGGCGAGGCTGAGGGTTTCTGGAGTTGCACGCAGGTCATGTTTCGCGCTGACCGCGGCGTTCCATCAATCATCGCCACACACATGAATTTAGCTGAAGGGCATACGCGGGGCTGCGAACCAGAGCGTTCGGGCCGCCGGTACTGGAGAAAAAAAGCATGAGCAACTGGTTGGTAGACAAACTGATCCCTTCGATCATGCGTTCGGAGGTCAAGAAGAGCTCGGTGCCTGAAGGTCTGTGGCACAAATGCCCGTCCTGCGAGGCTGTGCTGTATCGCCCTGAGCTGGAAAAGACCCTGGACGTTTGCCCCAAGTGCAACCACCACATGCGCATCGGCGCACGGGCGCGCATCGACATCTTCCTGGATGCCGAAGGCCGCAACGAGCTGGGTGCAGACCTGGAGCCGGTTGACCGTCTGAAATTCCGCGACGGCAAGAAGTACAAGGACCGTCTGGTCGCAGCCCAAAAGCAGACCGGCGAAAAAGACGCGCTGATCTCCGTCAGTGGCACCCTGTTGGGTATGCCGGTGGTGGTGTCGGCGTTCGAATTCAGCTTCATGGGCGGTTCCATGGGCGCCATCGTCGGTGAACGCTTCGTGCGCGCCGCCAACTACGCCCTGGAAAACCGTTGCCCGATGATCTGCTTCGCCGCCTCCGGTGGTGCGCGCATGCAGGAAGCGCTGATCTCGCTGATGCAGATGGCCAAGACTTCGGCCGTCCTGGCACGTCTGCGTGAAGAAGGCATTCCGTTCATCTCGGTGCTGACCGACCCGGTCTACGGCGGCGTTTCCGCCAGTCTGGCAATGCTCGGCGACGTGATCGTCGGTGAGCCGAAAGCCCTGATCGGCTTCGCCGGTCCGCGTGTGATCGAGCAGACCGTGCGTGAAAAGCTGCCGGAAGGCTTCCAGCGCAGCGAGTTCCTGCTGGAGCATGGCGCGATCGACCTGATCATTGATCGTCGTGAACTGCGTCCACGTCTGGGCAATCTGCTGGCGCAACTGACCGGCCAGCCGACTCCGACCTACGTCGCCGCTCCTGTCGAGCCAATCGTCGTTCCACCGGTGCCTGCCAACGTATGACCGAGCGTACCCTTGGCGAGTGGCTCGCCTACCTTGAGCAGTTGCATCCATCGGCCATCGACATGGGGCTGGAGCGTTCGCAACAGGTAGCGTCCCGCATGGGGCTGGGCCAGCCGGCGCCTCGGGTGATTACGGTTACCGGCACCAACGGCAAGGGTTCGACCTGCGCTTTCGTGGCTTCGTTGCTGCGGGCGCAGGGCCTGAACGTGGGTGTCTACAATTCTCCGCACCTGCTGCGTTACAACGAGCGGGTGCAGCTTAACGGCTTCGAAGTCACTGACGCACAGCTGTGCGAAGCTTTCGCTGCGGTCGAGGCCGGGCGTGGCGACACTTCCCTCACTTACTTCGAAATGGGCACCCTGGCGGCGTTCTGGCTGTTTCAGCAGGCAAAACTTGACGCTGTGGTGCTGGAAGTCGGGCTGGGCGGGCGTCTGGACACGGTCAATGTGGTGGACGCCGATATCGCGCTGGTCACCAGCATTGGCGTCGATCATGCCGAATACCTGGGCAATACCCGCGAATCCGTGGCCTTCGAGAAGGCCGGGATTTTCCGCCAGGGCAAACCTGCGCTGTGCGGCGACCTGAATCCTCCGCAACCTCTGCTCGACAAGGTTCGCGAGCTGGCGTGCCCGTTCTCTCTGCGCGGGCGCGACTTCGATCTGGGAATCACCGATCACAACTGGCAATGGCGCGGCACTGACGCACAGGGTCAGGCGGTCGAATTGCATGATTTGCCGCTGCTTGATCTGCCCATGGAAAACGCAGCGCTGGCATTGCAGGCGTATCTGCTGCTCGGTTTGCCGTGGAATGCGTCGCAAATTGTTGCTGCCTTGCAGGCCACTCGCGTGGTCGGCCGGCTGGATCGCCGCTCGTTCGAGTTCAACGGCAAGCGCCTGAACCTGCTGCTGGACGTGGGCCATAACCCGCACGCGGCGGAGTATCTGGCGCGACGTCTGGCCAGCCGGCCACCGGTGGGCAAGCGTCTGGCGGTCTTTGGCCTGTTGGCGGACAAGGATCTGGATGGTGTTGTCGGCGAATTGAATGCTAGTGTCCAGCACTGGGCGGTAGCGCCGCTGGATTCGCCGCGTGCGCGTCCGGTCAGTGAATTACACGCGGCGTTGCAGAACCTTGGCGCGTCCGTCACGTCCTATGACAGTGTCGCGGCTGCGCTGGAAGGGCAGTGCGAGATCGCAACCAGCGACGACGAGATTCTGTTGTTCGGATCATTTTATTGTGTCGCCGAGGCCCTTGAATGGCTGGCCCGGCGCTCCACGGAGGAAGCGGCAAATGGCTTTGCTGGATAAAGCGTACAAGCAGCGCATGGTTGGTGCCCTGGTGCTGGTGGCGCTGGCGGTGATTTTCCTGCCGATGCTGTTTTCCCGTCAGGACGAGCAGCGCCAGGTCACGGTCGATGCACCGGCTGCGCCGCAAGCGCCTGCCGTGCCGCAAGTGCAGCTTGAGCCGGTAGCCGTGCCCGAGCCGCAAGCACTGCCGCAGGAACCGGTCCCGAGTGATGATGAGGTGGCCGAGCAATCGGCGCCGTCGATGCCGATTGCCCCAGCACCAGCTCCGGTAGCCAAACCGGTTGCGCCTGCGCCAGTCGCCAAGCCTGCTCCGGCGCCGGCTCAACCGATTGCTGCCGCTCCGGCCAAGCCTGACACCACACAAAGCCGCGTCGACGCCAACGGTCTGTCGGTCAGCTGGTCGGTGCAACTGGCCAGTCTGTCGAGTCGCGCCAGCGCCGAAAGCCTGCAGAAAACCCTGCGCAGCCAAGGCTACAACGCCTACATCCGTTCCGCCGATGGCAAGAATCGGGTGTTCGTCGGCCCGCTGATCGAGCGCGCCGAAGCCGATCGTCTGCGTGATCTATTGGGCCGTCAGCAGAACCTCAAGGGTTTTGTCGTGCGCTTCCAGCCTGAGCGTGGCTAAAAACTATCGTCCGGATTGAAATGCACTGACAATCGCAGCTTACCGACAGCGGTGCGCTCTGCTAAAATGCGCCGCCTTATCCGTCTGTAGGCTGCACTGTGCCATTTACCATGGTTGACTGGGCGATTGTTGCAATCATCGCCATCTCCGCTTTGATCAGTTTGAGCCGCGGCTTCGTCAAGGAAGCATTATCGCTGGTGACCTGGATCATCGCAGGAGCTGTTGCCTGGATGTTCGGTGGCTCACTGTCCGAGTACCTCGCCGGATACATCGAAACCCCATCGGCTCGCGTGATCGCGGGCTGTGCCATCATGTTTGTCGCCACACTGATCGTGGGCGCAATGATCAATTATCTTATCGGCGAGTTGGTTCGCGTGACCGGGTTGTCCGGCACCGACCGATTCCTGGGCATGGCCTTCGGCGCGGCGCGTGGCGTGTTGCTGGTGGTCGTGGCAGTCGGGCTGTTGAGCCTGGGGCCGGTACAGCAGGACGGGTGGTGGAAAGAGTCACAGCTCGTGCCAAAGTTTCTATTGGTCGCCGATTGGTCCAAAAACCTGATTCTCGGGTGGAGCAGTCAGTGGCTTGCCAGCGGAATCAGCGTACCCGCTGATATTCCGTTCAAGGAGCAACTCTTGCCGTCGGCCAAAACGCCTCAGTGAGTGTTGTTCAGTTCAGATCCATTAAGTAGGGGTTGCGTCGCATGTGTGGCATCGTCGGTATCGTCGGTAAGTCGAACGTCAATCAGGCGCTGTATGACGCGCTAACCGTGCTCCAGCACCGCGGCCAGGACGCTGCCGGTATCGTGACCAGCCATGATGGCCGGTTATTCCTGCGCAAGGACAATGGCCTGGTGCGTGACGTGTTTCAGCAGCGTCACATGCAGCGCCTGGTCGGCCACATGGGTATCGGTCACGTCCGTTACCCGACTGCCGGCAGCTCGACCTCGGCCGAAGCGCAGCCGTTTTACGTCAACTCGCCTTACGGCATCACCCTGGCGCACAACGGCAACCTGACCAACGTTGAACAGTTGGCCAAGGAAATCTACGAATCCGACCTGCGTCACGTCAATACCAGTTCCGACTCGGAAGTATTGTTGAACGTGTTCGCTCACGAGCTGGCCCAGCGCGGCAAGCTGCAGCCGACCGAAGAAGATGTATTTGCCGCCGTGACCGACGTGCACAACCGTTGCGTCGGCGGTTACGCGGTGGTGGCGATGATCACCGGTTACGGCATCGTCGGTTTCCGTGACCCGCACGGCATTCGTCCGATCGTGTTCGGCCAGCGTCACACCGACGAAGGCGTCGAGTACATGATCGCTTCCGAAAGCGTTTCGCTGGACGTGCTCGGTTTCACTCTGATTCGCGACCTGGCCCCGGGCGAAGCGGTCTACATCACTGAAGACGGCAAGCTGCACACTCGTCAGTGCGCGACCAACCCGTCCCTGACCCCGTGCATCTTCGAACACGTCTATCTGGCGCGTCCGGATTCGATCATCGACGGTGTGTCGGTGTACAAGGCGCGTCTGCGCATGGGCGAGAAACTCGCCGAGAAGATCCTGCGCGAGCGTCCAGAGCACGACATCGACGTGGTCATCCCGATCCCGGACACCAGCCGCACCGCCGCGCTGGAACTGGCGAACCACCTGGGCGTGAAATTCCGCGAAGGCTTCGTCAAGAACCGTTACATCGGCCGGACCTTCATCATGCCGGGTCAGGCGGCGCGCAAGAAGTCGGTTCGCCAGAAGCTCAACGCGATCGAGCTGGAATTCCGCGGCAAGAACGTGATGCTGGTCGACGACTCGATCGTGCGCGGCACCACCTGCAAGCAGATCATCCAGATGGCTCGCGAAGCCGGCGCGAAAAACGTCTACTTCTGCTCGGCGGCTCCGGCCGTACGCTTCCCGAACGTTTACGGCATCGACATGCCGAGCGCTCACGAACTGATCGCGCACAATCGTTCGACTCAGGATGTGGCGGATCTGATCGGCGCTGACTGGCTGATCTATCAGGACCTGCCTGACTTGATCGAAGCGGTCGGTGGCGGCAAGATCAAGATCGAAAACTTCGATTGCGCAGTGTTCGACGGCAAGTACGTCACCGGCGACGTCGACGAGGCTTACCTGGACAAGATCGAGCAGGCACGCAACGATGCCTCCAAGGTCAAGACCCAGGCGGTCAGTGCGATCATCGATCTGTACAACAACTGAGTTTCTACCGGCCCTGAGGGGCCGGTTTTGTATCTGGCAAAAGACTTTCATTTATTCAGAACAGGGCAAGGAGTGACAGCATGAGTCAGGAATGGGATGCCGGTCGGCTGGACAGCGACCTCGAAGGCGTAGCGTTCGATACCCTGGCCGTACGTGCCGGTCAGCACCGTACGCCGGAAGGCGAACACGGTGATCCGATGTTCTTCACTTCCAGCTACGTGTTCCGTACCGCCGCCGACGCGGCTGCGCGGTTTGCCGGGGAAGTGCCGGGCAACGTTTACTCGCGCTACACCAACCCGACCGTGCGCGCGTTCGAAGAGCGTATCGCCGCGCTGGAAGGCGCCGAACAAGCGGTCGCCACCGCCACGGGCATGGCCGCGATCATGGCTGTCGTGATGAGCCTGTGCAGCGCCGGTGATCACGTCCTGGTGTCGCGCAGCGTGTTCGGTTCGACCATCAGTCTGTTCGAGAAGTACTTCAAGCGTTTCGGTGTGCAAGTCGACTACGTGCCGCTGGCCGACCTGTCGGGTTGGGAGGTGGCGATCAAGCCGAACACCAGGCTGCTGTTCGTCGAGTCGCCGTCCAACCCGCTGGCTGAGCTGGTGGATATCGCCGCGCTGGCGGAAATCGCTCACGCCAAAGGCGCGATGCTGGTGGTCGACAACTGCTTCTGCACGCCTGCCTTGCAGCAGCCGCTGAAACTCGGCGCGGACATCATCGTGCACTCGGCGACCAAGTTCATCGACGGTCAGGGCCGTTGCATGGGCGGTGTGGTGGCTGGTCGCAGCGAGCAGATGAAAGAAGTTGTCGGTTTCCTGCGCACCGCCGGGCCGACACTGAGCCCGTTCAACGCCTGGATCTTCCTCAAGGGCCTGGAAACCCTGAATCTGCGGATGAAGGCGCACTGCGCCAACGCCCAGCAACTGGCCGAATGGCTGGAGCAGCAGGACGGTATCGAGAAGGTTCATTACGCCGGTCTCAAGAGCCATCCGCAGCATGAACTGGCCCAGCGTCAGCAGAAGGGCTTCGGTGCGGTGGTGAGTTTCGAGGTCAAGGGCGGCAAAGAGGGCGCGTGGCGCTTTATCGACGCCACTCGCTTGATCTCGATCACCGCCAACCTCGGTGACAGCAAAACCACCATCACCCATCCGAGCACCACCTCCCATGGCCGTCTGGCGCCACAGGAGCGTGAAGCCGCAGGGATTCGTGACAGCCTGATCCGCATCGCGGTCGGTCTGGAAGACGTGGCGGACCTGCAGGCCGACCTGTCGCGCGGTCTGGCGGCGTTGTGATCGAATTGTCTACTCCGAAGGCGGGGACCCATGGCCGCGTGGCGTTGGTCACCGGTGCTGCGCGTGGCATCGGTCTGGGTATTGCTGCCTGGCTGATCAGCGAAGGCTGGCAAGTGGTGCTGACCGATCTGGATCGTGTGCGCGGTTCGAAAGTGGCGAAGGTGCTGGGCGAGAATGCCTGGTTCATCGCCATGGACGTGGCGGATGAGAGCCAGGTCGCGCTGGGTGTCGCCGAAGTGCTTGGGCAGTTTGGTCGTCTCGATGCGTTGGTGTGCAACGCGGCGGTGGCTGATCCGCATAACATCACTCTGGAAAGTCTTGATCTGGCTTACTGGAACCGGGTGCTGGCGGTCAATCTCAGTGGGCCGATGTTGCTGGCCAAACACTGTGCGCCGTATCTGCGCGCGCATAACGGCTCGATCGTCAATCTGGCCTCGACCCGTGCGCGGCAGTCGGAGGCTGATTCCGAGGCGTATGCGGCGAGCAAGGGCGGCTTGTTGGCGTTGACCCATGCGTTGGCGATCAGCCTCGGGCCGGAGATTCGCGTCAATGCGGTCAGTCCGGGCTGGATCGATGCACGGGATCCATCCGCACGCCGTGCCGAGCCGCTGGCCGATGCCGATCATGCGCAGCATCCGGCGGGCAGGGTAGGGACGGTCGAGGATGTGGCGGCGATGGTGGCGTGGCTGTTGTCGCGCAATGCCGGTTTTGTCACCGGGCAGGAATTCGTCGTTGATGGTGGCATGACCAAGAAGATGATTTACACCGAGTAGATCGCGTTCTTCTCCTGAATTTGCGTCAAATGGGCTGCCGTCTTCGCGAGCAAGCTCGCTCCCACATGAGGAATGCATTTCCCTGTGGGAGCGGGCTTGCTCGCGAAGGCGGTCTCGCAGGTAGGAAGCAATTTTGTCTTTTTCAGAAAAACTTCAATCCTGCTATTGACTTAGGTTCGCTACCTGCGTAAATTTCGCGGCCTCGGAGATGCAAACGGGTGATTAGCTCAGCTGGGAGAGCGTCTGCCTTACAAGCAGAATGTCGGCGGTTCGATCCCGTCATCACCCACCACTCCCCGAGAAACTTGCGCAAGCAAGAGGTAGGCTGAAAGTGCCTCCACCGACGCGCAGCGGTAGTTCAGTCGGTTAGAATACCGGCCTGTCACGCCGGGGGTCGCGGGTTCGAGTCCCGTCCGCTGCGCCATATTTTACGAGTCAGACGCTGTCTGGTTCGCGATTGAAAAGCACCGAAGCTTTCAGTCAAAACGAGTTACTTGAGCGCAAGCTCAAAGCGATACGCAGCGGTAGTTCAGTCGGTTAGAATACCGGCCTGTCACGCCGGGGGTCGCGGGTTCGAGTCCCGTCCGCTGCGCCATATCTGTTTCAAGGACCGCTGAACGCCTTGAAACACCGAAAGCAACCGTTGGTTGTTTCGGAATCGATAGCAAAGACCCTGGTCGAAAGACCGGGGTTTTTTGTGTCTGAAATTTGCTATTTCCCTCCTTTTCCTCCTGCCCACACCCTGACTCCATTACAAATTCCCTTGTGGGAGCGGGCTTGCTCGCGAAAGCGGTATGTCAGTTAAAAATGGGCTGCCTGACACCACACCTTCGCGAGCAAGCCCGCTCCCACAGTGGGTTGTCGGTTTACCCGGCGATCTGCTGCGGTGCCACGTCGCATTGATTTTTTGATTCTTTAGTCAAATTTTTGTAACTGGTTGTTTGCCGGACGCTCAGAAACCTTTAAAGTTAACCTTTCGGTCAGCTTTGCACTGTCAACACGCCCTTTGTTTAGCCAAGAAGGGCTTCTGCAAGACTCGAGATTCCCAGTAGATAACCAGAAGGGCGGACACATAACCGCCCAGAGGATGATCCATGTCCAACCGTGATATATCCCGGCGCTCGTTCCTCCAGGGCGGGCTGGTGGCGGGTGTGAGCGTCACGCTCACGCCGCTCAGCAGTCAGGCGCTGGCTGCCTTGATGGAAAACAGCGTAACCGTGCCGTCCGAAAAGTGGCTCGGCCACAACGGCAAGGCACGTCAACGTAACGACGCCCTGTCCAAGGTCTGCGGCAGCAAAGTGTTTGCCCGCGACATTCGCTCCAAGGACATGCCGGGCTGGCCTGAACAGCAAGGCCACGCCATGCTGCTGAAAACCATCAAGGCTGACCGTATCTACGCCGGTTACGACCTGTCGTGGCTTGGTGCCGACTTGCAACCTGACCGTATCGTCACCGCTGCCGATCTGGACAAGGACGGCATCGTCTTCCCGGAAGAGCACGCGCCGGACCCGTTGCTGCCGGAAGGCAAAGTGCCGATGTTCATCGGTCACCCGGTGGCGATCCTGATCTGGAACGATTTCGAGCGTTTCCGTCAGGCCAAGAACAAACTCAAATTCAATGACAAGGCGATTCGTTACGGTGCACAAGTGCCGTACTACGAAGGCGACCCCTATGGCAGCTTCCGCTACGTGCGTGTGGGCGGCCCGACCTCGGCCGACGAAGACGAGTTCGCCAGCCTCAAGGACTCGATCCTGTTCCCGATGCTGAAGAACCGTCGCCCGGTATGGAATTCCCAGCCGAACCTGCACGGCAACCTGACCGAGCGCGGCCTGTTCTACGCCGATCGCATGAAGCAGCAGATCGACACGCCACCGGACAACTGGCTGGTGTTCGACGAACGTTACAAAACCCCGTCGATCGAACCGGCCGCCATGGAGCCAGACAACGGTAACGGCTGGTACGACCCGGCAACCAAGACCCTGCACTTCGTGGTCGCCACTCAGTGCCCGCTGGAAGCCGCGACCGAAACCGCGAAAATGATCGCGCCATCGCGCTTCGGCCTGGCGAACCTGAACATGCACCCGGGCTACACCGTGGGCTACGGTTCCAAAGACCACAACATCTTCGTCTACTACGCGGCCCTCGCTGCGCTGTATGGCGCTGGTGTGCCGATCCGTCTGGCCAATGACCGCTACGAGCAGTTCCAGAGCGGCATCAAGCGCCACCCGTTCGACATCCGCTACCAACTGGCGGTGGACAAGAACGACTACAGCTTCAAGATTTTCCGTGCCGAGATGAGCGTCGACGGTGGCGGCCGAATCAACTACAGCCCTTCAGTAGCGGCAGTGGGTGCCACGGCAGCCCAGTCGATCTACTACATGCCGCAGAACGATCTGCAGGTCACCGCTTACCACTCGCGCGGTGTTGAAGCGGGTTCGATGCGCGGTTACGGCACCCTGCAAAGCATGGCCTCGACCGAAATGATGGTCGACGAAATCGCCAATCGCCTCGGTGTCGACGCGATTGATCTGCGTCGCAAGAACGCCTTGCGTTCGGGCATGAAAAACACCCAGGGCGCGATTCCGGCCGGTGCTCTGCGCCTGCACGAGATTCTCGACAAGGCCTCGGTGCACGAAGTCTGGAAAAACCGCGACGCGATCAAGAAACAGCGCGAAGCCGCCGACCCGGACAACTGGTACGGCGTGGGTTTCGCGATTTGCCAGAAAGACTTCGGCACCGGCTCCGAAGCGCCGATGGCCAGTATCGAGTTCACCGCCGAGGGGCGCATCACCCTGCGTCACATCGGTATCGAAATCGGCACCGGCATGTCCACTTCGCAAGCGCTGGTTGTTGCCGACTTCCTCGGTAGCCCGGCACACGACGTCAAGACCGGCGAAACCGAATGGAAGGAAATGCAGCTGATCACCAGCGGCAACCCTTACATCATGAGCCAGGCCGAGCAGGACAACCTGCTGCGCAACCCGCGCTGGGTCGGCAAGTTGGCCTCGGCGTCGTCCGCGACCAACTCGGCTTACTACTTCAGCCACGCCACCCGTGAAGCGGCGCGCGTGCTGTTCAACAACGGTTTGTGGCCGGCGGCCATGGAGATCTGGCGCCAAGGGCCTTACGGCGGTCAAGCCAACCCTTATGTCGTGCGTCGTGAAGATGCGCATTGGGTCGACGGCAAACTCACTGCCAACGGTATGCAGCCATTGAGCTTCGAAGAGCTGGCCAAGCATGCTCACGAGCGTGGTCTGGTGACCGGTGCCACCGTTCACGCATTCAACCGCTGGAGCTGGGCCGAGGCCGAATACAGCATCGACGGCGTGCGCGAGCGTCTGCCGCTCGACGGTCTGGCAGTGAAGTACGGTGATGGCGCGCCGAAGGCGAAGAAAGCGCTGATGAGCACAGCGGGTTTCCACCTGTTGGATCGTCAGAACATCAACTACCCGGTGGTCCAGTTGAACAACGCCGCGGTGACTTACTACAGCCCGGTGGCGACGCTGGTAGAGCTCAAGGTCAACAAAGGCTCGGCGGAAGTCGAAGTGCTCAACCACCACTCGTGGGTCGAGTGCGGTCGGGTGCTGGTCGAAGAACTGGTCAAGGGCCAGCTCGAAGGCGGGATCGCCATGGGCATTGGTCATGCGCTGATGGAAGAGATGCCGCTGTACGAAGGCGGGCCGGGGGAGGGTGACTGGAACTTCAACCGTTATCGCCTGCCGATGGCCCGTCACGTGGCGGTGTGGAAGCAGACTGCGGAGATTCTGCCGCCGCTGTCGCCAAGCGATCCGTCCAAAGGCATCGCCGAAGTGGTGATGATCCCGGTGGTCGGTGCCATCGGTAACGCCGTGGCGCACGCCATCGGTAAACGTGTTCGCGATCTGCCAATCACTGCTGCGCGCATCAAGGAGGCCCTCAATGGCTAACCGTCCGCTTCAACTGACCCTCAATGGTCAATCCGTCGGCCCGGTGGACATCCCTGATGACCTGCCGATGATCGACTATCTGCACGAATACAAGAACCTCACCGGTTCGCGCCTGGGCTGCGGCCAGGGCATTTGCCACGCCTGCGTGGTGATCGTCGACAACCCGGACGGCACCAGCGAAGAAGTGCGCACCTGCATCACTGGCGCGCATTACTTCGAAGGCAAGAAAGTCCGCACCATCGAAAGTCACGCCAAGCGTGATGAGAGTGGTCAGGTCACCGAGCTGAACCCGATCCAGCAGCGCTTCGTCGACGAATTCGCCTTCCAGTGCAGCTACTGCGCGCCGGGCTTCGTCAACGCCGCGACGGTGCTGGTAGAGAAGCTGCAGCGCCAGCCGATCGTCAAAAGCCAACTGGAAAAAGTCATCGAGGACAGCCTCGGCCACCACATCTGCCGTTGCACCGGGTACGTGCGTTACTACAACGCCACGCGCAACGTGCTGACCGATCTCGGCCTGGTCAAGGAGGGTTGAGCATGAAGCATCTATTGACCCGCCTGACCCTGGCGGTCGGGCTGGCTGCACCGGTGTTGTTTGCTCACGCTGATGATCAGGTCAAGCGCGGCGAATACCTCGCCCGCGCCGCCGACTGCATGGCGTGCCATACCGCGCCGGGCGGTGCGCCGTTTGCCGGCGGGCTGCCGATCGTCTCGCCGTTCGGCACGATCTACGGCACCAACATTACCCCGAGCAAAGAGCACGGCATCGGCTTGTACAGCGATGACGAATTCTTCGCTGCGCTGACCGAAGGCAAGCGTCGCGACGGGGCGAATCTGTATCCGGCGATGCCCTACACCTCGTATCACCTGGTGCCTCGGGAAGACTCGGATGCAATCCACGCTTACTTGAAAACCATCGAGCCGATCGAGCGCGCTGCGCCGGTCACCAGCCTGAGTTTTCCGTTCAACGTGCGTCCGGGCCTGATCGGCTGGAACATGATGTATGGCAAGGCCTTGAAACTCGAGTCGGGCGAAGGCAAAAGCGAAGCCTGGAAGCGCGGTCAGTACATGGTTGAGGTGCTCGGCCACTGCGGCGAATGCCACACGCCACGCGGCCTGCCGGGTGCGATGCAATTGGACAAGCGCCTGACCGGCGGCATCCTCAACGGTTATCTGGCACCGAGCCTGCTCGCCACCGATCTGGCGGCGCGCGGCTGGAATCAGCAGGACCTGAGCACGTTCCTCAAGCACGGCATGAGCGCCCAGGGCACGATGTTCAACGAGATGTTCCCGGTGTTTCACAACAGCACCCAGGGCCTGAACGATCAGGATCTGGCGGCGATGGCGACGTTCCTGCTCGGCGACAAACCACCAGTAGCCAAAGAGCTGGCTGAAGTGTCGCTGGACAAACTCAGCCCAAGTGCCCAGCGCGGCCGTCAGGAATATTTGAACGTCTGCGCCGGTTGTCATGCTGCCGGTGGCGAAGGCAAACCGCACATCGCCGTGGCCATGCGCGGCAACACCACGCTGCGTCTGGAAGATCCGCGCAACCTGGTGCGGGTGATCGAGGACGGCATCGGCGAGCAGAAATTCGCTGGGTTCGAACACATGCAACCGATGCCGGGTTTCGCCGAGAAACTCAGCGCTGAACAGCTGACCGATCTGCTGAACTACCTGCGGCAAGGCTGGGGCGGTCAATCGGCAGCGTTGGCGGTGAGCGACGTGCAGAAACTGCAGGCTGACGCTCCGGCCGTCGAGCACAAGGCGCACTGACATGCAGCATCTCGATCTACAGGTTGTGCGGCGGGCACTGGAGTGGTCGGTGGCGGGGCAGCGCATTTGGCTTTGCACCGTGCTGACCACCTACGGCTCGGCGCCGCGTGCGCCGGGTTCGCTGCTGGCGGTGAACGAAACCGGCCAGTGGATCGGGTCGCTGTCCGGTGGTTGCGTCGAGGAAGACTTTCTCGAGCGCGTGGCTGAGGGCGCGTTTCTCGATGCGGTCAACGTCGTGCGTTACGGTGAAGGCGATGATCCGCGCTCGCGGGTCAGCCTGCCCTGTGGTGGCATTCTCGATGTACTGGTTGAGAAATTTGACGCCGGTTGCGAGGTGCAGGCGCATCTGCGTGAACTCGAATCGGCGTTGCTTGGGCAGCGCCGTTTGATTCGCGAAGTCGATCTGGCCAGCGGTGTGCGCAGTTTGTTCGCTGATCGCGAGCAGGGCGCACGCATCGAGCGCGAGATCGATCGGGTGCGGATTCGCATCGGTGCCGCTCAGCGCTTGTTGCTGGCGGGTTACTCCAGCGTGGCGCAGGCCTGTGCCGAGTTCGCGGTGGGGCTCGGCTTCGAGGTGATTCTCTGCGATCCGCGTGATGAAGTGCTCGAAGGCGTCGTACTGAATGGCGTGGAGATTCGTCGGCAACTGCCGTCGGTGTTTATCGCTGACGGCGGTTGTCATCGCGATACCGCGGTGGTGGCGCTGACCCATGATCCGCGCATCGACGATCCGGCGATGATGGAAGCGGTGCGCACCGAGGCGTTTTACATCGGCGTCATGGGGTCGCAGCAGACTTCGCAGAAACGCTTCGAGCGCTTGCGCAGGATTGGGGGGCTGGGGGAGGTAGAACTGGCGCGGATTCATGCGCCGATCGGGCTTAACCTGGGCAGCAAGACGCCGGCGGAGATCGCTTTGGCGGTGCTGGCGGATATCTTGCGGATTCGTAGCGGAATTACCCGAGACCAACTTTGATCTGAATTCTGCAAATATTTGTGGCGAGGGAGCTTGCTCCCGCTGGACTGCGCAGCAGGCCTTCTTTCTAGATAAAAGAGGGGCCGCTGCGCGACCCGGCGGGAGCAAGCTCCCTCGCCACAGTTGTTTGCCAGTCAAGAAAACTGATCAGAAACCCAGCTTGTCACGCAATCCGTAATACCACGCACCCAGCGCCGCAAATGGCGTACGCAGCAACTGCCCGCCCGGGAACGGGTAATGCGGCAGATCGGCAAATGCATCAAATCGCTCGGCCTGACCACGCAATGCTTCGGCCAGCACTTTGCCGGCCAGATGCGTGTACGTCACACCATGGCCGCTGCAGCCTTGCGAGTAGTAGATGTTGTCGCCAAGGCGCCCAACCTGCGGCAGACGCGACAGGGTCAGCAGGAAATTGCCGGTCCAGGCGTAATCGATCTTCACGTCCTTGAGTTGCGGGAATGCCTTGAGCATTTTCGGGCGGATGATCGCTTCGATGTTCGCTGGATCCCGCGCACCATACACCACGCCGCCGCCGAAGATCAGGCGCTTGTCGCCCGTCAGGCGGTAGTAGTCGAGCAGATAGTTGCAGTCTTCGACGCAGTAGTCCTGCGGCAGCAGGGTTTTCGCCAATTCATCGCCCAGCGGTTCGGTGGTGATCACCTGGGTGCCGCACGGCATGGATTTCGCCGCCAGTTCCGGCACCAGATTGCCGAGGTAGGCGTTGCCGGCAACGATGATGAACTTGGCCCTGACCTTGCCTTGCGGCGTGTGCACCACGGGGTTGGCGCCGCGCTCGATGCGCACGGCTGGCGACTGCTCATAGATCGTGCCGCCGAGGGATTCCACTGCAGCGGCTTCGCCGAGGGCCAGGTTCAGCGGATGAATGTGGCCGCCGCTCATGTCGAGCATGCCGCCGACGTATTGATCGCAGGCGACCACTTCGCGAATGCGGCGCTGGTCGAGCAGTTCCAGTTGGGTATGGCCGAAACGCTCCCACAGGCGTTTCTGCGATTCCAGATGGCCCATCTGCTTGGTCGTCAGCGCGGCGAACACGCCGCCGTCCTTCAGGTCGCACTGGATGTTGTACTTGGCGACGCGCTCACGAATGATCCGGCCCCCCTCGAAGGCCATCTGCCCGAGCAGTTGCGCCTGCTTGGGGCCAACGCTGCGCTCGATGACGTCGATGTCGCGGCTGTAGCTGTTGACGATCTGCCCGCCATTACGCCCCGACGCACCGAAGCCGACCTTGGCCGCTTCCAGTACCGTCACGCGAAAACCGTTCTCCAGCAGAAACAACGCCGAGGACAGCCCGGTGTACCCGGCGCCGATCACACAGACATCCGTCTCCACATCATCCTGCAAGGCCGGACGTGGCGGTACGGCATTGGCCGACGCAGCGTAATAAGACTCTGGGTAAGGGGTGTTCGCCATCCTGCAGCCTCTGTTTAATATATTTTACGAGTGCGTCGATCCTACCCGAGTTGAAAAACCTCCGCCAGCCACCGGAAAAATCTTCTCTACCGGCCCGAAATTAAATATTTTGCATATTCATAGGGTTAGGTGAAAAAAAGGTGTTGACACCCCTCCGGAATTCCGTAGAATGCCGCCTCACAGCAGGCACGTAGCTCAGTTGGTTAGAGCACCACCTTGACATGGTGGGGGTCGTTGGTTCGAGTCCAATCGCGCCTACCAAACAAAATCCGCTCTGCTGGGCGGTCTAGAAGGGCTCACCGAAAGGTGGGCCCTTTTTTGTTGTCTGCGATTTGCAAAACTTTTGCAAAACTTTTTCAAAACCCCCACCTCAGCGCACCCCTCGACACTTCGCCGCTTCCGTTACCCAAGCGCTTAGCGTGTTTCGAAATAACACGACCTGCTGATATGGCGTTCTGTTCTTTTTTGGATCCGTCGAAAAAGTGTGGATATTGAAGGGCTTACCGGTATTTTTAACCGACCGGTTATCAAAAAAATGTTGTTGCTGTTCGTGAACTTCAGTAACATCTGCCCCGCGTTCACCACCACGGTTTATGCATTTTTAAATCCCAAGCTTCCATCAGCTGCTTGGGATTTTTTTTGCCTGCGATTTGGCAATCCCTGTCTTTGTTCCCCCAGCTTTCGCGCGAAGCCTCCCGCGATCCACGATCGCGCATGGGCGAAGCCTCGATTTTTCGACTACTACTGACTGGCCTTTCCAGGGCTTTCTCAAAGGAGTTCGTCGATGCTGGCTCACTGGTTTCTTGCCGCAATTCATCTATTGGCTTTTGCCTTGGGCTTCTGGGCGGTATTGACTCGTGGTACGGCGTTCAGTCGCATGGCGGCGGGTGTCGGCGAGGCCAGGCGTGTTTTGCTCGCCGATAATCTGTGGGGGATTGCCGCGCTGGTTCTGCTGGTGACCGGGGGAATGCGCGCCTTCGGCGGATTTGAAAAGGGCACTGACTACTATCTGCATCAGCCGTTGTTTCATTTGAAGATGGCGTTGTTCGTACTGATTCTGCTGATTGAGCTGGCGCCGATGATCACGCTGATCAAGTGGCGGATCGCGTTGGCGCGGGGCAAGGCGTTCGATACCGGGCGTGCAAAGCTGTATGCACGGTTCAGTCACATCGAGGCGCTGCTGTTGGTATTGATGGTGATTGCAGCCACCGGCATGGCGCGCGGCGTGACGTTCGGCTAGCAGGGAGCAATTCTCTGTGTTCTCTCGGAAATGTCTGACAGCCAAGCTTGGCAGTCGCAGGTAGTATCGCGCTGCTGGGGAGAGGGAAGGGAGCGAATGAAGCGGAGAGGAAGGGCATGTGTCAGGCGCCGTGCCCAGTGAGTGGACTGGGGAGCGGATGGCAATACGGCGCGTGAATTTTTAGCCAGTCATTACGCAGAGGCAAACGAACTGGCTACTGACTGCGGGGTGGCTCAAGGCGTTTGTGGCTTGTCCGGGGCGGTCAGGCCAGCCTGAATGCGCTGATAGATCTCTTCACGGTGCACGGCAACGTTTTTCGGGGCGTTGATGCCGATACGGACTTGCTGACCGCTTACGCCGAGGATGGTGATGGTGATGTCATCACCAATGTTTATGCTTTCACCGACTTTGCGGGTGAGTATCAGCATGGTCTTCTCCTTGATTGCTTTGTAGGGCACCTGATTCAGACAGTGCAGAGGTCGGTGGTACGTATAGATTAGTGCGAAGTCTCACGGTTTGGGTGCCTCTTTCTGACGCGCAGATGTGGCATTAATTCCCAGGGCGTAACTATACAGAGGCTGCAATCATCAATCTCGTTGTTTTGTGCCCATTTTGCGGGCCTCGCGAAGTATTTATGAATGTTAAGATCGGCGCTTTGTGATTTTCGAGGAAAGCGTTGTGCGCAAATTGGTCTGGATGGTCGCGGCACTGGCATTGGCAGGGTGTGGTGAAGGCAAGAGTGTAGATGTGCAGAAGCCGAAAACGACAGTCGCGGCCGCGACTGCTGCGGCATCTGCTCCGCAGTGGGACCTCGAAGTACGCGGCGAAACGCCCCAGGCTGTCAGCGATCTGAGTGGCTGGTTGATCGAGCATGCATTCGTGCCGACCGTGATCAAGGACAGCAGCGGCAAGACACGGATCCTGATCGGTCCGTTCAACTCCCAGGCCGAGGCGCAAGCTCGCAAGGTAGAAGTGGATGCAGCATTGGTGAAAGCCAAGAAGCAGAATGTCGAGTCGGTCATCGTGGAGCATCCGCTCGCGCCGTAAGCAGCACATTCAGCGGAGCGGCCTAAAGGACATCGCAGGTGACTCGTCTTATACGAGTCAATCACGATTTCTCGAAGGAGCTCCGCATGGCCTCCGCCGCTCCCTACACACTCTTCAATGCAGTTCTGCATCGCAAGACCCTCTTGAGTCCGCACCTGATGCGGATCACGCTGACCGACCCCTCAATCAGTGGGATGGCCACCTGGGCGCCTGATCAGCGGATCAAACTGTTTTTCCCCGCTGAAGATGGAACACCCGCAAATCTTGCGCAGGAAGAGGGCTGGTACGCCCGTTTTCGCTCGATGCTCGCGAGTCGTCGACCAGCAATGCGCACTTACACCATCCGTCATTTGCGCGCCGAACAGGGTGAGGTCGATATCGATTTCGTTCTGCATGGCGAGACCGGCCCCGCTTCGCGCTGGGCGCTGCATGCGCAGCCGGGAGCGTCTTTGCAGATTCTTGCTCCCGACAGCGAGTTTTCGGCACAGGACGCCGGAGGATTCGAATGGAAACCGCCGCAGGTGCTCAAGGAGGTTTTGCTGGTGGCTGATGCCACGGCATTGCCGGCTGCGATGGGGATTCTCGAAGAGCTGGCTGCCATGTACGAGCCGCCCCGGACTCAGGCGTTCTTTGAGGTGGACAGTGCGCAAGACATGCTCTCGGTGCCGGATTGGCCCGGGCTGACAGTGCAGTGGCTGGTTCGCGATCAGGCGCCAGCAACAGTGGCTGGAGCGCTGATGGTGGAAGCGGTGATGCACGGGGTCCGGCCAACAGAGGGCCAATCACTCGGGCAGGTCGCTGAACTGGCCGAGGTCGATATCGACGAAAACATTCTTTGGGAGATCGCCAACACCGCCCCTGCAGGATTCTATGGCTGGATTGCCGGAGAAAGCGCTGCCGTCATGCGCCTGCGTAAATACCTGATCAAGGAATGCGGTATCCCGCGCGAGTCACTCAATCTGATGGGCTACTGGCGCTACAACAAAGCTGGCAGCTAAAAGCAAAAAAGGCCTCGAACACCACGTTCGAGGCCTTTTCTTTTGGGCTGAAGGATCAGCCGCAGGCTTTCAAGTTTACCGGGCCGACGAATTCATTGCCGCGTCCCATCACGCACGCCACGCTCTGATTGCGTTGACGTTCCCAGTCCTGCACCGGGTAGGTCTTGTCCCACGCCTCGTACAACTGCCGATCCTGTTTCGAAAGGCGCAAGCCGTATTGCTTGCTCATGTAGAAATAGGTGCGAGCGATCATGCCGCGAATCGACGGGCGAGGCATGACCTTCTTGGCCTTGAAGTCGACCTGGGTCAGGCACGATCCGTACTGTCCGGATTGCACCGGCAGCCAGCCATAACTGAAGTTGCTGCGATCACCGTTGACCTCACCAATACTCGGCACCAGGTTGTGCAGATCGGCCTCGGCTTTCTGATAGCTCGGGTCATAGCGGGTGCAGTTCTTGCGTCCGCCCGACTGCCAGCATTGGCGCTGGTGACCGAACTCCCACGCCGGGACAATGTGCTCCCATTCAATGCGCGAAGCGCGCTTGGCGTTTTTACGTGGTACGTAGCCGCAAGCCTTCAAGTCCACCTTGTTGCCGGTGTACTTGCACCCGCAGTAAAACTCGGTGGACTGCGGTGCATACAGTTTCCAGGCGACCTTCTTGGCCTCGGTAAAGGTGCGGGGTGCGCCAGCCTGGGCGCCAAAAGCGATGAACAGCAACAGCAAAGCAAAACAGCGGACACTCATTGAATCAATCTTCCTTCGGCACAACCCAAAAAATCTGCACGCCGCCATCGTCGCGATAGGCGAGTGTGACGTTGTCGTTCTCGTCGATTTCCTCGAGCAGTTGCTCCCATGCATCCACAGGCTCGTCCGGCAGACGGAAGATCAGTGCGGCTTTGGCTTTTTGTGCGGTAGGGGAATTGATGATTTTCTGAACGCGCATGCCCATGCGTTCGTAAGCGTCAGGAGCATCAGGAGAGGTGGCCACGAGGTTATCCTTATTAAGCTGTACGTGCATACAGTATTTAACTGTAAGCATTTTCGCAACTGCTTAAAATTCAAGAAAATCCTCTGACAGCGCTTTTCCGATTTTGGTGTAGGTCGGGTCGATTATTTTGTACGAAAAATTCGCGCTCAGCGTAGGCGGCAGCACCACCCGCCGTGTGGGCGAGTGGTAAGCAGGTTGCCCGACCCGGACAGGGTCAGGCGAAGGCCAATCAGTATTCCCAGAACATCCGTTGCAGCTCTTTGCTGTCGTTGGTTTTGGTCAGGGCGACCATAGCCAGGATGCGGGCTTTTTGCGGGTTCAGGTCGTGAGCGACCACCCAGTCGTACTTGTCGTCAGGCTGTTCGGCGTTGCGCAGGACGAAACCGCCGGCGTTGACGTGGGAAGAGCGGATGATCTGCACGCCATCTTTACGCAGGGCTTGCAGGGATGGCACAACGCGGGAGGACACCGAGCCATTGCCGGTACCGGCGTGGATGATGGCTTTGGCGCCGGCCTGGGCCAGAGCCTTGTAGGCGGTGTCGTCGACATTGCCGTAGGAGTAGGCGATTTCTACGTCAGGCAGGCTCTTGATGTTCTTGATGTCGAATTCCGAATCCATGGTGTGGCGTTTGGCTGGCAAGCGGAACCAGTAGGATTTGCCTTCAACCACCATGCCCAATGGGCCCCAAGGGCTTTTGAACGCCTCGGTCTTGATGTTGATCATCTTGCTCACGTCGCGACCGGACTGGATCTCATCGTTCATGGTCACCAGCACGCCTTTGCCGCGCGCATCTTTGCTGCTGGCGACGGCGACGGCGTTGTACAGGTTGAGCATGCCGTCCGCCGACATGGCGGTGCCCGGACGCATCGAGCCGACCACGATGATCGGCTTGTCGGTTTTTTCCACCAGGTTCAGGAAGTAGGCGGTTTCTTCCAGGGTATCGGTGCCGTGGGTGATGACGATGCCATCGACGTCTTTGCTGTCGGCCAGTTCGGATACGCGGCGCCCGAGTTGCAGCAGGTTGTCGTTGGTGATGCTTTCCGAGGCGATCTGCATGACCTGTTCGCCACGCACGTTCGCCAGTTTGCTCAGCTCGGGGATGCCGGCGATCAGTTGTTCAATGCCGACCTTGGCCGCCTGATAGGTGGCGCTGTTGGCGGCGCTGGCGCCGGCACCGGCAATGGTGCCGCCCGTGGCAAGCACCACGACGTTGGCGAGTTTGGTCTGGGTTTCGACTTCTTTTGCCTGAAGGGCAGTTGGCAGGAGCAGGAGGAGGGCCAAAGCGCCCGGAACCAAGGTGTTGAAAGCAGATTTCATTATTTTTCTCTCTAGTAGTGAGACGGTGCTGATGCAGGTTCATCTAGATGCGCCCCGAGCCGATCTGAATGCCCGAGGTGCAGGCTAGGGAGCAGGATCTGTACCAGCGCTACTTTGCTTTAGAGAAATGTTTAACCTGATGATTTATATCAATATTTTGTAAGTTGGCGGATTCTTGAGTGAATGGCTTATCCGGGTTTCCGAACAAAGAAAGCTTTCGTGTTCGGTTCACCGAAAGGGACTACACCTCCTGGCGACCGCAACGGCTTGCCGGTTCAGGTTCTCTGCTAAAGAAACCCGTCAGCAGGCCGATGGCTGTGGAAGGAAACGTTTATTTAGGGAGTTCACATGTCACTGACGATCGGTTTTTCAAATCCCGGCTCAGTCACCATTGGCGGTAAAACCGCAGCGACAATCAATGCAATGAACCAGGCGGAAGCAGATGCGGCCGACGAGGCGCTTGGCGTTGAAAAAGAACCGAGCAATCAAGTCCGCACTGGTGGTCCTGCGCAAGAAGCCAGCAAGGCGGATAGCGCTGACAGCGGCGATAATCTGAGCGTCACCGTGAAAATGCTGCTCAAACGCATGCAGGAATTGCAAAAGCAACTGCAGGAGCAGCAACAGCAACTGGCTGCAGCCCAGGCCGCGAGCTATCCAACACCTGAGGCCAAGTCGCAGGCGGTCATGTCGGTCCAGGGACAGATTGCACAAACCAGCGGGGAGCTGATGCAAGTGGCGGCGGCGCTGGTCAAGGAAATGTCCAAGGATTCCACCAGCGGCAACCTGGTCAGCACCACGGCCTGAGCGGTAAGGGGCGAATCAGACGATTGCGCCCCGCAATACAACGACGATTTCTGATTGTTGACAAATGTCGGCGGGATTCGCATAGTTCGGTCTACGCAAACGTTTGCGCGGCTTTTCCGGTGCGCTATTGCTCCGGCGACAGCGCTGAAGCTTACGCCAGCGCGAGCGTTGCTCACAATAATCATAAGATCGGAGTGAACCCATGAAGCTGCCATTCGCTGGACGTCTTCTTGCTGTCGCTATGCTGGCTGCCGCAGCCGCCGCGCTACCTGTCTCTTCGGCCTTCGCCGAGTCCCCGGAAAAACCCAAAGTCGCACTGGTCATGAAATCCCTGGCCAACGAATTCTTCCTGACCATGGAAGATGGCGCCAAGGCCTACCAGAAAGAACACTCCGCCGACTTCGACCTGATCTCCAACGGCATCAAGGACGAGACCGATACCGCCGGCCAGACCCGCATCGTCGAGCAGATGATTCTGGCCAAGGTCAACGCGCTGGTCATCGCGCCGTCCGATTCCAAAGCCATGGTGCCGGTGATCAAGAAAGCCGTCGATGCCGGCATCACCGTGATCAACATCGACAACCAGCTCGATCCGCAGATCGTCAAAAGCAAAAACATCAGCGTGCCTTTCGTAGGCCCGGATAACCGTAAAGGTGCACGTCTGGTCGGCGAATACCTGGCCAAGCAACTGAAGGCCGGTGACGAAGTCGGCATCATCGAAGGCGTATCCACCACCACCAACGCCCAGCAACGCACCGCAGGCTTCAAGGATGCGATGGAGGCGGCGCAGATCAAGGTGGTGTCGCTGCAATCCGGCGACTGGGAGATCGACAAGGGCAACAAGGTTGCCGCGTCGATTCTCAGCGAATACCCGGATGTGAAGGCGCTGCTGGCGGGTAACGACAGCATGGCCGTTGGCGCTGTTTCCGCTGTGCGCGCTGCCGGCAAGGCGGGCAAGGTCCAAGTGGTCGGTTACGACAACATCAATGCGATCAAGCCGATGCTCAAGGATGGTCGTGTGCTGGCGACGGCCGATCAGTTCGCTGCCAAGCAGGCCGTGTTCGGTATCGAGACTGCGCTGAAAATCCTCAAGGGCGAAAAAGTCGACAGTGGCGTCAATGGCGTGATCGAAACGCCAGTCGAGCTGGTCACCAAGTAAGTCTTCCGGCGACACAACGGCGCTCGTCCGTCCGGACGAGCGCATGGAGAGTTTTTTATGTCAGTTTCCGCCCCGAACGCTGTCCTCTCGGTCAGCGGTATCGGTAAGACCTATGCGCAACCGGTGCTCACGGGCATCGACTTGACGCTGATGCGCGGTGAAGTGCTGGCGCTGACCGGCGAGAATGGCGCCGGCAAAAGCACGCTGTCGAAGATCATTGGGGGGCTGGTTACGCCCACCACCGGTCAGATGCAATTCCAGGGCAAGGACTACCGTCCGGGCAGTCGCACCCAGGCCGAAGAGCTTGGCGTGCGCATGGTCATGCAAGAACTCAATCTGCTGCCGACCCTGTCGGTGGCGGAAAACCTGTTTCTCGACAATCTGCCCAGCAACGGCGGCTGGATCAGTCGCAAGCAATTGCGCAAAGCCGCGATCGAAGCCATGGCACAGGTCGGCCTCGACGCCATTGACCCCGACACCCTGGTCGGCGAACTGGGCATTGGCCATCAACAGATGGTCGAAATCGCGCGCAACCTGATCGGCGATTGCCATGTGCTTATCCTCGATGAACCGACCGCGATGCTCACCGCCCGCGAGGTGGAAATGCTCTTCGAGCAGATCACTCGTTTGCAGGCGCGTGGCGTCTCCATCATCTATATCTCCCACCGTCTCGAAGAGCTGGCGCGCGTCGCGCAGCGCATTGCCGTGCTGCGTGATGGCAATCTGGTCTGCGTCGAGCCGATGGCCAACTACAACAGTGAGCAACTGGTCACCTTGATGGTCGGCCGCGAACTGGGCGAACACATCGACATGGGCCCGCGCAAGATCGGCGCCCCGGCACTGACGGTCAAGGGCTTGACCCGCTCCGACAAGGTGCGTGATGTTTCCTTCGAAGTGCGTGCCGGCGAGATCTTCGGGATTTCCGGGCTGATCGGGGCAGGGCGCACCGAATTGCTGCGACTGATCTTTGGCGCCGATCTGGCCGACAGCGGCACGATTGCGCTGGGTTCGCCGGCGCAGGTAGTCAATGTGCGTTCGCCGGTTGATGCGGTGAAGCATGGCATTGCCTTGATCACCGAAGACCGAAAGGGCGAAGGCCTGCTGCTCAGTCAATCGATCAGCGCCAACATCGCCCTGGGCAACATGCCGGAGATTTCCAGGGCAGGGATCGTCAATGCCAGCGACGAAATTTCCCTGGCGCAGCGTCAGATCGACGCCATGCGCATCCGCAGTTCCAGCCCGACACAATTGGTGTCGGAATTGTCCGGCGGCAACCAGCAGAAAGTGGTGATCGGTCGTTGGCTGGAGCGCGATTGCTCGGTGCTGTTGTTCGACGAGCCGACTCGCGGTATCGACGTCGGTGCCAAGTTCGATATCTACGCCTTGCTGGGCGAGTTGACGCGTCAGGGCAAGGCACTGGTGGTGGTTTCCAGTGACCTGCGCGAGCTGATGCTGATCTGCGACCGGATCGGTGTGCTGTCGGCAGGGCGTTTGATCGACACCTTCGAGCGCGACAGCTGGACCCAGGATGATTTGCTTGCCGCCGCGTTCGCCGGCTACCAAAAACGTGATGCGTTGCTCAATGAAGCGGCGCCTAGGGATCTCCCATGAAAACTGCATCTTCTGCCGGCAAACGTAGTGGCAATTTCTACGGTCTGGGCACCTATCTGGGCCTGGCCGGGGCCTTGTTGGCGATGGTGGCGCTGTTCTCGATGATGAGCAGCCACTTTCTGTCCTATGACACTTTCAGCACGCTGGCCAACCAGATCCCCGATCTGATGGTGCTGGCGGTGGGCATGACCTTTGTACTGATCATCGGCGGCATCGATCTGTCGGTCGGTTCAGTGCTGGCGCTTGCCGCCTCGACGGTCAGCGTGGCGATTCTCGGTTGGGGCTGGGGCGTGTTGCCAGCCGCATTGCTCGGCATGGCGGTGGCGGCACTGGCAGGTACGGTGACCGGTTCGATCACCGTGGCGTGGCGCATTCCGTCATTCATCGTTTCGCTCGGTGTGCTGGAAATGGCCCGTGGCCTGGCGTATCAGATGACCGGTTCGCGCACCGCCTACATCGGTGATTCGTTTGCCTGGCTGTCGAACCCGATCGCGTTCGGCATTTCGCCGTCGTTCATCATTGCCTTGCTGGTGATCTTCATTGCGCAAGCTGTACTGACCCGCACCGTGTTCGGTCGTTACCTGATCGGTATCGGCACCAACGAAGAAGCGGTGCGTCTGGCCGGGATCAATCCCAAGCCGTACAAGATTCTGGTGTTCAGCCTGATGGGCCTGCTCGCTGGTATCGCCGCGCTGTTCCAGATTTCCCGTCTGGAAGCGGCGGACCCGAATGCTGGTTCTGGCCTTGAGCTGCAAGTGATCGCCGCCGTGGTGATCGGTGGCACCAGTCTGATGGGTGGCCGTGGGTCGGTGATCAGCACCTTCTTTGGCGTGTTGATCATTTCGGTACTGGCCGCCGGTCTGGCGCAGATCGGTGCCACCGAGCCAACCAAGCGCATCATCACCGGCGCGGTGATTGTCATTGCGGTGGTGCTCGATACCTATCGCAGCCAGCGCGCCAGTCGACGGGGCTAAGAAATGGCAACGATCAAGGATGTGGCGGCGCTCGCGGGGATTTCCTACACCACGGTTTCTCACGTGGTGAACAAGACTCGCCCGGTCAGTCAGGAAGTGCGGCTGAAAGTCGAGGCGGCCATCAAAACCCTCGATTACGTGCCGAGTGCGGTGGCGCGCTCGCTGAAGGCCAAGACTACTGCGACCATTGGCTTATTGGTGCCCAACAGCCTCAACCCGTATTTTGCCGAGTTGGCGCGGGGTATCGAGGATTACTGCGAGCGTAACGGCTACTGCGTGATCCTCTGCAACTCTGATGACAACCCGGAAAAACAGCGCAGCTATTTGCGTGTGCTGCTGGAAAAGCGCATCGACGGTCTGATCGTCGCCTCCGCGGGTGGCGATACCGGTCTGGCACAAGGACTGGCGGGCGTGAAAACGCCAATGGTCATCGTCGACCGGGGGCTTGAAGGCGTGGATGCGGATCTGGTGCGCATTGATCATGAATATGGCGCCTATCTGGCGACTCGTCACCTGCTGGAGTTGGGGCATCGTGACATCGCCACCATCGGTGGTCCGTCGAGTACCAGCGTGGCGCAAATGCGTCAGGCCGGTTTTTGTCGGGCGCTGAAGGAGGCGGGAGTCATGGTGCGTCCCGAGCGGATACTGGAAAGCGATTTCACCAGTACCGGCGGCTACAACGCAGCGGCGATCCTGCTCCAAAGCAATCCGCCAAGCGCGATCTTCGCTGGTAACGACATGATCGGTATCGGTGTGCTGCGTGCGGCGGCGGAGCGCAATGTGCGCGTGCCAAGCGAACTGTCGGTGATCGGTTTCGACGATATCCAGATGAGCCGCTATGTGTACCCGGCGCTGACCACTGTCGGCCAGTCGATCCTGCAGTTGGGCGAAATGGCTGCCGAAGTGCTGCTGCGAAGGATTGCTACCCCGAGCCTGGTCACCGATCAACGGATCGTGACCCCGAGTATTGTCTTGCGCGAATCGACTGCGCCGCTGTCCGGCGTGTTCACCGAGTACCGCTGAAACCGAATTGACGAGTAGTGATGTATGCCAGCAAATGTAGTGGTAATAGGCAGCCTGAACATGGACCTGGTCACCCGGGCGCCACGGCTGCCCAAGGGTGGGGAGACGCTGATCGGTCATTCCTTTGCCACCGTGTCCGGCGGCAAGGGCGCCAATCAGGCAGTCGCTGCTGCGCGTCTGGGGGCACAAGTGGCGATGGTCGGCTGTGTTGGCAACGATGACTACGGCGTGCAATTGCGCGACGCGTTGCTGGCCGAGCACATCGATTGTCACGCTGTGAGCACGGTTGAGGATTCCAGTGGTGTGGCGCTGATCGTGGTGGATGACAACAGTCAGAACGCCATCGTGATCGTCGCCGGCGCCAACGGTGCAATGACCCCGGCCGTGATTGACCGCTTTGATGCGGTGCTGCAGGCGGCCGACGTGGTTATCTGTCAGCTGGAGATCCCGGATGCGACGGTGGGTCATGCGCTCAAGCGCGCACGTGCGCTGGGCAAGACCGTGATCCTCAATCCGGCGCCGGCCAGTCGTCCGCTGCCGGCAGACTGGTTTGCCGCCATCGACTACCTGATCCCCAACGAAAGTGAAGCCGCTGCGTTGAGCGGGTTGCCAGTCGATTCGTTGGAAACCGCAGAAAGCGCGGCCAGCCAGCTGATTACCATGGGCGCGGGCAAGGTCATCATTACCCTCGGTGCGCAAGGTTCACTGTTTGCCAATGGCAAAGGGTTCGAGCATTTCCCGGCGCCGAAAGTGAAGGCCGTCGATACCACCGCCGCGGGCGATACCTTCGTCGGCGGTTTTGCCGCGGCGCTCGCCAGTGGCAAATCCGAGGCCGAGGCAATCCGTTACGGGCAGATCGCGGCAGCATTGTCTGTGACCCGGGCCGGCGCACAACCTTCCATTCCAACGATGTCCGACGTACAGGCGTTCAAACCCGCATGAAAAAGACTCCACTGCTCAACGTCGCGTTGTCGCGGCTGATCGCCTCCCTGGGCCATGGCGACATGGTAGTCATCGGTGATGCCGGACTGCCGGTGCCGCCAGGTGTCGAGTTGATCGATCTGGCCCTGACCCACGGTGTTCCGGATTTCATCGGCACGCTGAAAGTCGTGCTCAGTGAGATGCAGGTGGAGCGCCATGTGCTGGCCAACGAAATCCTCGCCAAGCGGCCGACTGCATTGGCCGTGCTGGATGAGTTGCAAGAAGAGGGCGCTCTCGGTCGGCGCGATCTGCTGACTCATGAGCAATTCAAGGTTCTCAGCCGACAGGCACGGGCGATTGTTCGTACAGGCGAATGTCAGCCGTACTGCAACATCGTGCTGGTGGCCGGGGTAACGTTCTAATCGGGTTTTCGACCCTTTCATTTTCATCAGCACAAGGAATGCGCCATGCACCGCTATGCTCAAAAACTCCACCAATTGCTTCGGAGTCTGCTGCTTTTGTCTTTTATTACCGCCACCGGCGCTCAGGCTGCTGAAAAGATCGATCTGATCATCGACACCGATCCGGGTGCTGACGACGTGGTCGCCTTGCTGTTCGCCCTGGCTTCGCCGGATGAACTGAACATTCGCGCACTGACCACCGTGGCCGGCAACGTGCGTCTCGACAAGACTTCGCGTAACGCGCGCCTGGCTCGCGAGTGGGCAGGGCGAGAAGATGTTCCGGTCTATGCCGGTGCGCCGAAGCCACTGATGCGTACGCCGATCTACGCCGAGAACATCCATGGCAAGGAAGGCCTGTCGGGTGTCACCGTGCATGAGCCGAAAAAGGGCCTGGCCGAAGGCAATGCGGTCAACTACCTGATCGACACTTTGAAAAAAGCCAAGCCGCACAGCATCACCATCGCCATGCTCGGCCCGCAGACCAACCTTGCGCTGGCGCTGATCCAGGAGCCTGAGATCGTTAATGGCATCAAGGAAGTGGTGATCATGGGGGGCGCGCATTTCAATGGCGGCAACATCACCCCGGTGGCCGAATTCAACCTGTTCGCCGACCCGCAAGCGGCGGAAGTGGTGCTCAAGAGTGGCGTGAAGCTGACCTACCTGCCGCTGGACGTGACCCACAAGATCCTCACCAGCGACGCGCGTCTGAAGCAGATTGCTGCGCTGAACAACAACGCGAGCAAGATCGTTGGCGACATCCTCAACGAGTACATCAAGGGTGACATGGAGCACTACGGTATTCCGGGTGGCCCGGTGCATGACGCGACCGTGATCGCTTACCTGCTCAAGCCTGAGCTGTTCACCGGTCGCTCGGTGAACGTGGCCATCGACAGCCGTGAAGGGATCACTTTTGGCCAGACTGTCGTCGACTGGTACGATGGCCTGAAACAACCGAAGAATGCATTCTGGGTCGAGAACGGCGATGCCCAGGGCTTTTTCGATCTGCTGACCGAGCGTCTGAAGCGCTTGAAGTAAGGCATGGACCCGCAGGTGCCAGCCTGCGGGTCGTTACTCCCTCTCGGTGTCCTGCGCGCCCTTGTGCTCGTGCTGATAGCGTTCGAAAATCTGGGCGATAAACGTCTGCGCACCTTGTGTTCCCATGGTCTTGACCAGCAGATCGATGCTGATCAACGCCAACTCCTCCGAACTGCCAGGGCTATATGAACTGTGCCCCTTTGGCCAAAGAACCTTGATGTCGGCGTTGATGCTTACAGTGCTCATGAATGTGCTCGAAAAGTCGGGAATGTCTGTGCCTGAGTTAACCACTTTGTCGGGCGTTTGGCACTGCGACTTAGGCATGAGCGCGACGCTATGCGACACTTGGTCTTTTCCGGCTGATCCAAGGAATGTGCTGTGCAGATCGATTTGAACACCCCCGACGGCCTCACACTCGACGCTGTGCGCCAGTTGCTGGCGTCGGCCAGCGATGATGTGCACACGCAACTGCGTGTGACCAAGGGTGGGATTGCCTATATCTCTTCCGGTGTGACCGGCGGGCAGGACATCGATGGCCTGCTGTTTCGTCTGGAAACCTGGGCCAAGGGTTCGGGGTATGTCGGCAACGTCGCGGCCAGCGATGAAGTCTGGGTGATGCAGATTTTCAACGCGCTGAAAGACAGCTGGCCGAATCCGCCGCTCGATTACATCGACGTCTATTGAGCTTCGTTAATATTCGGTGACGATTGCGTGAGGATGCGGTGCCCGCACTTCAGGCAGACTCGGCGTTTTTCCGGATTGTGGGGCAGGGTGGCAGCACTTGTTGTGAAACCAAACGCCAGATTGGCGGTCGCACGATCTCAGCTTAACCATTTGAAAAAAGGAGGCTTCATGCCTTTGAAGTTCGCGTCACTGGGTGCACTTATGGCCGTTGCCATGTTGGCCGGTTGCAGCACAACCTTCAGCGAGTCGGCAAAGGATCCTGTGGCGACCGATGCCGGTCATAGCCGCTGTGAAGCAAAGGCAGCGGAATTTGCCATCGGTAAAAAAGCTTCGCCGGAATTGCTCGATCAGGCTCGTGCCAAGGCTGGCGCGCAAAACGCTCGATTCCTCAAGCCAACGGACATGATTACTCTGGAGTATCGTTCCGATCGCTTGAATCTGAATACCGACAACAACCTGGTAGTCACCCGCGTCAACTGCGGCTGATCGCTGACCGCTTTTGTTGCAGGCATAAAAAACCCCGTCACATGGACGGGGTTTTTTTAGTGCGCCGGGAAATTACTCTGGGCGAACTTGTGCAGCTTGCATACCCTTTTGGCCTTTCTCAGCCACGAAAGAGACGGTCTGGCCTTCTTTCAGGCTTTTGAAACCGTCGGATTCGATAGCTTTGAAGTGTACGAACAGGTCGTCACCGCCACCTTGAGGAGTGATGAAGCCGAAGCCTTTTTCATCGTTGAACCATTTAACGGTGCCGGTTTGGCGATTAGACATGGTGTATCTCCAAGAAACATATATTTTCAGTAGTACTGTGCTGCTCAGGCCAACTGGGCACACCGGAGTATCATAGTCGAAATGTTCGCTTTGGTAGCCCCCCGGACGTGCTGTTTGCTTTCATATTGCATCGATTTCGACCTCTGAAATGTCTGCAAGCCCCGGTTTCAGTGGCTTTCAGCCGAAAGAAGAGGGTGTAAAAAAAGCTATAAAACCTGCGTAAATTATCGATTTCGGGGTCTTTTTGGCGGTTTTCAGCCTGCTGGACGCCCGAAAAAACATTCGTCAGCGCTTATTTCTGCACGCGGCAAACCGAGATTTCTTTCAGTGCGCGCTGACCCAGTTCACCACTCGGCGGGGTGTTCTTGTCCATCAGCTGTGCGATCTCTTGGGTGGTGAATTTCTTTTCCAGAACGTCGGCACCGCAAGCACAGTGCTTATTGGCTTCGGCCGGATTGACGCTCTTGCTGGCTGCGGCGGTGCAGTCGTTCATGTACTGGGCTTTGACGCCGGCAGGCCAGGCCGCGTTGGCACTCAGCGGCAGCAGCAGGGCCAGCGGGGCCGCGAAAGCAAAAAGTCGGATAAGGCGCATGTCGGAAACTCCTTGGGTTGATATCGGCGACGATTCTCAGCTTATTTGAGGCAAAGCGTATATCCCAAGTTCACTTCGCGCCGCAAAAATGCGCAAATCAGCAACACCTCAATTCGATGACGTCGATGACCGCTCATCTGTGCTAGCATGCCGGGCTCAAGCGTTCTCAGGCTCCGGAAGGCCTTCAGCCCCGGCAGCGGTCAGCGTGCGAATATTCTGATTTGAATCCCAGTCACTCTGGTTCGGTTTTCCGGTTGGCCGCAAGGCTCCTGCCGCTGTAAGGCAGGCGTTCGTCATTGAATGGCCTGGATCGGATCTTGTACTGGCTCATCCCAACCCACGTGACCTTTGGTAGGGGTCACCACTAGGAGAGGAGGCGCCATGCCAACTATTACTCTTCCCGACGGCAGTCAACGTTCATTCGATCACCCGGTTTCCGTAGCCGAGGTCGCCGCATCCATTGGTGCCGGTCTGGCCAAGGCCACCGTGGCCGGCAAGGTCAACGGCAAGCTGGTCGACGCCTGTGACATCATCGACAGCGACGCGACGCTGCAAATCATCACGCCAAAGGATGAAGAGGGGCTGGAGATCATTCGCCACTCTTGCGCGCACCTGGTTGGCCACGCGGTCAAGCAGCTGTACCCGACTGCGAAAATGGTCATCGGCCCGGTCATCGACGAAGGCTTCTATTACGACATCGCCTTCGAGCGTCCTTTCACGCCGGACGACATGGCCGCCATCGAACAGCGCATGCATCAGCTGATCGACAAAGATTACGACGTCATCAAGAAAGTCACTCCGCGCGCCGAAGTGATTGAAGTGTTCAAGGCCCGCGGCGAAGACTACAAGCTGCGTCTGGTCGAAGACATGCCGAACGAGCAGGCCATGGGCCTGTACTACCACGAAGAATACGTCGACATGTGCCGCGGCCCGCACGTGCCGAACACGCGTTTTCTGAAATCCTTCAAGCTGACCAAGTTGTCCGGCGCCTACTGGCGCGGCGATGCCAAGAACGAGCAATTGCAGCGCGTTTACGGCACAGCTTGGGCTGACAAGAAGCAGCTGGCGGCTTACATCCAGCGCATCGAAGAAGCGGAAAAGCGCGATCACCGCAAGATCGGCAAGCGCCTGGGCCTGTTCCACACCCAGGAAGAAGCACCGGGCATGGTGTTCTGGCACCCGAACGGCTGGACCCTGTACCAAGTGCTCGAGCAGTACATGCGCAAGGTGCAGCGTGACAACGGCTACCTGGAGATCAAGACACCGCAAGTGGTCGATCGCAGCCTCTGGGAGAAATCCGGGCACTGGGCCAACTACGCCGACAACATGTTCACCACCGAGTCGGAAAGCCGCGACTACGCCATCAAGCCGATGAACTGCCCGTGCCACGTGCAGGTATTCAACCAGGGCCTGAAGAGCTACCGCGAGCTGCCGATGCGTCTGGCCGAGTTCGGTGCTTGCCACCGTAACGAGCCGTCGGGTGCGCTGCACGGCATCATGCGTGTGCGTGCGTTCACTCAGGATGACGCCCATATTTTCTGCACCGAAGAGCAGATGCAGGCCGAATCCGCAGCGTTCATCAAGCTGACCATGGACGTTTACCGCGACTTCGGCTTCACCGACGTCGAGATGAAGCTGTCCACTCGTCCGGAAAAGCGTGTGGGTTCCGACGAGTTGTGGGATCGCGCCGAAGCGGCACTGGCTGCAGCCCTTGACAGTGCTGGCCTGCCGTACGATCTGCAGCCAGGTGAAGGCGCGTTCTACGGGCCGAAGATCGAATTCTCGCTGAAAGATTGCCTCGGTCGTGTGTGGCAATGTGGTACTTTGCAGCTCGATTTCAACCTGCCTGTCCGTCTTGGCGCCGAATACGTCTCCGAAGACAACAGTCGCAAGCACCCAGTGATGTTGCACCGGGCGATCCTCGGTTCGTTCGAGCGTTTCGTCGGGATTCTGATCGAGCACTATGAAGGTGCATTCCCTGCGTGGCTCGCGCCAACCCAGGCAGTGATCATGAATATCACTGATAAACAGGCAGATTTTGTTGCTGAAGTGGAAAAAACTCTCAACGAAAGCGGATTTCGTGCCAAGTCCGACTTGAGAAATGAAAAGATCGGCTTTAAAATCCGCGAGCATACTTTGCTCAAGGTTCCCTATCTTTTGGTTATCGGAGATAAGGAAGTCGAGATGCAGACTGTCGCTGTGCGTACTCGTGAAGGTGCTGACCTGGGCTCGATGCCCGTCGCCCAGTTCGCTGAGTTTCTCGCGCAAGCGGTTTCCCGGCGTGGTCGCCCAGATTCGGAGTAATTATTATTAAGCGTGAAATGAGACAAGATAAACGAGCTGCACCGAAAGCCCCGATCAACGAGAATATCTCGGCACGCGAGGTTCGGTTAATTGGCGCTGATGGCGAGCAGATTGGCATCGTCTCGATTGATGAAGCGCTTCGTATTGCTGAAGAAGCAAAGCTTGATCTGGTAGAAATCTCTGCTGACGCAGTCCCACCGGTTTGCCGGGTGATGGACTACGGCAAATCGATCTTCGAAAAGAAGAAGCAGATTGCAGCAGCGAAGAAAAACCAGAAGCAGATTCAGGTAAAAGAAATCAAGTTTCGTCCAGGGACGGAGGAAGGGGATTACCAGGTAAAACTGCGCAACCTGGTACGTTTCCTGAGTGACGGGGACAGGGCCAAGGTATCCTTGCGATTCCGCGGCCGTGAGATGGCCCACCAGGAGCTGGGGATGGAACTCCTCAAGCGGGTTGAAGCTGACCTGCTCGAGTACGGTTCGGTCGAACAGCATCCTAAGATGGAAGGACGCCAGCTGATCATGGTCATCGCCCCGAAAAAGAAGAAGTAATCAACAGGGCACGGCAGGCCTTCTGATTATGTTTATCAACTGAATGCGGAGTATCCGAACATGCCAAAAATGAAAACCAAAAGTGGTGCTGCTAAGCGGTTTCTGAAAACTGCTAACGGTATCAAGCACAAGCACGCTTTCAAGAGCCACATCCTGACCAAAATGTCGACCAAGCGTAAGCGTCAACTGCGCGGTAGCAGCTTGCTGCATCCGTCTGACGTGGCAAAAGTCGAGCGCATGCTGCGCCTTCGTTAATTTTAGTCAAGAATAGAGGAAGTAACTCATGGCTCGTGTAAAGCGTGGCGTCATTGCCCGTAAGCGTCACAAAAAAATTCTGAAACTTGCTAAAGGCTACTACGGCGCACGCTCCCGCGTATTCCGTGTTGCCAAGCAAGCGGTAATCAAGGCAGGCCAATACGCCTACCGTGACCGTCGTCAGAAAAAACGTCAGTTCCGCGCTCTGTGGATCGCTCGTATCAACGCTGGTGCTCGTGTTAACGGTCTGTCCTACAGCCGTTTCATTGCTGGCCTGAAAAAAGCGTCCATCGAGATCGACCGTAAGGTTCTGGCTGATCTGGCAGTGAACGAAAAAGCGGCGTTTGCTGCGATTGTCGAGAAAGCTAAAGCCACCTTGGCTTAAGTACCCCCGACAGTCACCCGGCCTCACCTCTGTGGGGCCAGGTGTTAAACGTCATAAATAGGGGAAGAGCCTTCAAGCTCTTCCCCTATTTTGTATCTGGAGTCTGTACATGGAAAACCTGGATGCGCTGGTCTCTCAAGCACTAGAGGCTGTGCAAAGCGCTGAAGATATCAATGCCCTGGAGCAAATCCGGGTTCAATACCTTGGCAAAAAAGGTGAATTGACTCAGGTGATGAAGACCCTGGGGAATTTGCCGGCAGAAGAGCGTCCGCAAGTCGGCGCCCTGATCAACGTTGCCAAGGAACGTGTCACAGGCGTTCTCAATGCGCGCATGGCTCTGTTTGAAGAAGCCGAACTGGCTGCCAAACTGTCTGCCGAATCCATTGACGTGACGTTGCCGGGCCGTGGTCAGACCTCCGGTGGTCTGCATCCGGTGACCCGGACTCTGGAACGAGTCGAGCAGTTCTTCACCCGCATCGGCTACGGCATTGCCGAAGGCCCTGAGGTCGAAGACGACTATCACAACTTTGAAGCGCTCAACATCCCAGGCCACCACCCGGCCCGGTCGATGCATGACACCTTCTATTTCAATGCGAACATGTTGCTGCGCACCCATACCTCGCCGGTACAGGTCCGCACCATGGAGTCCAAGCAACCGCCGATCCGCATTGTCTGCCCAGGCCGTGTGTACCGCAGTGACTCCGATATCACCCATTCGCCGATGTTCCACCAGGTCGAAGGCCTGCTGGTCGATCGCGACATCAATTTCGCCGATCTCAAAGGCACCATCGAAGAGTTCCTGCGGGTGTTCTTCGAAAAAGAGCTGGCCGTACGTTTCCGTCCTTCGTACTTCCCGTTCACCGAGCCATCCGCTGAAGTCGACATGGAATGCGTGATGTGCAGCGGTAAAGGCTGCCGCGTCTGCAAGCAGACCGGCTGGCTGGAAGTCATGGGCTGCGGCATGGTCCATCCGAACGTGCTGCGCATGTCCGGCATCGATCCGGAAGAGTTCTCCGGTTTTGCCTTCGGCATGGGCGTCGAGCGTCTGGCGATGCTCCGTTACGGCGTGAACGACTTGCGTCTGTTCTTCGACAACGACTTGCGGTTCCTCGCGCAATTTCGCTAGTCGTAACGAATTCTTAGGAGAGCAGGATGAAATTCAGTGAACAATGGCTGCGTGGCTGGGTTAGCCCGCAGGTAAGTCGCGACGAGCTGGTTGCTCGTCTGTCGATGGCGGGTCTGGAGGTCGATAGCGTGACCCCGGCCGCCGGTGTATTCAGCGGCGTGGTAGTGGGCGAGGTGCTGAGCACCGAGCAACACCCTGACGCCGACAAGCTGCGTGTATGCCAGGTCAGCAATGGCGCGGAAACCTTCCAGGTCGTGTGCGGTGCGCCAAACGTGCGTCCGGGCCTGAAGATTCCGTTCGCCATGATCGGTGCCGAACTGCCGGGCGACTTCAAGATCAAGAAGGCCAAGCTGCGCGGCGTCGAGTCCAACGGCATGTTGTGCTCGCAAGCCGAGCTGCAGGTCGGTGAAGGCAATGACGGTCTGATGGAGCTGCCGGCGGATGCGCCGGTGGGCGAAGATTTCCGTGTGTATCTGGATCTGGAAGACGCCAGCATCGAGGTTGACCTGACCCCGAACCGTGGCGACTGCCTGTCGCTGGCCGGTCTGGCCCGTGAAGTCGGCGCGCTGTACGACACGCCGGTCGCTCGTCCGGTGGTCATGGCGATTCCGGCTGTGCACGACGAAGTGCGTTCGGTAGAAGTGCTGGCGCCTGCCGCTTGCCCGCGTTATCTGGGCCGCGTCATCCGCAATGTCGACCTGTCCAAACCAACCCCGTTGTGGATGGTTGAGCGTCTGCGCCGCGCCGATGTGCGCAGCATCGACGCCGCGGTCGACATCACCAACTACGTGATGCTCGAGCTGGGTCAGCCGCTGCACGCTTTTGATCTCGCCGAAATCAATGGCGGCATCCGCGTGCGTATGGCGGAAGAGGGCGAGAAGCTGGTTTTGCTCGACGGTCAGGAAGTCAGCCTGCGTAGCGATACGCTGGTGATTGCCGACCATACCCGTGCTCTGGCGATTGCCGGCGTGATGGGTGGCGAGCACAGCGGTGTGTCCGCGACCACTCGCGACGTTTTCCTGGAAAGTGCGTTCTTCGATCAGATCGCTGTGGCTGGCAAGGCTCGCTCCTACGGCCTGCACACCGACGCTTCGCATCGTTACGAGCGCGGCGTGGACTGGCAACTGGCCCGTGAAGCCATGGAGCGCGCCACTGGCCTGCTGCTGGAAATCACCGGTGGCGAAGCCGGCCCGATCATCGAGACCGTCAGCGAGCAGCACCTGCCGTCGATCGCGCCGATCACCCTGCGTGCGCAGCGCATCACCCAGATGCTGGGGATGGAAATGGATTCGGCTCAGGTCGAGCGTCTGCTCAGCGCCTTGGGTCTGAATATTTCCACTGACGGAGCAGGGCAGTGGCGCGTAGAAGTGCCAAGCCATCGCTTCGACATCAGCCTGGAAGTCGATCTGATCGAAGAGCTGGCTCGCCTGTATGGCTACAACCGTCTGCCGGTTCGTTACCCGCAAGCGCGTCTGGCGCCACAGGCCAAGGCTGAAGCGCGCAGCGAATTGCCTGAGCTGCGTCGTCTGCTGGTAGCCCGTGGTTATCAGGAAGCGATCACTTACAGCTTCATCGATCCGAAGCAGTTCGAACTGTTCAATCCGGGCGTCGAGCCGCTGTTGCTGGCCAACCCGATTTCCAATGACATGGCTGCCATGCGTTCTTCGCTGTGGCCGGGTCTGGTCAAGGCGTTGCAGCACAACCTGAACCGCCAGCAGGATCGCGTGCGTCTGTTCGAAAGCGGTCTGCGCTTCGTCGGTCAACTGGAAGGTCTGAAGCAAGAGCCGATGCTGTCGGGCGTGGTTTGCGGTAGCCGTCTGCCGGAAGGTTGGGCGCAAGGTCGCGACACCGTCGATTTCTTCGATGTAAAAGCTGACGTTGAAGCGGTGCTGGGCTTTGCCGGTGCGCTGGATACCTTCACTTTCGCTCCGGGCAAACACCCGGCGCTGCACCCGGGGCAAACCGCGCGCATCGAACGCGACGGGCGTGAAGTCGGCTTTATCGGTGCAATTCACCCTGAGCTGTCCAAGGCCCTGGGTCTGGATCGTCCGGTCTTCGTCTTCGAGCTGGTTCTGGCTGAAGTCGCTTCCGGAAAAATGCCGCAATTCCACGAGTTGTCGCGTTTTCCTGAAGTGCGTCGTGACCTTGCGCTGATCGCGCACAAAGACGTCGCGGCCTCGGCGGTATTGGGCGTAATCCGAGAAAATGCAGGCGAATGGCTCACGGATCTCAGGCTGTTTGACGTGTATCAGGGTAAAGGTATTGATCCTGATAGAAAAAGCCTTGCAGTTGGCTTGACCTGGCAGCATCCATCGCGCACTCTTAATGACGATGAGGTGAATTCGACGACGCAAAATATCCTCACCTCGCTCGAACAAAGGTTGAACGCCACGTTAAGGAAGTGACGTATGGGGGCTTTGACGAAAGCTGAGATGGCGGAACGTCTGTATGAAGAGCTGGGCCTGAACAAGCGGGAAGCCAAGGAATTGGTTGAACTGTTTTTCGAGGAAATCAGGCACGCTCTTGAAGACAACGAGCAGGTCAAATTGTCCGGTTTCGGCAATTTCGACCTTCGGGACAAGCGCCAGCGGCCTGGCCGCAACCCGAAAACGGGGGAAGAAATCCCGATCACGGCTCGCCGTGTGGTCACCTTTCGTCCAGGGCAGAAGTTGAAGGCCCGAGTTGAGGCTTATGCTGGAACCAAGTCATAACGACGAACTACCCGTCATCCCGGGCAAACGCTACTTCACCATTGGTGAAGTCAGCGAGCTGTGTGCAGTAAAACCACACGTGCTGCGCTACTGGGAGCAGGAGTTTCCTCAACTCAACCCCGTCAAACGCCGCGGAAACCGCCGGTATTATCAGCGCCAGGATGTGCTGATGATCCGGCAGATCCGCGCGCTCCTTTACGATCAGGGTTTCACCATCGGCGGTGCGCGTCTGCGTTTGTCCGGCGATGAAGCCAAAGACGACACCACTCAATACAAGCAAATGATTCGCCAGATGATCGCTGAGCTTGAAGATGTACTGGTGGTTCTCAAGAAATAAAAAGCTGCGTTTGAATACTTCCAGTTTTCAAAAGCTTGCGCTATATTCTTGAGCGCTCTTCGAGATGAAGGGCAGGTTTCAAACCAGTCGGGGCGTAGCGCAGTCCGGTAGCGCACTAGCATGGGGTGCTAGGGGTCGAGTGTTCGAATCACTCCGTCCCGACCATATTTCCTGAGTAAAGTCAGACAGTTAAGCCGATCATATAGATCGGCTTTTTTGTGCCTGCGCAAAAAAGGTCGCTGGATGAAAAGTTTGGATCACTTGATAGACAAGCAGGATCCGGCGCTGCCCATCATTGAAAAAATGCTGGGGGAAGCCGTACTCAACTATCAGTTACTCCCTCCCTCCGCCGAAAATAGCAGAGTTCTTTCAGGTCTTCAGGTCACGACTAAATCGACTTTGGGTGCGATCGCTTTCGAAACGGGTGGGCTGCTGATTGATCACGGCTGGCTACGTGTGCTCGGCTCCGGGCATCCGCAATTACCGCGAAATCTTCTGGATTGGAATGGCGGCCGTGCTGATGCTTATATGTTGGTCGCCGACGATGCCGCTGGAGGTTTTTTTGCTCTCAATGGCGGTGGTTTGGGTGAAGAGGTTGGGGCGATGTATTACTGGGCGCCTGACACGCTGTTGTGGGAGCCATTGCACATTGCTTACACCGACTTTCTGGGTTGGGCGTTGAGTGATCGGCTCGCGACCTTCTACGACGGTTTGCGCTGGAACGGCTGGATTCGCGACCTGCAGGCGCTGGAAGCGGATCAGTGCTTTTCGTTTTTCCCGTTTCTCTGGACTCGGGAAGGCTCAGTCGAAAAGAGTCGTCGTACGGCGATTGATGTTAGCGAACAGTTCGAAATGAATGTCGAGTTGGCACGCAAGCTCGGCAATGGTTCTGCGCAGCCAATCTGATGTCGGATTGATACTCTGCCAGCCAGGGCTGAAGATGCTCGCTCAGATACACGAATGAAGTGCAGGCCACATCTTTTCCGTCATTGGTTCATAAGAAAATGGATAAGTTATCTCGCTTGAACTCGCTTTTGATTCAGCACAATGCGGTCGTTTCGCTGAATATCGAAATTCTAGACTTCAAGTACAACTTGGCCTTGACGATGTCGTCGCTCGATGACGCAGCAGAAAGCGCTATCACTATAAATTTTCAGGATGTCAGTGCGCTTGATCTAAGTGGCTTTGGTGGCGGGCTGACTCAATTCATGGAGCTCGTCGTTACCCGAATCGATCGTGGGCTCGACAGGATCAGATATGAATTAAAAGACGTAGAGGACGAGAAAATATCGTTCTACTTCTTTACCTTCAGTGAGCCTATTCATTCGGAGCAATCTTGTGGGTTTGATTGACCGCACTCCCCTGAAGCGCCATTAAATATTGGCGATCGGATGCCGATACCCGGTTATCTAAATTCCGATCGAGCGAAGGCGCATGGACATCAGCAATACCAGCAGTGAATATCAAAAGCCCAAAAATCTCGCAGGGCTGGGCCGTCGCTAGGGCGGGCAGATCATCGATACGTTGATCACCTACTTTTTGATCCTCTTCGTAGGACGGCTGGCGGAGTTTATTGGTTTGCCGCCAAATGTGGTGGCTATCCTGGCTCTTGGTACGGGTGTGTCGTATTACCTGTTTTCCGATGCAATGCCCAACGGGCAAAGCCTGGGTAAAAAGCTGCTGGGGATGTCGGTGATTGATGAGCGTAGTTACTTGAACTGCAATCTGTATCAATCGTTCATCCGCAACATCACAACGCCGTTTCTGAACATCCTCGACTGGATTTTCATCTTCTTTGGCTCGCGCAAACGCTTGGGCGACATGCTTGCCTCGACAATTGTGATCCGCGTTTAGATGAGTCAAATGAGGCGGCGGCAGTCGCCCAAGTCTTAAGGTTTAGAATCTTGCTGAATATCCTCCGAGTCACTCGAGGTAGCGGCATCTTTCTGGGTTTCTTTGGGTTCGGCACCAGAGTTTGAACCTGACGCTTCTTCCCCCTTTTTATTGGCTTTTTCGTCGTTGGACTCGGAGCTGTTCGCCTGATTGGCTCCGGGTGAGACGGCGGGTGCTTCTACCGTTCCTGATTTCTCCGCGGCCTGCGAGGAGAGCGAGCCAGTCAACAGCAGGCTGGCAAGCGTCATGGTTACAATCGACTTGTTCATTGTTGAGTCTTCCGTGCGATGGGGGTAAACCATTGGAGGCATGAACAGGCCCAAGGTGCTTGCTGTTGGACGAGCGGTAGAGTCGGCGGGGACTATGATTTTGCGGCTTGCAAGTCGGCCCATTCAATCCCGAACCGGCTCAGGTATTTTCTCAAGCGATCTGCATCATTCGGCTGCGCCTTGGCCTGGCGCGATACGCCGAACAGTCTGCGTCCGGCATCCGACAGGCTGTCCGCTTGCCGACATACTTCAATTACCGCCTTCAATTGCAGTCGATCGAACAGGTCCAGGCTGTCGGCGTCTCCCGGTAGTTCATCCGACATCCCGTCCGCTTGCGTCAGCCCCCACGCATAACGCAGCCGATCAATTTCTTCCTGCACTTGCGCCTCATCAATTCGTCCGCTGTCCGCCAGTGTGGCCATCCGGGTAATCGACGCTGACAGTTCGCGAAAGTTGCCCAGCCATGCCGCTTCCCGAGAGCTGGCGAAGGCGAGGTAGCGCCGCCGTGCTTCGAGGTTGAAGCGCACTAGCTGGCCGTGATCGCGAGCGTGGCGTTCCAGTTCGAAGTCGATGTTGGGCTCGATGTCTTCGCGGCGCCCGGCCAGGCCGGGCAAATCAAATGTCCAGAGGTTGATCCGCGCGTACAGATCTTCGCGGAACAGGCCTTCGGCGACGCGGCTGCGCAGGTCACGGTGGGTGCCGGCGATGATCAGGAAGTCGCTGTCGACCTCCTTGTCGGAGCCGAGCGGAAAGAAGCGCTTTTCTTCGATCGCCTTGAGCAGCATCGCCTGTTCGTCCGCGCCCAGCTCACCGATTTCATCGAGAAACAACATGCCGCCGTCCGCTGCCCGTAGCAGGCCGTCGCGGGCGTTCTGCGCTCCGGTGAATGCGCCTTTGACGTGACCGAACAGAGCCGACATCGCACCGTCGCCCCGCAGGGTGGCGCAGTTCACCTCAACAAACCGGCCCTGCATTTGATGGCGGCTGCGTTTGAGTTCATAGATGCGTCGGGCGAGAAACGATTTGCCGGCGCCGGTCGGGCCGATCAGCAGCATGGGCGCCTTGGAGCGCACGGCCACGCGTTCAATCTGTTCGATGGAGCGGTTGAACGCCGCGTTACGGGTGGCGATGCCGGACTTCAAGAACTCCAGGCCCTCGAGGCGTTTGTTGGCGAAACGCGAGGCAATGCGGTCATAACGCGACAGGTCGAGGTCGATCAGGGCGTGGGTGCCGGTGGCTTGTTCATCTTCGCTTTTGCGTCGGGCGGGGGAGGTCTGGATCAGGCGCGCCGGCAGATAGCGTGCTTCGGTCAGCAAGAACCAGCAAATCTGCGCGACGTGGGTGCCGGTGGTGATGTGAACCAGATAATCCTCGTGCTCGGTATCGAAGCTGTAGGCCGTTGTGAAGTCATGCAGGGCGCCGTAGACCTCTTCGAAATCCCACGGATTGCGCAGTGCCATGGGGTGCAGGTGGACTTCGGTTTCCGGTGAGACCTGCTGGATATCGGCGCGAACCCGTTCAGCGAGACTGATGTCGCGCGCGTCGATACCGTGAATCAGTTCCAGACGATGGATCAGTACGTCCGGTTGCTGGCACAGGCCAACGCTCGGCCGCCAATGGCTCCAGCGATTGGCGCCCTTGCCAACGCGGTCCAGGGTGGCGCCGATAAAACCGATGGCGACGGTGCGTTTGTTGGGCATGGCTATCTCAAAAGATAAATGACGATATCAAATGATAGGTTTCTCATGGTTGGTTTGTCTTCGGTTCAGCTAAAAGAAAACCATAAAAAATAAAAAGTCTTTATAAATCAATTAGATAAGAAATAAATTTTACGACTTTCCAAAACTGGCACAGCCGCTGCAATACCTATCGCAACGAACAGGACAACAAAGCGAGACGCCACGATGGCCAACTTCAAACTCTTCAACAGGCAATCGAAGCAACTGCCAGCCTGCGACACTTTGAATGCTTCGGGTGCCTCGGCATATGCCTACACCCCGAAGCATCAACTGGCTCAACTGGCGGTCACCGGTTGCCTGAACCAGACGTTTTACGCCAGCGCTGAAAGTCAGCTGGATCAAGTGTTGAAGCTGGTGGCTGAACTCGACAGCCGTTTCGTGGCGAAGGCTGCTGTCTACGCTCGCCAAAAAGGCCACATGAAAGACATGCCGGCGTTGCTGCTGGCGGCGTTGACGGCGAACCGTTCGTCGCTGGTACCTGAGGTGTTTGAACAAGTGATCGACAGCGGCAAGATGTTGCGCAACTACGTGCAGATCCTGCGCAGTGGCGCCACCGGGCGCAAATCCCTCGGTTCGCAACCCAAGCGTCTGGTGCAGAACTGGCTGAACCGCGCGACCGAACGTCAACTGCTGCAAGCGTCGATTGGCAACCAGCCATCGCTGGCTGATGTGGTGAAGATGGTTCACCCGAAACCGGCTGAGGCCTGGCGCGAAGCATTCTTCGCGTGGTTGATCGGCAAACCGGTGGATGTGCAGGCATTGCCTGAGTTGACCCGCGATCTGCTGGCATTTCGCAGCGGTGCGAGTCATCAAGTACCCGCGGTACCGTTCCAACTGCTCGGCAACGAAACCCTGAGCAAAGAACAATGGGCTGCGCAGGCTTACAACATGGGCTGGCAGGGATTGCGCATCAACCTCAACACCCTGGAGCGGCATGGCGCGTTTGAAGTTCCGGGTTGCGTTGAATACGTGGCAGCGCGGTTGGCGGACCCGCAGGAAGTGGCCAAGGCGCGGGTTTATCCATACCAGTTGCTGGCGGCCTACCGGATGGTTGGCGATAACGTACCGCTGCAGATCCGCGAGGCGTTGCAGGACGCACTTGAGTTGTCGCTGGCCAACGTGCCGAAGCTGGAAGGCGCGGTGGTGGTTTGCCCGGACGTCTCGGGTTCGATGGGCAGCCCGGCCACCGGTTATCGTCAGGGCGCGACCACGGCGGTGCGTTGCATCGATGTGGCGGCACTGGTCGCGGCAGCGGTGTTGCGCAAACAGCCGGCGGCGCGGGTGATGCCGTTCGAAGTGAAGGTGGTGGATATCAAGCTCAACCCACGGGACAGCGTGATCAGCAACGCAGAGAAGCTGGCCGCGGCCTTTGGTGGCGGCACCAACTGCTCGGCGCCGCTGAAGAAACTGGCGGACAGCAAGGCCAGGGTCGATACGCTGATTCTGGTATCGGACAACGAGTCCTGGATCGATACGCGACGCCATGGTGCCAGTGAGACCATGCGCCAGTGGGAGCGCATCAAGCAGATCAACCCGCAGGCGCGGCTGGTGTGCATCGATATCCAGCCGGGTTATGCAACCCAGGCGGCGGACCGCGATGACATTCTGAATGTCGGCGGTTTCAGCGATGCAGTGTTCGATGTGGTCGAGCAGTTCACCAGCGGCCGTTACGGCGCGCAGCACTGGGTCGAAGCGATCGAGAGCATGCAATGAATTGATTTGTCACAGGCGCTGAATGCCGGTGGGACTACATCCAAGACGTCTCATCAAACCCTTGTCAGCGTGTGTGACGGCACGAATGCCTGATGGCTGTACATCTGAGGCCGGTTAAACCCGGTGCGCGGCAACGCGCAACAGTCATCAACTTTTGTCGTGCCACCTTAATTGAAAAAGAAGGCAGCGAATGCAACAGGTACTCCATCGGAACGCGGGTTCGAATCCCGCCCCGGCAACGGGGGCTCGACTGGCAGAGCCACAGTGTCTGTTTTTTTGTCGCTGCACATGACGGAACCACGCCGAATCATCGGCCAACGAATAAAGAATAGAGAAATGAAAGAACACACTTACCAACTGCTCGAAGTCGCCAACGGCAAGCCGATCAAACTCTGGACCGAAGGCGTCCCGGTAGAAACCGAGGCCCGCGAGCAACTGATGAACACCGCAAAGATGCCGTTCATCTTCAAGCATCTGGCGGTGATGCCGGATGTGCATCTGGGCAAGGGCTCGACCATTGGCAGCGTGATTCCGACGGTGGGCGCGATCATCCCGGCGGCCGTCGGCGTGGACATCGGTTGCGGCATGATCGCCGCACGCACGTCGCTGACCGCTGCCGACCTGCCGGACAATCTGCAAGGCCTGCGCAGCGCCATCGAGCAAGCGGTGCCCCATGGCCGCAGTTCGAACCGTTCGCGGCGCGACAAGGGCGCGTGGGACGAGATTCCGCAGCAAGCCGATCAGGCGTGGGCGGGGCTTCAGCCACGTTTCAAACTGATCACCGACAAGTACCCGAAACTGGCCAACACCAACAACCGCGGGCATCTGGGCACGCTTGGCAGTGGCAACCACTTCATCGAAGTGTGCCTGGACGAAGCCAACCGGGTCTGGTTCATGTTGCACAGTGGTTCTCGCGGTGTCGGCAACGCTATCGGCAACCTGTTCATTCAGATGGCTCAGGCGGATATGCGGCAACACATCGCCAACCTGCCGGATCGCGACCTGGCGTACTTCGAAGAAGGCAGCCAGCACTTCGATGATTACGTGGAAGCGGTGAGTTGGGCGCAGGACTTCGCCAGACAGAACCGCGAACTGATGATGCGTGCGGTGATTCAGGCCACGCGCCAGATCATTCGCAAGCCGTTCGAGGTGGCGCTGGAAGCGGTCAACTGCCACCACAACTACGTGCAGAAAGAGCGGCATTTCGGCGAAGAAGTATTGGTCACTCGCAAAGGCGCGGTGTCGGCGAAGAAAGGTGAGCTGGGGATCATTCCGGGTTCGATGGGCGCCAAGAGTTTCATTGTGCGCGGCCTGGGCAACGAAGAGTCGTTCAACTCCTGCAGCCACGGCGCTGGCCGGACCATGAGCCGAACGAAGGCAAAGAATACATTCACCGTCGAAGATCAGATCCGCGCCACGGCGCATGTGGAGTGCCGCAAGGACGAAGCGGTGATCGACGAAATTCCGATGGCCTACAAGGACATCGACAAAGTCATGCACGCCCAGCGCGAACTGGTGGAAGTGCTGCACACCCTGCGGCAAGTGGTGTGCGTCAAAGGATAAAAGGATCAGCAAGCATGGAATTCGAAGAACGCCACCCGCTGTGCGACACGATGCGTGCGCGGGTACTGGAAGAGTTGGCGCATATAGAGCGCGAGCGCAACGTCACGGTGTTATACGCCTGTGAGTCCGGCAGTCGGGCCTGGGGCTTTGCCTCGACTGACAGTGACTACGACGTACGGTTCGTGTACGTGGAAAAACCGCAATGGTTCGTTCAGGTCGACACGCCGCGCGATGTGATCGAGCGGCCATTGGACGATGAGCTGGATGTCAGCGGCTGGGAGCTGCGCAAGACCCTCGGGTTGTTGCGCAAGTCCAACCCGACGCTGCTGGAGTGGCTCGACTCGCCATTGGTGTACCGCAGCGAAAGCGCACAGGTTGCGCAACTGCGTGAGCTGGCCGAAGCGTTCTACAGCCCGCCGGCAGCCCGTAGCCACTATCTGTCGATGGCGAAAAACAACTTTCGCCAGTACCTGCAAGGCGACAGCGTGCGGTTCAAGAAGTACTTCTACGTGCTGCGGCCATTGCTGGCGGTACGCTGGATCGATCAGGGGCGTGGACGTCCACCGATGACCTTCGCTGACCTGCTGACCACGGTCGACGACCGGGCACTGCTGGCTGAAGTCGACGAACTGCTGGCACTTAAACGCAATGCCGACGAGAGCACCTATGGTCCGCGTCGTCCGGCGCTGCACAGGTTCATCGCGGCCGAACTCGAGCGCGATGTGCCCACATTACTGAGAACTCAGGAAGACTCGCGACGACTGGATGACTACCTCAGGGAGACCGTCGGGTTGTACGCGTAAGGATTGAAATGGAACAGGAAGTGATTGAACTGGACGGCGCGATTGGCGGCGGTCAGGTGTTGCGCAGCGCGCTGAGCCTGTCGATGGTGACGGGCCAGGCGTTTCGCATTAAACAGATCCGCGCCCGCCGCAGTCGGCCGGGATTGTTGCGACAGCATTTGACGGCAGTGATGGCAGCTGCCGAAGTCTGCGGCGCACGGATCGCGGGAGCGGAGTTGGGCTCGCAGGAGCTGCATTTCGAGCCGGGAACGATTCGTTCGGGTGATTACCGGTTTGCGATCGGCACGGCCGGTAGTTGCACGTTGGTGTTGCAGACATTGCTGCCGGCGCTGTTGCAGGCGCCGGGCACAAGTCGCGTGCGGATCAGCGGCGGCACGCATAATCCATTGGCGCCGCCTGCCGATTTCCTCACGCGCAGTTGGTTGCCGCTGATGCGACGCATGGGGGCCGGCATTGAGCTGGATCTGTTGCGTCACGGCTTCGTCCCGGCCGGTGGTGGTGAGATCGACGTCACGGTGCAGCCGTCGCAACTGACGCGACTTGATCTGTGTGAACGCGGGGCGTTGCTGTCGCATCAAGCAATGGCGCTGACGGCCGGTCTCGCATCGAGCGTCGCCGAGCGAGAACTGAATCGGGTGGCCAAACGCCTGAACTGGTCATCGGAAACATTGCAGTCGATCACGCTCGATCCGGCGCGTGGCCCCGGTAACGTGTTGTTGCTGGAGTACGTGTTCGAACGGGTCACCGAAGTCTTCAGTGCCTTTGGCCAGGTGTTGTTACGGGCGGAGAAGGTCGCTGATACCGCAATCAATCAGGCGGCAGACTGGTTGCGCAGTGACGCTGCGGTGGCGGAACACCTCGCCGACCAGTTGCTGCTGCCGATGGCGCTGGCCGGCGGCGGGTCATTCACCACCCCGAGAATGACCGAGCATCTGCACAGCAATATCGCAGTGATCGAGCGCTTCTTGCCGGTGAATATCGAATGCTCGGAAGAGGGCGCCGAGCGTCTGCGGGTTGAGGTCCGCAGCGGTCGCTGATCACGGCGCAGGCACAGGTCAATCTCGGAAAAGCGGCAATTTGCTGGCCCCCAGGCTTGGGCTTCCCCGGCAAACTCGCCTTTTTTCAAAAGGTTAGGTTGGCTATATGCGGACGATTGTCATAACCGTTGCAACGCTTTCCCTGGCTGCCTTCGCTTCGGCCATTGAAGCGAAGGAGTTGAGCAAGAGTCATCGTTTTGCCTGTACCTGGGGCTCGGACATCGCTGCCGGGGCGCAGCAGTCGAAGCTGTCGGGGATCTCGCTGTACGGCGCGCGCAAGCAGTTGCAGGTGCGCAAGTTCCAGCAACCGTGGATGCGCATGACGGCGATGGGCATTACCGAGCAGACGTACAACAGCACCTCCAGACTCAAACCCGCGGCGGTCAAGCAGACCTATTACGAACAATGCGTGCGGCATGAGCTGGCCCAGCGATGAACCCAAAAGCCCAACCTGAAGAGGTTGGGCTTTTTCATGCCTGACGAAATGTCAGCATCACTGGTCAGTCTCGCAATTGACCATCCATGACACGCCAAAGCGATCGACCAGCATGCCGAAACGGGCGGCCCAGAATGTGGTTTGCAGCGGCATGTCGACGCGAGCGTCCTTGGCCAGCGCGTTAAACACTCGCTCGGCTTCGGCAATGCTGTCGACGTTGAGGGAGATCGAGCACCCGCTCATGCCCCCGGTTGGCCGGTCTGGTGTGGTGTCCGAGGCCATGATCATCTGGTCGCCAACCTTCAGGCAGGTATGGTTGACGAGGTTGTGGTGCTCCTTCGGTACGTGTTCGGCGGCGGGTGTTTCGCCGTAGGTCATCATCGCTTCGAGTTTGCCCTGCAAGGCTTGTTCATAAAAGGTGAAGGCTTCGCGGCAGTTGCCGTTGAAGATCAGGTAGGGATTGATTCTCATGATGGCGTTCCTGGCAGTAGGCGCGGAGTGAGGCGATTTTCGCCAGGTTCCGCGAAAGGCGGTTAAACCATAGCAAAGCATTAGACGCCGCAACGGCCAGAGTTTTTCCAGATGTTTTTCTTCTGAAAACGCCGCGCTTCAGCACGGATAAAACCTGCGGAGTACCATGACACCCTGTACGACCTATCGAGCTTGATCCGCCATGCCTTTGATTTCCCGCTTCAACGCCCTGTTCGATCAGGCCCGACGCGCCCTGTTGCTGGTTTGGGCGACATCACGCGGGTTGTTTCTGGGGTTGGTGCTGGCGACCCTGATTGCCGGCGTTCTGCCGGCGCTGGCTGCGTGGCTGGGCCAGCGCATTGTCGATGCGGTCGTGACGGCGATGCAGTTGCACGCGCAGCAGGGCGATGCGCCACTGTGGCCGGTGTTGCGTTATGTGCTGATGGAGGCGGGGGTATTGGCGCTGTTGTCCGGCACGCAACGGGCGCTCTCGGTGCAACAGTCGTTGCTGCGGGTGCAATTGGGGCAGAAGGTCAACACGCTGATTCTGGAGAAGGCGCAGACCCTGTCGCTGGTGCAGTTCGAGAATTCCGAGTTCTACGACAAACTGGTCCGCGTGCGCCGCGAAGCTTCGACCCGGCCGCTGGCGTTGGTGATGAAGTCGCTGGGGCTGATCCAGAACCTGATCATGTTGATCAGCTTCGGTGTGCTGCTGGTGCATTTTTCGCCGTGGGCGCTGGTATTACTGGTGATCGGCGCGTTGCCGGTGTTCTTTGCCGAGGCGCATTTTTCCGGCGACGCTTTCCGCTTGTTCACCCGCCGTGCGCCGGAGAGTCGGCAGCAAAATTACATCGAAACCTTGCTGTCCCATGAGGCCTATATCAAAGAGGTCAAGCTGTTCGGCTTCGCGCCGTTGCTGTTGCAGCGTTATCGGGACACCTTCGCCAAGCTCTACGCCGAGGATCGGCGCCTGACATTGCGTCGCGATGGATGGGGTTTCAGTCTCGGCTTGCTCGGCACCGGGGCGTTCTATCTGGCTTACGCCTGGGTGGTGATCGATGCCGTGAACGGCAATATCAGTCTCGGCCAGATGACCATGTACCTGGTGCTGTTCAAGCAGGGCCAGAGTGCGGTCAGCAGCAGCCTGAGTGCGATCAGCGGCTTGTACGAGGACGGTCTGTACTTGTCGAACCTGTACGAGTACCTGGCCGAACCGGTGCTGGCCGATTCCGGTCACCTCACTGTCGGCGCGCAACCGGGCGATGGCCTGCGCTTTGAAAGCGTCGGTTTCCGTTATCCCGGAGCAACCCGGGCAGCGCTGGAAGGTATCGACCTGCACCTGGTGCCGGGCAAGAGCGTGGCGCTGTTGGGGGAGAATGGCTCAGGCAAGACCACACTGATCAAATTGCTGACCCGTCTGTATCGGCCGGATCAGGGGCGCATTCTGCTCGACGGCAGCGATTTGCAGGATTGGGAAGAGATCACCTTGCGGCGGCGTATCGGCGTGATTTTTCAGGACTACATTCGCTACCAGTTCACTGTGGGTGAAAACATCGGCGTGGGGGATACTTCGGCCTTCAACGAAGAACCGCGCTGGCACGCGGCAGCGGCTGAAGGCATGGCCGCGCCGTTCATCGAAGGGCTCGACCGCGGCTACGCCACGCAACTGGGTCGCTGGTTTGCCGGCGGTCAGGAGTTGTCGGGTGGGCAATGGCAGAAGATTGCCTTGTCCCGGGCCTATATGCGCCGCGATGCCGACATCCTGATCCTTGACGAACCGACCTCGGCGCTGGATCCGGCAGCGGAAGCGGCAGTGTTCGAGCATTTCAGCCAGCACACCGAAGGGCGCATGACCCTGCTGATCTCCCATCGCTTCTCCAGTGTGCGCAACGCCGATCAGATCATGGTGCTGGAGGCCGGACGGATACTGGAGCAGGGCGATCACGACAGCCTGATCGCCGCCGATGGACACTATGCCAAGCTGTTTGATCTGCAGGCTCGCGGCTATCGCTAGGAGTCCTGTGCGCTGCGTGCCAGCGCGGGGCCTGCGACGTGGGGCGCGGGTTTGGACTGCATCAGCGCATCAATCGCCTTGCGATAATTCTGCCCGCCCAGCGCCATGCTGTTGTTGTGGGTGGCTCCCGGCACCAAGAGCAGTCGCTTTGGTTGTTGGGCGGCGTTGAACAGTTGCTCGCTGAAGCGCGGCGGCACAAACGCGTCGGCCATGCCGTGCACCACCAGCAGTGGCATGTGAATTTCGGCGATCTTGTCGATGGAGTCGAACTTCTGCGACAGCAGCCAGCGCACCGGTAGTGAAGTGTTGGCCACTGCGGCCGCCACGTCGGCGAGGGAGGTGAACGTCGACTCGATCACCAGGCCTTTGACCGGCAGCGGAGTATTGTCCCGAACGGCGTCCTGGCCGAGTTCGGCAGCCAGATCAATGGCCACGGCGCCCCCCAGCGAGTGACCGTAGATCAGGCGTTTGCTCGGGTCGGGCTGCAGCAGTTTGAAACGTTCCCACGCCACACGAGCATCTTCGTACACGCTGCTTTCTGAAGGCAGATCACCCTTGCTCTGGCCGAAACCACGGTAGTCGATGGCCAGTACCGAGTAGCCGGCCGCGCGCAGTTGTTCGATACGGAACAACTGCCCGGTGAGGTTCCAGCGCACGCCGTGCAGATAGAGGATTGCCGGGGCATTGGCTTTTTCTGCCGGCCACCACCAGGCATGAATATTCTGCCCGGCCTTGAAGCTCTTGGGCTGCAAGTCGAGTTCCTGCACGCTGCCCGGCAAGCCGTGATACCAGCCGGCCGTGCCCGGTTCGATGCGAAACAGCAGTTTGCGCTCGGTGTGTTCGAGCACCGCGCAACTCGTCGGCACGCCAATGATCAGCGCAGCCATGCAGGCGAACGCCAGACGGCGACGACGCAAACGAGTCATGAAGGACAGGAACATTAAACGGTTCACCACAACGCAGACAAAGAAGGCTTTTTACCAGAAGCCTCCGCCTGCGCGTGACTTTTTCGACCGCCGTGTGCTTGCAACGCTTACAAAATGCTGCGGCTCAGTCCACCCGTAGCACAATTTTGCCAATGTGATCGCCACCTTCCATGCGCGCATGCGCCTGGGCCGCATCGTTCAGTGAGTAGACCTTGTCGATGATCGGCAGGCAGCGCCCGGCGGCCAGCACCGGCCACACGTGTTCGCGCAGTTGCTCGGCAATTGCGGCCTTTTCCTCCGAGGTACGCGCACGCAGCAACGAACCCGTGATCACCGCGCGTTTGGCCATGATCGCCAGCAGGTCGACGTCGTTGGCCCGTCCGCCGCCGAGAAAGCCGAGCATTACCAGCCGGCCATCCATTGCCAATGCGCTGACATTACCGTTGAGGTACGAGGCACCCATGATATCGAGAACCGCGTTTACCCCTAGGCCTGCAGTCTTTTCGGCGATGACCGCGGCGAAGTCCTGCTCGCGATAATTGATCGGCTGGCCACCCAGTTCGCTGATGGCCGCGCATTTATCCGCGCTGCCGGCAGTGGCAAAGGCTTCGATGCCAAACTCGCGGCATAGCATCAACGCGGTGGTACCGATGCCGCTGGTGCCGCCGTGGATCAACACGCGCTGACCACGCTGGGCGTCGCCGAGGCCGAACAGGTTGGCCCACACGGTAAAGAAGGTTTCCGGGATGGCGGCGGCCTGCACCCAATCCAGACCATCGGGGATCGGCAGGGTTTGCCCGGCCGGGACGGTGCAGTACTCGGCGTAACCGCCACCGTTGGTCAGCGCGCAGACCTTGTCGCCCACGGCAAACTCACTGACGCCGGCGCCCAGCGCCACGACTTCGCCGGCCACTTCCAGGCCGGGGATCGGATTCATTCCGGGCTTTATCGGGTATTTGCCGGCGCGTTGCAGGGCGTCGGGGCGGTTGATCCCGGCGGCGTGCACGCGAATCAGCACTTCACCGGCTGCGGCGACGGGCAGGGGCACGTGTTTGGCCTGCAAGACTTCGGGGCCACCGGGTTGGGTGATTTCGATACGGGTCATTTCGCTGGGCAGTGTCATATCCGGTCCTGTTGCGTAGGTGGTCTGTAGGTGGGAGTTCAGAGGAGCGCCAATGATTCCCTGCAAAAGCATTTCAAGCTTGAGAACAGGGGTGAGGATATCGGCTATTGTTGCTGCTTTAGCGCAGCGTTTTGGCGGCACAGTGATGCAAATCTGCATCAGCGGGAGATCAGATGAATTGGGATGACGCACGGGTATTTCTCGCGGTCTGTCGCGAGTCGACACTGCGCGGCGCAGCGCGGGTGTTGGGGGTGGATCAAGCCACCGTCGGACGGCGGATTACCGCACTGGAAAAGTCCCTCAGCGCAACGTTGTTCCTGCGCACGTCTGACGGCTATGCGCTGACCGCTGTCGGTGAAGCGGCGCTCAGGTCCGTGGAGAAAATGGAGCATTCGGCGCTGGAGCTGGAGCGGCAGATCCAGGGCCTGGATGATCGCCTGACCGGCACGGTGCGGGTCAGCACCACCGATTCGCTGGCCATCGACTTCCTGATCCCGGCCATCGCCCGCCTGCATGAACTGCATCCGGACGTACGCGTGCAGTTGGACGCCTCCACGCAGATCCTCAGTCTGGCCAAGCGCGAGGCGGATATCGCCGTACGCAACACCCGGCCCGACAATCCGGACCTGATCGCCCGGCGTATCGCGCGCTGGCCAACGGGATTGTTCGCCTCAAAAGCTTACGTTGACGCCCACGGAGAACCTGAACCCGGCAACGCTTTCGCCGGGCATGATCTGGTGGTTTATCAACCGTATCTGCAGAGCAACCGGGACCTGAACCTGGTGGGGGAGCCGATCAGCCGCGGACGAATCGTCGCCAGCCTCGGTTCCAGCCTGTTGATGCGTCGCTCGATTGCGGCGGGTATTGGTGTAGGAGAAATCCCGCTGTACATGGGCGAGCGCGACGGTCTGGTGCGGCTCTGGCCGCAGCGTACCCGGCCGCAGCCGTATGAGGTGTGGCTGGTGACCCATGCGGACCTGCGTCATACCGCGCGGGTGAGGGCAGTGATCGAGCAGATCGTCGAGGTGTTTGCGTCGGAAAACGAGTAAGGCGCGTTTTCTCGGCGAACTCACAAGGTCTGACGAAATGGCCTACGCCGGACGCAGAATCCGCTGGCTTGTAGGCCGAAGGACCGGGGGCTATCGTACCCAAAGGCTGGTGCGAGGCCGCACGCTTGCACTGGAGTGACATACCACGGACGGTATCGGTAGCCCGATAAAGGTGTCGAATTGGAAGCCAGGGAATTCAGTCACTTTCAAAGCAGTGACATAACGGGTAACGGTCAGAGTACGCAAGTCATGGGCGCCATCAGTCGAGAAGAGTTCAACGCCAGGATCGAGACCATCGAGACACGAATGGATGCTCGACTGGACGCGGTATCAATGAAAATTGACGGTTTTCTATCTGTTCAGATTGAGCGCGACAAAACTCAAGTCGAACGAGACAAACGCTACGACTTGATTACGCAAGAGATGCGCAGAATTGCCGACGGCGCGCAGGACGCAGCAAGGCAGGGCGCGACCGTCAAGGCCAATGTCTGGGCAGCAACGGCTGTCCAGTTACTTGGAATAGTCGCCATCGTCGTTGGGGCCTATTACGCCAATCAAGCCAACATGTACGTAGCGATACAAACCACCTTCGCGGCGGTCCAGGCGGGCAAGGATGCCCACACACCCAAATCGCCGGAGTTGCCGACGCCACTGCCACCGCAATAAAAAACGGCCTTCAAATGAAGGCCGTTTTTGCAGGCGTTAAACCCGTGCCTCATGGCATTTGCGGCAACTCCTGCGGCCGCAGATCAAACACCAGCACTTCGGCATCCACGCCGTTGCTCAAGGTCAGGGCCTGTTCTTCACGAACCCGCACACCGTCGCCTTCCTGCAACTGCACGCCGTTGAGTTCCACGCTGCCACGCGCCACATGCACGTAGGCATAACGGTTGGCCGGCAGTTTCAGCGTTGCGCTTTCCTGGCCGTCGAACAGGCCGGCGTAGACCCGTGCGTCCTGACGTACTTTCAGCGAGCCATCAGCGCCGTCCGGCGAGATGATCAGTTGCAGGCGGCCGCGTTTTTTCTGCGCACTGAAGTGCTCTTGCTGGTAGCGCGGCTTGGCACCGGCCACTTCCGGCACGATCCAGATCTGCAGAAAATGCACAGGCCGGGTGGCCGAATGGTTGAACTCGCTGTGGGCCACGCCGCTGCCGGCGCTCATCAGTTGCACATCACCAGGGCGGATCACCGAACCGGTGCCCAGGGTGTCCTTGTGCTCCAGCGCACCTTCAAGCACGTAGGAAAAGATCTCCATGTCGCGGTGTGGGTGCTGGCCGAAACCCTTGCCGGCCGCCACGCGGTCATCGTTGATCACCAGCAGGTCGGAAAAACCCTGTTCGCGTGGATCGCGGTAACTGGCAAAGGAAAAGGTGTGGAAGGACTTCAGCCAGCCATGATTGGCGAGGCCACGGTCGGAAGCTTTGCGAAGGGTCAGCATGATGGATTCTCCTTGCGGGACGTTGATTCGTCCGAGTGAGGAGAAGGTTACTGTTAAACGATGGATGCAATAAGTAGATGGAAATTGAAATACTGTCCCTCTCAGGTTGACAGTTTTGCGCAGTCGATCACGCATTCTTTTCGCCGCTCTCTATGCACTTGGCCATAATGCGAGGCTTGCTTCCTTTTCCTTGATTTCAGTGATGTTCACCCATGAAAACCGTGGCAATGGTGCTGTTTCCCGACTTTCTTCTGCTCGACATGGCCGGTCCCATGGAGGTGTTTTCGGTCGCCAATCGCTACTTGAAGCCCGAAGATCACTATCAACTGATTACCCTGGGCACCGAGCGCGGGATGCTGCGGGCGTCCAATGGCGTGCAGGTGCAGACCGACCGCCATATCGACGATCCTGCCCAGGCCTTCGACCTGTTGCTGGTACCGGGTGGGCCGGGTGCCTATAACGAAAGACATCCGGCGCTGCTCGCCTGGCTGCGGCGCGCGGTGAGGCAGGCTGGTTGCTACGGTTCGATCTGCACCGGGGCCTTTGTGCTCGGGCATGCCGGTCTGCTCGACGGTTATCGCGTGACCACGCACTGGAACTACACCGAACGACTGATCAAGGCCTTCCCCGAGGCGCAGGTGGAGACCGACCGGATCTACACGGAAGACCGCAATCTGATTACCTCGGGGGGCGTGACCGCCGGTATCGATCTGGCGCTGGCCGTGGTCGCCCGGGATCATGGGAAAAAAGTCGCTCAGGACGTGGCCAAGGTTCTGCTGGTGGTGATGAAACGACAGGGCGGACAAGCACAGTTCAGTCCGTTGATGGCGGCAGTATCCCCCCAGGAAACCGCGATCACGCGGGTGCAGAACCATGTCCTGGAACACCTCGAAGAAGCCTTCACGGTCGAGCGCATGGCGGGTCTGGCGAACATGAGTACCCGGCACTTTGCGCGGCTGTTCGCGCGGGATGTGGGCATGACGCCGATGGAGTTTCTGCAAAACGCCCGGATCGATTGCGCGCGTAATCTTCTGGAGACCACCGAGCAGCCGTTGAAGACCGTCGCCTATAAAAGTGGTTTCGGCAGTGTGCGGCACATGCGTTTTCTGTTCACTGAAAAGCTTGGTCTGACCCCGGCGCAATACCGCGAACAGTTCAGCTAGAGCGGTTGTGTCCGTCCGGCGCATCCGGATGTCCGTGTTGCGCCCCGTACGGAGGTTGTGCCGTTACCGGCGCCTGCCAAGATAAACGGCAACGCTTGGGAGGGAGAGGCACTGGACGCCGAGGGCATGCTGCCCGCGAGCACTGGCGCCGGAAAACGGCATGAACAGCCACAATGATTTACCCGCGGCATCGGTCCTGCATTTCGGGCCATACGCCTTTCATCTGCGCCAACGGTTGATCCTCGAAGGGGATCGACAGTTGCGCATGGGCGGGCGCGCCCTCGATATTTTGCAGGTGCTGGTCGAGCACGCTGGTCGAGTGGTGCGCAAGGAGCAGTTGATCGCCTGGGTGTGGCCGGACAGTGTGGTCGAAGAGATCAACCTGCGGGTGCACATCGCTGCGTTGCGCCGGGCACTGGGCGATGGTGAGAACGGCCAGCGTTATATCGTCAACGTGCCGCAATGTGGTTACAGCTTTATCGCCCCGGTGTACGGCGACAGTGTCGCGCAAGTGGTATTCGAAACCCTGCAGGCGCCGCAACATAACCTGCCCGCACGCTTGACCCCGGTCATCGGCCGCGATTCGCTGGTCGGCAGCCTGGTGCGACAAATGCCGCTATGCCGGCTGATGACGTTGACGGGCCCGGCGGGCATCGGCAAATCCACGGTGGCGCTGCGGGTGGCCGAGTTGCTGTTGCAGCATTATCGCGACGGTGTCTGGTACATCGACCTGTCCATTGCCGATGATGCGCCGTCGTTGCTCGACTGTCTGCTGCACACTCTGGATACCTCGTTCGATACGTTAGCGTCGCGGCATGCCTTGCTGATCCTGGATAACGGCGAGCGGCGTCGCGAATCATGCCGGGCGCTGGTGGAACGATTGCTGTTGGCGGCGCCGCGGCTGGCGCTACTGGTCACCAGTCGCGAACCGCTGCAAGCCCATCTCGAGACCCTGCAAGCGATTGCGCCATTGACCTTCCCCAAGGCGTCTGCGCCGGCCAGTGTCGACGAGCTCATGGGCTATTCGGCGGTGCAATTGCTGGTCAGCCGTGCGCGTGCCCGTCAGCACGATTTCCGCCTGCGCGAGCAGGATCTGCACACCGTGTGCGCGATCTGTCGGCGCCTGGACGGTTTGCCGCTGGCGATCGAGCTGGCGGCTGCGCAAATCGATGCGCTGGCGCTGGTGGGGCTGCTAGCGCAACTGGACAACGGTCTGCGCCTGCTCAGTCATGGCCGACGTACCGCGATGCCCCGGCATCAATCCATGAGCGCCGCGCTGGACTGGAGTTATCAGGATCTGCGTCCCTGTGAACGACGGGTATTGCAGCGCCTGTCGGTGTTCAACATGGCCTTCACCGCGGACGCTGCGCTGCGGGTCATTGACGGTGCGCATCTGCGGGCGGTGATTGAACGCCTGGCCGCCAAGTCATGGCTGACGATGGAGCGCGGTGGAGATTCGACGCGGTATCGGATGCTCAACACCCTTCGCTGTTATGTCCGCGAACAGCTGGAAACCAGCGCTGAACGGATGGAAAACCTGCAGCGTCATGTCCTGTACAGCGGACGAAATCGATCAAGCGCGGGCGGACAACTGGCCACGCAACGCGTCGAGCAGTAAGCGCACTTTGCGCAGGTCCGGGGTGGCATAGCCTTCGGTGAAGCGCTGGTAGATCGGGGTCAGCAGATCCAGTGCCTCGCGATGGCGTGATTGACGCTGCCACAGTTGTGCCAATGAGGTGGCGCCGCGTAGCTCCCAGGCCAATGCGCCCTGGGAGCGGGCGATGGCGAGAGCGTTTTGCAGGAGGTGTTCTGCCTGCTCGCTGAGGCGTCCCTGCGGACAACCCGCCTCATCCGCCAATAACCGCTCAGCCTCGGCCCGCAACACTTCTGCGGTGCTCCAGCCTGCCGCACCGCTGTGCGCCCGCTCCAGCAACGCATCATCGATATGGCGAGCATCGAGCGTGACCATCAGCTCCTTGATCAGCCCGTTATCCGCCGGAGCGTCGGGCTGGGCCAGATGGTTATCGATCACCTGCGCATAGTGCCGGCCCCAGCGATAGAACAGCAGCACCGAGTGCTTCTGCGCCTGCTCCAACAGCAGTTGCAACAGCGCGCGAGCGTTCTTGTCGTCGCCGTTGTAATGCGCGATCAGACAGCTGGCCAGCGCCAGGGTGTAGCAGATCGAAGTGCCGTGATTGATCTGCACCGCGATGTCCAGCGCTTGCCGAGCGGTGCGCCAAGCCTGTTCGGGAAACCCCTGCAGCCACAGCACCCGGGCAAGAATGGTCAGCGAAGCCACGCTCTGGTCGTACTGCACGCCGAAACCGTGGGTGAAGCGGTTGCGATAGCCACTGTGGGCCATGCGCTGGATCACTTGCTCGGCACTGACCCGCGCTTGCGGCTGGTCGCCGGCGAAGTGCAGGGCGAGGACGCGCAAGCGGTGAATGCTCAACGACAGCAGTGGCTCGTCGTGGCCGCCGAGACGATCGAACTGTTCGCTTTGCAGCAATGCCGCCTGGTAATGCCCGCAACTGAGATTGACCGCCAGGTGCCCGGAGATGGCACGCAATTGTCCGGCGACATCGTTTTGCTGTTGCGCCAATGCGTTGGCTTGAGTGAAGGCGTCGACAGTCTCCGGCGAACCGCCCCAGGTGTGGTAGCAGGCGCTGCCGAGTGCCAGTTGCAGGGCAATCTCCAGACGTGGGCAGGGTTGCTCGGCACCGCCGAGCAAGGTCAGTGCCTGGCGCACATGGTCGCCATATTCCTTGAGCAACGACAGCTCCTGCCACAACGCGGCCGACGTCGCCGTCAAACGGATGCCGAGATGGCGCGAGCCGTTGCCGTGCAAACTCCAGTCGAGGGCGGCGCGCAGGTCTTCCAGGCTTCGGGCATAGCGCTCGATCCATTGCGTGCTCGGAGTGCTTTCCCATTCGGTTTGCGCCTGCTCCATCAATGCCAGACAGCGTTCGGCGTGGCGTTCGCGCAGGGTTTCGTGCTCGCCGCTGTATTCGAGTTTTTCCAGGGCGTAATGGCGGGTCGTGTCGAGCAGGCGATAAAACACTTCTTCATCGCCAACATACACATTCAGCAGCGATTTACCCACCAGCTGCGTGACCGACGCGAGTACCTGCGTCGGATCGATGTGCTGACCGACGATCACCGCCGCGGCGGATGCCAGGCTGAAGCTGCCGCGAAAGACCCCGAGGCGGCGCAGGCAAGTCTGCTCGCAGAGGCTGAGCAGGTTGAAGCTCCAGTCCAGCGTGGCGTGCAACGTCTGGTGCCGAGCATGGCGCGGGTGGTTGCCCGCCGCCAGCGGGTGCAGATGGCCCTGCCATTGCTCCAGCAAGCCGCTCAGGCCCAGGCTCTCGACCTGCGCTGCCGCGAGCTCCAGGGCCAGGGGAATACCGTCCAGGCGCCGACAGATTTCCATGGCCAGCGGTACGTCGGCGTCGCTCAGTTCAAAGTGTTCATGGGCGCCCATGGCCCGTTCGACGAACAGTTGCAGGGCAGCAAAACCCATCGCCTGCTGGCGATCAAGAACGGCCATCGCTGGCGGGCAATCGAGGGATTCCAGACGCTGCACGAACTCGCCTTCAGCGCGCAGGCTTTCACGGCTGGTGGCCAGAATGTGCACCTGCGGCGCGCCGCTCAGGAGGCTCTCGACGAGCAGCGCCACGGCATCGATCAGGTGCTCGCAATTGTCGATCACCAGCAGCATCTGCCGCTCGCGCAAATCGTTGATCACACCCGCCAGCGGCTCGCCGTCGTGCACTGGCAGATCAAGCAGGGTTGCCAGTTGCGAGGCGATCAGCGTCGGGTCGTTGAGCGGGGCCAGATCCAGCAGCCGGATACCGTCGCGATAGCGTCCGAGCAACTGCTCGGCGACGCGCAGGGCGACGGTGGTCTTGCCGATCCCGCCGGGGCCGACCAGGGTGATGCAACGCTGTCGCGGCAGTTGCTGCATCAGATTGTCCACCAGCGGCTGGCGGCCGATCATCCGGGTATGGCGCAACGGCAAATTATGGCGTCCGGGTGCTGCCTCCAGCAGCCGTTGTCCGCTGACTTGCACCGTCAGCGGGGCAACGAAACTGTAGCCACGCTGGGCCACGGTGACGATGTAGCGCTGGCCGGCCTGACCATCGCCCAGCGCCTTGCGCAGGGCGGCCATGTGTACTCGCAGATTGATGTCTTCGACGACACTGTCCGGCCACACGCCAGCGAGCAGTTGCTGCTTGCTCACCACTTCACCGGCATGCGCCAGCAGCATCAGCAGAATGTCCATGGCGCGCCGACCCAGGCGCAGCGGCTGGTCACCTTCCATGACCAGCCGCTGCCCGGTGTAGATCCGATAGGGGCCGAAGCCGATGGCCTGATTCGGGGAAAGACTCAACAGCACACTCCTGCGGTGATGCGGCGATCCTGGCAAATGAACGCTGCGTGAGGACGCAGATCGTCGGGTGCAAGGTATCGCAGCATATTCCTCAGGTTTGGCCATCAGTGCAACGCCGGGCTCCTGCGCAACGCTCAAAAGGTCATGGGCCGGGTCCGGGTGTCCTGGTTTTCACGCATGACCTGACAGCGCCAGGCGAACGGATTGATCCCTTCGCTGCGAGTAAACATGTGACAGAAATGTGCCTGATCGCAGAAGCCGCATTCCAGGCTGATCTGCGTCAGGCTCAGGCCCGTGTGGCGGATCAGCAGCTTGGCGCGGGCGATGCGCTGTTCGCGGATCCAGTCCTGGGGTGCCTGGCCGGTGCTGGCCTTGAACGCCCGGGAGAAATGGCTGCGCGACAGCGAGCAGGCGCGTGCCAGCTCGGCCACTTCCAGGCTTTCTCCGAGGCGTTCGAGGATCAGTTGTTTGACCTGTCGCTCCCGTTGCGGGCTGAGGCCGCCGATGAGCGGCTTGCGGGGTTCGCTGGCAGGGGCGAGGGCGACTGATTGCTGTAATTGAGCCATGGCCAAAGTCCGTGTCGTGGGGGCAATAACAACGCTGCGCAGAGGCCTGCATTGTTAAGACGGGAGAGGCAGGCTGACGAGTTAATCGTTGTTAATTCGCAGGCCTGACCCGGATGCAAACCGCCGTTGATCGGGTAAAGTGCTCAGCACTTGCGACTGGTCATAGAAGGAATTGCCGCCCATGAACCGTAACGATCTGCGTCGCGTCGACATGAACCTGCTGGTGATTTTCGAAGCGCTGATGTTCGAAAAGAACCTGACCCGCGTCGCTGAAAAACTGTTCATGGGCCAGCCGGCAGTGAGCGCGGCGCTGGGACGTTTGCGCGACCTGTTCGATGATCCGTTGCTGCTGCGCAACGGCCGCAGCATGGAGCCGACCGCCCGCGCGCTGGCGATTCTGCAGGAACTGCAACCGGCGATGGACGTGATCTCCGGCGCGGTCAGCCGGGCCAAGGAGTTCGACCCGGCGAGCAGTTGCGACGTGTTCCGCATCGGCCTGTCGGACGACGCCGAATTCGGTCTGTTTCCGCCGCTGCTGCGACAGCTTCAGCAAGAAGCACCGGGGATTGTCGTGGTGGTGCGACGCGCCAACTATCTGTTGATGCCGGCGCTGCTGGCGTCCGGGGAAATCTCGGTCGGGGTCAGCTACACCACTGATCTGCCGGCCAACGCCAAGCGCAAGAAGCTGCGCGATATTCCCTGCAAGGTTTTGCGCGGCGACGACCGTCCCGGGCCGCTGACACTGGACGAATACTGCGAGCGCCCGCACGCGATGGTGTCGTTCTCCGGCGACCTGAGCGGCAATATCGACCTGGATCTGGCCAAGCTCGGCCGGCGGCGGCGCGTGGTGCTCGGTGTGCCGCAGTTCAGCGGTTTGCGCGCGTTGCTCGCCGGCACCGAAATGATAGCCACCGTGCCTGACTATGCCGCGTGTGCGCTGGTCGAAGGCTGCAACCTGCGCGCCGAAGATCCACCGTTCCCGATCGATGCCGCGCAGCTATCGATGGCCTGGAGCGGGGTGCACGACAACGACCCGGCCGAGCGCTGGCTGCGCTCGCGGATCAGCCAGTTCATGGCGGCGCCGCTGGATATACCGGCGGCCTGATGCCGTTCGTTGGTAACTGGCACTCACCTGTAAGTTCTGGCGATCCGGTGCGCGACCGTTCGTCGTGATATCAGCGCACCTGTCAGATCTGACAGGTGCGCCAACACCCGTTTAGCGGTTTGCTGTCACCTGCCCCCAATAATGCACAGGTGCACGGCTTATGAACCTCCCCGATTCTGATGACAACGGCGTACTTCAGGTATCTGCGCCCTTCGTAGTCGACGCCACCATTCCTGTCAATGGCGCATCAATAGGCGTCTCGTTGCGCATCTATGACGATGTGGTCGATGGTCTCGGGACGACCGTGACAGTCGATCCACCGTTGAGCGGAACGGTTGACCCAGGAGATGTCATGCGATTGAGGCTGGAGGGCGAGACGGCAATTCTCGACAGTCACATCTTCGGTGACGTCGACGCTAAAGTGTTCATGCGTATCCCCAAGGGCCGGCTGCCATTCGCCAGTGTTTTCGGGCTTTACTGCGAGGTCATACGAGGCAGTCAGAATGTCGGTACTTCGGCGACTGTAACAGGGCTGTACAACAAGATTCGTCCGGGCCACGAGGCCGCCAAGCCCACCAACGGAGTGCATTCGGAACTGAAGCTGCACTTGCCCGAAGCCATTTTGAAAGGCGTCGCTGCCGACTTCGTCAGCGCTCAGGTTTGTGTCAGTTACCCGTATTGCCGGGCCTACGACGTAATCACCCTGCGGTGCAACGGCGAAAAGCGGGACTTCACGGTCAGCGCGACCGAAGCACCGCCTCCGCCCAATCCGGGCTCGGCGGTGCCCATCACCGTATGTTTCAACGTTCCTCGGGCTTATCTGGACAGTGCGAAGCGGCCGGATCAGACCCTTGAGTTTGACTGCACCGTCACCGACCAATTGGGTAACACTGTTGATCCAGATGCCATCTGGTCGGCTTCGCAGGTCGTTGAAGAGAATCTGGACGGCACCCGATTCTCGCCGTTGATCTTTCGTGAAGTGCAGAGCGATACCGGAGACATCCCGGAAACCATCGATCTGGAAAAACTCGCGCACAAACCGCTGTTGATGATCGTGCTCACCGCCGGCGGACGCTTTCAGGCGGGTGACACGATTAACGCGACCTACATTTCGAGGATTGCAGGACAGCCGGATGTGCAAGTACCTGCAAGTGGTGTGGTCGAGGCCGATGAATTCGGCCAGACCCGGCCATGCGTCCTGCAAGTGCCCAATGACAAGGTAATCAGCGCCAGTTTGGTGACGGCAAAGTACGAAGTGCGGCGCGGCGCTGTACCGGTCGGAGTATCGATGCCCGCCTCGGCGCAGGTCATCGGCGAACGCCTGCCGGACCTGCAACCGCCACGGTTTCAACGGTCGGTCAACGGTGTCTACGACCCTGATGATCCGGCGAATGTTGCAGGTGCGAATCTGCAGGTCGAACTCTTGGGCTTTCTGCCGGGAGACAGGGTCCAGCCGTTCTTTGAGCAGCCGTCCGGACCCGGTGTACCGTCATTCGAGAACAAGCCCCTGAACGCCAACAGCCGTGCCAATTATCCGGTGGAAAAGCAGTTCATCGAAAGTCACCGGGGTGAAACGTTCACGCTGTTCTATCATTTGTACCGCAATGGCCGAACCTATAAGTCGTCGCCCTTGTCCGTGTTGATCAGAGAAGCTGCGACCCGGGTCGCGCCGCTGGTCATCGGTTCGCGCGGCACCACCACCCGCTACTGGTCGAACAGAGGCAGCTCGCGTTTGCTGACAGCGCTCGATCCTGCCAGCCTCAGACCCATGTCAACCGTGTGGCGGTACGACGGCGACAGTCAGCAATTTCACGGCTCCAGTTTCGATGACACGCAGCCCCGGCGTCTGCTTCGCGTGGGCAGCGATGGGTTTGAGGTGGTGTTACAGCGCGCCAACCTGTTCGGCAATGGCTGGGGTGATCCCGCCAGGCCGGGTGAGGTGAATGCGGTATTTGTTGCCCTGCGTGATGACGGGAGTCTGGAAGCCTGGGGGCTGGATCGCTATGGCGGTACCTTGCCGTCGGAAATTAGCGAGCTTCATGATGTCCGCGAGGTCTTCGGCGGTGCGCGAGCCATGGCCTTGTTGCGCGCCAACAACACCGTCAAGGCATGGGGCGATATTGCTTACGGCGGAGTGCTGTCCGCCGAGGTGGCGGGCTTGAACGATGCGAAGAGCATCACGGGGGGGGGTATGGCTTTGCGGTCTTGCGCAGCAACGGTCAAGTGGCCGCCTGGGGCGACCCCCGGTTTGGCGGATCGGTCCCCCCCGCTATCGCGCAGATGGTTGGCATCGTCAGCATCAGCGCAACGGTTTCAGCTTTCGTGGCGTTGCTTGCCAACGGGCAGATCGTGGCGTGGGGCGATGCCCGATTTGGCGGCAGCTTGCCCGTCGAGATCGCGGACCTGCGCGACGTCATCGCAGTCACCTGCAATCACAATGCGTGCGTGGCCTTGAGAGCCAATGGCGCCGTCGTCGGCTGGGGCGAAGATGTGTCGGGCGGCACGGTGCCGCCCGAGATTGCCCGACTCAGGAACATCGTCCTGGTGATCAGCTCCGGATCGGCGTTTGCCGCACTGCTTGCGGATCGCCGTGTCGTCGCCTGGGGCAATCCAGAGGCAGGGGGGGTAGTGCCTGGGCGAATTGCCGCCTATACAAACGTCATCGAAATCATTGGTGGCGGCTACGGCTTTGCGGTACGCCTGGATAACTATCAAATCGATACGTGGGGCGATCCGGCCCAGGGCGGGACTGTTCCCCCTGCGGTGGGCCGGCGCACCGATGTCATGCAGATCGCCAGCACCAATGGTGCCTATGCGGTGCTCTATGCGGACGGCACGGTCGAAGCGTTTGGCAACCCGGTGTGGGGGGGCGATATCAGGTCCGTCGCCGGTCAACTGACAGGGGTCAGATTGATTGTCGGTAACGCCCAGGCGTTTGCTTTCCTGACGTTCGATCGCCGTTTGATCACCGCAGGCTTGCCGGGGGGCGGGGGCAACAGCGACGCGGTTCAGGATCCTCTGTTTCAGCAGTTGTCCTACCAGCTCAATTGATGCTGTGCGCACTCCCGCCGTAGGAGCTGCCGCAGCACATACGTTCAATTTTTCTCCGCCCGCGACGAGCATGATTCACCCCGATAAGAAAGAAAGGGTGAGGTCATGAACGCTTCTCGAAAGGATGAACGGGCGCGCGACGCCGGTTTGCTGTTTCTGCGGGTCAGCGGCGGATTGTTTCTGCTGTGGGTGCACGGCTTGCCCAAGCTGTTGAACTTCAACGCGCAATTGCAGCAGATCGAAGACCCTTTCCACCTTGGCGCGCACCTCACCCTCAGCCTGGCGATTTTCGCCGAAGTGCTCTGCCCGCTACTGATCGTCGCCGGAGTGCTGGCGCGATTGGCTTGCTTGCCTATTCTTTTTGTTCTGCTGGTGGCGCTGCTGGTCGTGCATCCGCAATGGAGTGTGGCCGAGGGGCAATTCGGCTGGTTGCTGTTGATCCTGTTCGCCACTGTGTTTATCGCCGGGCCGGGACGCCTGGCGCTCAATGTTCGTCTGCCCGGAGTGCTGCGTTATGCCTGAAGCCCTGAGTCCAAAAGCACCGGGGGTCGGTGAAACCGTGACCCTGATCGTCAAGCATCGGGTCAAGGCCGGGTTTGAACAGCCTTACGAGGCGTGGTTGCGCAACATCGTCAGGGTCGCCGGGCAGCGCGACGGTCACCTCGGGGTTGACGTGGTGCGCGGCAAGCTCAAAGGCCTCGACACGTATACCTGCGTGCTGCGTTTTTGCTCCACCGAGGCCATGCAGCTGTGGCTGGAGTCGCCGCAGCGGCAGGCGCTGGTGGATGAAGCAGCGCCGATGCTCGCCGATGGCGACCAGACCGAAGTCGCGCCGGTCAACGAATTCTGGTTCGCGCCGCTGGCCGATGCCGCGAAGCCGCCGCCGCGCTGGAAGCAAGCGGTGATCACCCTGCTGGTGATTCTGCCGCACACGCTGCTGGTGCCGCTGATCTGGGGGCCGCTGCTCAAGCTGCATCCGCTGCTTTCCAACTACGTGGTCGCCACGTTCCTGATCACCCTGACCATCGTCCTGTCGGTGGTGTACGTGTTCATGCCCCGCGTGACCCGGTTGTTCGCGCCGTGGCTGGAAGCCGGTCAGGCCCATGCTCACGTCGAGCCCGCGAAACAGCCGTCACGCTGAACCCCATTCATCTACTCGAAAGGAACTGCGATGAACGCCGATCTGATTCTGTTCAATGGCCAATTTCATACCGTAGACCGCAGCAAACCGCTGGCCAGTGCGGTGGCGATCAAGGACGGACGCTTTGTCGTCGTCGGTAACGACACCCAGGCCATGGCCCTGCGTGGTTCGGCCACGCAAGTGATTGACCTGCACGGTCGCTGCGTGATCCCCGGTCTCAACGACTCGCACCTGCACCTGATCCGTGGCGGCCTGAACTACAACCTCGAACTGCGTTGGGAAGGCGTGCCGTCGCTGGCCGATGCGCTGCGCATGCTCAAGGAGCAGGCCGACCGTACGCCGACTCCGCAATGGGTACGCGTGGTGGGTGGCTGGAACGAATTCCAGTTCGCCGAAAAACGCATGCCGACCCTCGAAGAACTCAACCAGGCGGCACCGGACACCCCGGTGTTCGTTCTGCACCTGTACGACCGCGCGCTGCTCAACCGCGCCGCGCTGCGCGTCGCCGGGTACACCCGCGACACGCCGAACCCGCCGGGCGGCGAGATCGTGCGTGATGCCAACGGCAACCCGACCGGCATGCTGGTGGCAAAACCCAACGCGATGATTCTGTACTCGACGCTGGCCAAGGGGCCGAAGCTGCCGCTGGAATACCAGGTCAACTCGACCCGGCAGTTCATGCGCGAACTCAATCGCCTCGGCCTGACCAGCGCGATCGATGCCGGCGGTGGTTTCCAGAATTATCCGGATGACTATCAGGTGATCGAGCAACTGGCCAAGGACGACCAGTTGACCGTGCGCATCGCCTACAACCTGTTCACCCAGAAACCGAAAGAAGAGCTCAGCGATTTCCAGAACTGGACTGGCAGCGTCAAGTTGCACCAAGGCGACGATTACCTGCGGCACAACGGTGCCGGCGAGATGCTGGTGTTCTCCGCCGCCGACTTCGAAGACTTCCTCGAACCGCGCCCGGACCTGCCGCAGACCATGGAACAGGAGCTGGAACCGGTTGTGCGCCATCTGGTCGAGCAGCGCTGGCCGTTCCGCTTGCACGCCACTTACAACGAATCGATCAGCCGCATGCTCGACGTGTTCGAGAAGGTCAATCGCGACATTCCATTCAATGGTCTGCCGTGGTTCTTCGACCACGCCGAAACCATTACCCCGCAGAACATCGAGCGGGTGAGGGCGCTGGGCGGCGGCATCGCGATTCAGGATCGCATGGCGTTCCAGGGTGAATACTTCGTCGACCGCTACGGCGCGAAAGCCGCCGAAGCCACGCCGCCGATCAAACGCATGCTTGCCGAGGGCGTGCCAGTGGGCGCCGGCACCGATGCCACGCGGGTGTCCAGCTACAACCCGTGGACCTCGCTGTACTGGATGGTCAGCGGCCGCACCGTCGGTGGTCTGGCCTTGTACGAAGAAGGTCTGCCACGCACCACCGCACTGGAACTGTTCACCCACGGCAGCGCCTGGTTTTCCTCCGAGCAGGGCAACAAGGGCCAGATCAAGGTCGGGCAACTGGCGGATCTGGCGGCGCTGAGCGCGGACTTTTTCCATGTCGAGGAAGAAGCAATCAAGTGGATCGAGTCGGTGCTGACCGTGGTCGGCGGCAAGATCGTCTACGCCGCCGGCGATTTCGAAGACCTCGGCCCCCGCTCGATCCCCGTGCTGCCGGACTGGTCGCCGGTGGTCAAGGTGCCGGGCCACTGGCGGCCGAACTCGCCGTTGCAGGCGCAAGTGCACCAGTGCGTCGGTGCCTGCGCAGTGCACTCGCACAGCCATGAAAAAGCGCGTCTGTCGAACGCACCGGTCAGCGACTTCGCCGGTTTCTGGGGCGCGTTCGGCTGTTCCTGTTTCGCTTTCTGATCCCTACAAAAAAGCGCCGGCCAACCGGCACGGCGCTTCTTGCAACATCCACCCAAGGAGTTTCCCATGAGCGTTCCCTACAAGCGTCTGAACAAAGATGATGCGGTCGTGCTGCTGGTCGATCACCAGACCGGTCTGATCTCGCTGGTGCAGGACTTCACCCCCAACGAGTTCAAGAACAACGTGCTGGCACTGGGCGACATCGCCAAGTTCTTCAAGCTGCCGACCATCCTCACCACCAGTTTTGACGCCGGTCCGAACGGCCCGATCGTGCCTGAGCTGCGCGAGCAGTTCCCGGACGCGCCGTTCATTCAGCGTCCAGGCCAGATCAATGCCTGGGACAACGAAGACTTCGTCAAAGCGATCAAGGCCACCGGTCGCAAGCAGCTGATCATCGCCGGTGTGGTGACCGACGTGTGCGTGGCGTTCCCGACCTTGTCGGCCATCGCCGAAGGTTATGAAGTGTTCGTGGTCACCGATTCTTCCGGCACCTTCAACACCACCGTGCAACAAGCGGCGTGGGCGCGGATGTCCGCTGCCGGTGCGCAACTGTTGAACTGGTTTTCAGTGGCGTGCGAGCTGCAAGGCGATTGGCGTAACGACATGGAAGGCCTGGCGCATCTGCTGTCCGAGCGCCTGCCGAACTACCGCAACCTGATCAACAGCTACACCAAGTTCACTGCCAAGTAATTGCTTGAACTGAAAGTGCCCGCTTGATTGCGGGCATTTTCATGTGCAGTAAAAAGAGGCGCAATCCACCACCTCCTGTGGCGAGGGAGCTTGCTCCCGCTGGGCTGCGCAGCAGTCCCCCGAAATCTTGTGAGCGCTGCGCACTCAAGCGGGAGCAAGCGCCCTCGCCACAAGGTTTGGCGTTCAACTGTCTGATAGGGCTAGCGCTTTTGCAGCCAACCCAAAAAACCACCCTTGCGTACCGCCGCCGGTTTCGCCATCAGCGCCAGCCGACTGCTCTGCTGTCGCACGGCCTGCAATTTGTTCAGCGCCTGGCCGACTTCGCTGCGCTGCTCCATGCATTGGCGCGCCAGGGTTTTGTCGAGGCGGTAGATGATGCTCGAGGTCAGCGTGGTGAACGTGGCTTGCGACGGCGTATCGGCGAGGATGCTCTGTTCGCCCATGACCTCGCTCGGCCCCATGCGCCCGGCCTCGGTCTGGCCGTTGCCATCGGGCACGGTCGCACTGACCACGCCGGTGGCGATGACAAACAGACTGTCGGGCACTTCATTCAGATCCAGCACCACCTGACCGGCCGCGTACTGCTGCGCGACCATCGATTCGGCGAGGCGATCACGTTCTTCATGGCTCAGCGAGCGAAAGACTTTCACTTCATCGAGCAACGCGCGGGCGCGGGTCGAGGGTTCGATCACGCCATCTGGATGCCGGGAAATCCCTGCGGCTTCGAGATGCCGGTGGGCGAGGTCGAACAGTTGATTGCGCACTTCGCCTTTGTTGCTCAGTTCACTGATGAAACCGCTGGCGACATACTCCGACATCTCCTCACCGGCCTCTTTCAACACGGCTTTGGGCGGCGGATTGAGCAGCAGGCTGCTGCTGCCCTGCAGGGTGCGGTCGAGGGCGTCGAGCACCCGTCGTGGGCGAATGTGATTCGGCACCTTGAGGCTGATCGAGACGCCGTGCAGGTTGCTCGGACGACTGAGATTGACGATCTTCGCCTTGGCCGCCACCGAGTTCGGCACTACCGCCAGCGTGCCGGTGCTGGTCAGCAGGTGTGTGGCGCGCCAGTCGATGTCGAGCACCTTGCCCTCGACACCGTCGATCACCACGAAGTCGTCGACCTGATACGGTTTGGTGGTGTTGAGCACGATCCCCGAAAACACGTCGCTCAAGGTGCTTTGCAGCGCCAGACCGACGACGATCGCCACCACCCCGGAGGTCGCCAGCAAACCTTTGACCGGCAGCTCCAGCACGTAACCGGCGGCCGCCACGATCGCCGCCAGAAACACCAGCGCGCCGATCACGTCCTGCAACAGCCGACCGCTGTGCCCGATGCGCCGCATCAGCGCCAGACCGATCACTTCGGTCAATACACGCGCGGCGTACAGCCACCAGACAATTCCCAGCGCCGTCGCGCCCAGTTGCATCACCGGGTCATCGGCGAACAACGGCGCCTGCAACGGGCTGATCTCGGCGTTGATGATCAGTGCGCTGAAACCAAGGAACAGCGCCAGGCGAATACCGACTCTCGGTGCGCGATGCTGGAACAGGGCGAGGTGCCAGAGCAATGCGTCGAGCAGCAGCAGGGCGGCGCTCCAGGACAGTGGGTGGGTGAGGAGGATGGACATGATGTGCTCCACGATGATGAGCGCTGTTGTGGCGAGGGAGCTTGCTCCCGCTTGAGTGCGCAGCGCTCACACAATTTTGGGGCCGCTGCGCAGCCCAGCGGGAGCAAGCTCCCTCGCCACGGAATTTGGTCAGGCAAAAAACTCGCCACACCGTCAGGTGTGGCGAGGGAGGGGCCTCAGTTCAGATGCGTCTTCAACTCCGCCGCCGCCTGCCGCACGGCCGCTTTCACTTCCGGAATCTGACTCAGCGGATTGAGCAAACCAAAGTCATGAATCATCCCGTTGTAACGCACCGAGGTCACTGCCACGCCGGCCGCATCCAGATGCCGTGCGTAGTCTTCGCCCTCATCCCGCAACACGTCGAATTCGGCGGTCTGCACCAGCGCGGCGGGCAGGCCCTTGAGCTGGTCGCTGCTGGCGTTCAGCGGCGAGGCGTGGATCTGCGCACGCTCGGCCGGGTTGGTGGTGTAGTTGTCCCAGAACCATTGCATCATGCCCTTGGTGAGGAAGTGGCCCTCGGCAAACTGCTGGTACGAGCCGTCGTCGAACTGCGCGTTGGTCACCGGCCACATCAGCAGTTGGAAGCGCAGGGCCGGGGTTTGCTGTTCCTTGGCCATCAGCGCCACGACCGCCGCCATGTTGCCGCCAACGCTGTTGCCAGCCACCGCCAGACGCTTGCCGTCGACGCCAATGTCCTTGCCATGCTCAGCCACCCATTGGGTCGCCGCGTAGGCCTGGTTGATCGCTGTCGGGTACTGCGCTTCCGGCGACGGCGTGTAATCGACGTACACCGCGACCGCTCCAGAACCGACCACCAGATCGCGAATCAAGCGTTGGTGCGTCGGGTAATCGCCCAACACCCAACCGCCGCCGTGGAAGAACATGAACACCGGCAACTCGCCTTTGACCTTGGCTGGACGCACCACTTTGAGGTGGATCGTCTGGCCATCGACGGTGATCGCCTTGTCGCTGACTTCAACCCCGGACAGGTCGACTTTCACCGACGCCTGAGCGCCAGTCAGCACCGCACGGGCATCTTTCGGGCTCAGATGTTCCAGCGGTTTGCCACCGCCGGCGGCGAGGGCTTCGAGGAAGGCCTGGGTGGTGTGTTCGACACCCGGGCTGCCAGCGGCAAAAGCATTGCCGACGGAGAGGGCGAGAAGGGATGCGGTCAGGGTCTTTTTGATGTTCATGCTCAATTCCTTTTTCGAAAATTATTGGTGTTGTGTCGGGCTGTTTTCAAACCGTGAGCACAGATTAATGAGCTGTCGAAAAGTGAAAAAGCGGCTATAAAGCGTTTGACTGTCTACCAGAGAGTGACAATGAACCCGTTCGAAGACATGCGTATTTTTTGCCAGGTCATGGACTCCGGCAGCTTCACCGCCGCGGCCGATCAGTTGGGCCTGTCCAAGCAGTTCGTCAGCCGCCGTTTGATGCAGCTCGAAGAGCGCCTCGGTGTGCGCTTGTTGAACCGTTCCACCCGGCGTCTCGACGTCACGCCACTGGGCCAGAGCTACTACGAATCGGCGCTGCGCCTGCTGGGCGAAGTGGAACAGGTCGAGCAGGGCATCGCCGGGCAGACCGCCGAGCCGCGCGGTACGATTCGCGTCAGTGCACCGCTGTCATTTGCCGTGGCGCATCTGGGATGCCTGCTGCCGCTGTTCCTGCAGCGCTATCGCGAGGTCACCGTGGAGGTGGATTTGAGCGATCGCCCGGTGGACCTGCTCGGCGAAGGTTATGACCTGGCGCTGCGCATCGGTGTGCTGGAAGACTCGACGCTGATCGCGCGGCGCATCGCCGCCATCGAACGGGTGTACTGCGCCAGTCCCGCGTATCTGGCCGAACGCGGCACACCGCTCAATCCCGAAGACCTGCACAGCCACGACTGCCTGCCGTACGGCCACGGTCGTTCGGTGCAGTGGCGCTTCAATGCGGGGCAGGGCAAGCCGCTGCTGGTCAACGTCACCGGGCGCATGCGGGTGAACAATGGCGAGTTGCTGCGCGATGCGGCGGTGCAGGGGATGGGGATTACCTATCTGCCGACGTTCATCGTTGGCGCGGCGCTGAAGGATGGGCGACTGGTGCCGGTCCTCGACGATTACCGCACTGAACCGCTGACCTTGTCGGCGGTGTATCCGCAACATCGCCAGGCTTCGCGCCCGGTGCAGGCGCTGGTCGAATTTTTGCGTGAACGCCTCAACCAGATGTAAGCGCTCCGAACTGTAGGAGTGAGCCTGCTCGCGATAGCGGTGGTTCAGGCGATGAAGATGTTGGCTGTACCGACGCCATCGCTAGCAGGCTAGCTCCCACAGTGGATCGGCGGTGTGGCTTACAAAGTCGCCACAACCGTACTGAGCGGGTCGTTCTACACTCGGCACCGCTCAATCACGAGCAGTACCGGAGTGCGCCATGGAAGTGCCCAACAATAAAACCGCCATCGACAGCAATCCCACAGGCGTGGAACGATTCGGCTCGTCATCACCGTGAGTCGGCCGAATGGCAAGCGCTGTTGAACGACGTGTCCCAGGCTGATTTCTCTTGCCTCGACGATACCTTGCGCGGCTTGCTGGAGCAGGTCGGCGTCGACGGTAAAGAGGTGATTCAACTCGGTTGCAACAACGGCCGCGAAAGCCTGTCGCTGTTTGCCCTCGGCGCGCGCAGTGTGGTCGGCGTCGATCAATCGGAGGCGTTTCTCGAACAGGCCCGCGAGTTGAATCAGCGTTCGCCGTACAACGCCGAATTCATCGAAAGCGATATCCATCACCTGCCGGCTGCGCTGCACAGCCGCTTCGACGTGGCGCTGATCACCATCGGCGTGCTGAACTGGATGCCCGACATCGGCGAGTTCTTCCGCCATGTCGCGCTGACTCTCAAACCGGGCGGCAAACTGGTGATCTACGAAACCCATCCGTTTCTGGAAATGGTCGATCCTGAAGGCGAAGACCCGTACCGCCTCGCCAGCTCCTACTTCCGCGCCGAGCCATTCGTGCAGGAAGAACCGATCGTCTACGTGGGCAAGGTCGAGCAGCAGGCCGCCAAGTCCTATTGGTTTGTGCACACCCTCGGCGCGATCTTCAGCGGTGCCATCGCGGCCGGGCTGAACATCGCGCACTTCAAGGAGTATGCGCACTCGAACCGCGAAGAGGTGTATGACCAGTACCTGAATCGCGAGGCGCAGATGCCGTTGTGCTTCACCTTGGTCGCCAGCAAGACCTGAGAGTTCGTTGCCCCGTCTGGCCCCATCGCGAGCAGGCTCACTCCTACAGTTGATCGGTGTCGTACACGAGATCCCTGTGGGAGCGAGCCTGCTCGCGAACGCGGCCTCACTGCCGCCGCAGATTCCAAGGTCGGCTCACGCCTGCGCCGGCGCACTCACCACCGGCCGTTCCGGTTTGCGCAGTGGTTCCAGGCGTGAGCCGTCATAGCGGGTTTCGCGGTAGAAGCGCCAGCGGCCGAACAGGCCGTAGACGTGGGTGATGCGCCCCTGTTCGTGGTAGCCCATGCGGAGGTGCAGTTTCATCGCCGGGATGTTGCGGGTTTCGCAGGTGTCCACGACGGTGTGGCAGCCCTGGGCGGCCATGGCTTCCCAGAGGGCGACTTGTACGTCCACCGACAGGCTGGTGCCGAAATACGGCCGGGCCATTTCGCCGCCGAATTCGAAGAACTCACCGGGTTTGACCGGGAACCAGCAGCCGTAATAATGGCGGTCGTGGTAGTCGCGAATACTGCCCCAGATGAATGCCACTGCATGACCGTCGGCATCGAGGTACATGTGTCCGGTGTGGCCCTCGGCGGCGAGTTCGGCCATGGTTTCGACGCGGTCGCCGAAGTGCTTGGCGAAGGCCCCGGTGTTGTGCGGTGTGATATCGACTTTGCGCAAGCCTTCGTACGGGCGCAGCTTGTGTGGCGGTACCGGGGAGACCAGATCGCGCTCCATCCACAGCAGCTCCCAGTGAAAGAACACGTAGCGCTTCCACAGGGTGGCGAAGAGTCGGCCGAGGCCCTTTTGACGAATGCGTTCGCGCAGTTTTTCGATAACACTCATGTTGCCCTCCGTGGCCGAGGCCCGGTGTAGTGGATGTTGCTTTTGTGGGTATAGATCACACCTGCAATGCCGTTTCGAAGCGCCATCTTCGAAAGTATTGCAAGTTATGTAGGTCGATCGAGTGCCGCGGCACCGCGTAGAAAGTCCTTGTTCAGATCGGCATAGGAAACCCGTGGAACGCCCGGCAGCCGCTGCTCTAGCACGCGGCTCAGGGATTCTCCGGGGTTGAGATAGGCATCACCGAAATCGCTCCCGAGCTGATTCGGGTGGGCAACGATTTCCAGCACGCCGTCGGTCGGCGCGGGGTCGTTGCGCAGATCCACCGGGGTACACACGTAGTCCGCCGTGGCCCCGGCCAGAGTCTGCAAGCGCCAGTTGAGCAAACCTTTGAACAGGCGTTTCGGCAGACTGAGGTTCTGCCCCAGGTTGCGTGCCAGGCGAACCGGCACGCCTTGCCGGGCGGCAAACCGGGCGACGATTTCGCCGATCGGCCAGATGTTGTGCACGTGCTGATGCGAGTCGATGTGGCTCGGCCGCACGCCATGTTCGACACAGCGCTGCCACTGCGCATGCAACTCCTCACGCACCGCATCGCGATCTTCGCGACTCAGCCACAGACTGTGGCGCGGCAGGCTCAGATCGAACACGCCGTGGCCATCGCAGAAGGTACGACTGCGCAGGATCGAAGTGCTTAACGGCCGGCCGTAAGTCAGGTTGAAGTGCAACCCGACCCGACCTTGCAGCGTCGGATGCCGGGCCATCGCGCAGGCTGCTTCGAACGCCGGCATGTTGGCCATGGCTGTGGCCGAGCTGATGACCCCGGCCTGAAACGCCGCGAAGATCGTCGCGTTTTCGTTCGGGCTCAACCCGAAATCGTCAGCGTTGACTATGACTTGGCGAGGCATGATCGCCCTCCGTGGTGATGACGACAGGTGGGGTGGGCAATGCCGGTTTGGCTGCACGCCGCGCTCGCCATTGCTGCACCGTCGGTTTCAATCGATGCCAGAGCCGCAACCCCAGCCCCAGCAACATCCCGCTGGGGCGCCAGGAATAGAAACTCCAGCGCCAGTGTTCCAGTTGTCCGGTCATGCGTTCGTGCAGTTGGTGGCTGGAATTTTCCAGACTGACCCGCGAGGCATCGATCCAGCGCCAATGCTCGTCCAGCCCCCAGCGAATCCACTCCTCCAGCAGCACACGGCCGCTGCCCAGATCGGCGTATTGTGGCAGGAACGCGAGGTTGTAATCGTAGAGTCGGTCCTGTTCGAGCAGCCCGAGGCGATAGCTGATGCAACGTCCGTTGAGTTCCAGCGTCACCACTCGCACCAGGCCCTGGCCGGCGAGGGCGGTGAAGGCGCGTTCGATCCATTGCCGACTGCGTTCGCTGGCGAAAATCCCCACGCCTTCGTCGCCTTTCCAGCTCACCGCTTCGACTTCGCTGATCGCCTGCAACAGCGGACCCATGCTCAGCGCGTCGGGAGTGATGCGCCGCACCTGGGCGCCACACGCGGCAATCCGTTTGCGCGCCCGCCGCAGCTTGTAGCGCGGGTCGCCGGAGACTTCCTGATGATCGGCGTCGCTGATCAGATGCACCGGCACCCGGCAACTGAGACGGCGTTCGCCTGTAGAACTGTGGGCCATCCATTCGGTGAGCACGCTTTCTTCACCCGCAGGCTCGGACAATTCGTTGAGTTGCAGCAGCGCGTGCGGCAGCTGTCGGTGGATCAGGCGCAAGGCTTCGCGCATGTCCTCGCCCTTGAGCAATGACAACAGCGCCAGCCGGTCCGCCAGCGGATGCCCCAAGTGATGCAGAACGCGGAACGGCACCCCGGCGAAACGCTCGCGGCCCGCGACCAGCGGCAGGCACAGACGCAATTCTTCCGCTTCCCAACCGAGCAGGATGTGCAGGCGCTCACTCTCGTCGAGTGCCTGCTCGGCCGCGCACAACCAGTCCAGGTGGTTGAACGGCGTGTGGTCCGTCACTTGCAGGCGCAGCGCTTCATAGGCTGCTGCCGGGAAGTCGGCGGCGCACAGCGAAGTGCGCCATTCGAATCGCGCCGGCATAGGCTCAGACCGCCGTTGCTGTGACAGGTGGACGGGACGGTTTGCGCAGCGCATCCAGGCGCGAACCGCTGTAGCGGGTTTCGCGGTAGAAGCGCCAGCGACCGAACAGGGTGTAGACATTCATGATCCGGCCTTGCTCGGTGTACCCCATGCGCAGGTGCAGTTTCAGCGCCGGGATGTTGTGGAACTCGCAGACGTCCACCACCTTGTCGCAGCCCTGGGCCGCCATGGCTTTCCACAGTTCCAGTTGCAGGTCCACCGACAGTTCGGTGCCCCAGTAGGAGCGGGTCAGCTCGCCGCCGAATTCGAAGAACTCGCCGGGTTTCACCGGGAACAGGCAGCCGTAGTAATGCCGGTCGAAGTAGTCCCGCGCGCTGCCCCAGATGAACGCCACGGCATCGCCCTGATCGTCCAGATGCATGTGCCCGGTATGCCCTTCGTTGGCCAGCTCGGCCATGGTCCCGACGCGGTCGCCGAAGTAGCGGGCGAAGGCGCTGGCGTTGTCGGCGGTGATTTTTACCACTCGCAGTGGCGGATACGGTTTGAGGCTGTGCGGTGGCACCGGACTGACCAGATCGCGTTCCATCCACAGCAGTTCCTGATGGAAAAACACGTAGTGCTTCCACGCCTTGCCGAGGGTGGCGCGCAGGCCTTTTTGTTTGATGTGTTCGCTGAGTTTGCTGACGGTACCCATGTTCTGTACTCCGGCGTTATCGCAGGGCGAACGACTGTGGCGAGGGAGCTTGCTCCCGCTCGGCTGCGCAGCAGTCGCCAATGGGGTCGCAAGTATTGGGGCCGCTTCGCAGCCCAGCGGGAGCAAGCTCCCTCGCCACACATTTGTTTGCGCCATGCATTGTCTGAAATTGGGATTCATGACGCGCTCCAGCTCAACGCGAACAGGGTTTCCCCTGGCAAGTCGAAGCTGACGCGTCCGGCGCGACAGGCAAACGGCGCGTCGCGGCTGCGGTTGTCTGCGCCGAAGTAACGCAACGCACCGTTGTTCAGCGGGCACTTGGCGCCGCTCAGGTCGACACGCTGCAAACGCGTGCCCTTGTTCACACCGAGCAGGCCACGCTGGTCGTCGCCGGCCATCGCCAGCACATCGACTTCAAAGCCATCGTTCTCCAGCCACAGCACCTTGTGCAGCCAGTGTTGCGCGATGAATTGCTGGGCCAGCCCGACCGGTTTCAGCTCGAAACGCTCAGCGCCCAAGACCTGGATCATGCCCTTGGGGTACTGCGGTTCATCGGCGGCCTGAAACCAGTTGAGCATCGTCAGCAAACCGTCCTGCGAGGCATTGATCACCACCGAGGCCCACCACAGCGAGGCGTAATGGGTCTCCTGATCGTAAGGGCTGAGGCTGGAGCCGCTGGACAGATTGGTCTGATCCAGCAGCAAGGCCTTGCGCGGCTGGCCATGGGCGTCGAGGCCGACCAGTTCGGCGGCGCGGCGCACGCTGTCGCGGTAGACCCGGGTGGCGAGCAGGTCGCGGATCATCCATTCGTGCCACGCCAGCGCGTCGATCTGCTCGGCGGATTCACCGAGCAAGCGCCGCGCCCAGTCGATGCCGCGTTTGTCTGCCGCGTTGTCGGCGAACGGCCCGTTGACCAGCCGTGAACTGGCCGGCATGGCGATGCGCACGCCGGCCTTGGCATTCGCCGGATCGCTGCGCACCTGTCTGGCCATGCTGGTGAAAATCGCCCGGTATTGCTCGAAGCTCGAATAGTTGAGGTTCGGCTCGTCGGCAAAACCGATGTAGTGCGTGCCTTTGCCGCCCAAGGCGCGGGTGCTGGCCAGCCACGCATCGAGCCCGCCATTGCTTTGCACATCGGCGCGCAGATCGGCCTGACGCTGGCTGCCGGCGAGCAGGGTGATGTCCTGACGGATGCCGAAGCGCTCCTGATAAGCCAGACGAAACGCGTCCTCGAAGTGCGGATTCTTCGCCGTGACATCGACAAAACTGTAGTAACTGGCGGCGGTCGGTTTCAGCGCATCCAGCGCGGCATGGCTGGCGGCGGGCGGCATCACGTAGGGCAGGGCGATGCCCAGATCCGGGGTGCGCCCGAGGATTTTGTCGTGCAGAGTCAGGTGGATCTGACCGGTCTCTTCGCGCACAGGCTTGAGTTGTTGCGGACTCTGGGCAAACCGATTGGCCGTGCCGTCGAGCCAGAACGCCGCTTTGCCGCTGCCTTGCAGGCGCAGGCGCCAGACCTGTTCACGCGCGCTGACCGGCAGCGCCAGTTGATCGAACTGCCAATAGGCGCGATAGGGTTTGAGCGCCAGCGTCAGTGGCCGGTCATCGCCAACCCTTTGTACCTGCAGCGCGTTGACCCCGCCATGAAACTTGCCGGCGAGCACCGCGTGTTCCCCCGGCGCGACCTTGAAATATAACTCGTCGCCGTTCTGCGTCTGCGCGCTGAAATGCACTTTGGCCGGCTCGAACAGCGCGACGGTGCGGTCGTCGTGCTCGACCCGGTAATTGCGGAAGCTGTAGCCGGGAATTTCCAGGCGATAGCTGGCGGCACCCGGCAGCAACGCCCAGCTCTGGGTGCCACGGGTTTCGCTGGCCTTGATCAAGCGTTCGTCCTGCAATTTGCCCTGGCCGTCGAGCAGGTACAGATGCTCTTCGTTGGCATCGGCCTGCCACGCCGGGGTCCAGCGCACGGTCACGGTGTCCGGGCGATCGGTTTGCAGGTACAGGCTGCCGTCGCGGATCTCGCCCCAGCGCATCGACGCGGCAAAGGCGTCCAGCGACAGGCCGAGACCGAGCAGCAGGACCAGGCCTTTCATGCGGCCTTCCGTTGCAGCATTTGCCACATCGGCGTGATGTCGCTGGGCAGGATGATCAGGGTTTGCCAGAACGCCACGCCGCTCAAACGGCAGTACAGCACCAGCATCGCCACGGTGACGGCCAGATAGGCAATGGACGAAGCCGCCGCCGCGCCGACGATCCCGTAGGCCGGAATCAACACGAGGTTCAGCGCCAGATTGAGCAGGGCACCGAGGCCCATCAGCAGCGATACCGAGCCGGGGCGGTTTTTCCCCAGCAGATCCAGACGCAGGATGCTCGCGTAGCACAAGCCGAGCAGCCCCGGCAGCAACGCCAGCAGCGCCGGATACGCCGGTTGGTAGGCGATGCCGAACAGGGTGACGATCAGCCAGTTGCCGATCACTGCCATGCTCAGGCACGCAGCTAGCATCACTGTCGCGGTCAGACGCAAGGCCAGCGGGGTGACCTTGTCCATGCCTTCGTCCTGTTGCAGCAGGCGCTTCATCAGCGGCGTGGTCACCGCTTCCGGGACGATCAGCAGCAGTTCGGCGGCGGCGCTGGCCATCGCGTAATGACCCAGCGCGGTGCTGCCGAGCAGGGCGCCGATGAACAGGTAGTCCGAGCGCAGAATAACTTGCTGGAACAGCAGATCCGGATGGCTGCGCGCGCTGTAGCGCAGCAGTTCGTTCTGGCTGGCGCGATCCCATTGCAACTGCAGCGGTTGCGCGCGTTTGAGCCAGACCCAACCGGCCAGCACCACCAGGCTGATCCCGGCCAGCCAACTGATCAGCGCGGCTTCCAGCGCTGCGCTTTTCCACATCCAGAACAGCGCGAGAAACAGCAGCAACGGCGCCAGCGATTCGGTCAGGCGCAAGGCGTTGAACGCGACCACGCCGCCGGAGGCGTTGTGCAGGGTCAGCAGGCCGCTTTTCAGCACGGTCAGCGGCACCGCCAGCAGCAACAGCCAGGCCAGCAGACCGAGCTGCACAGTCACATCCAGCTCACTGCCGAACTCACGCACCAGCGCCACCACCAGCAAGGTCAGCAGACCGGCGAGCAAGCAACCGAACACCAGCACCTGACTCAGCAGCAGGCCCATCGGCCGTTGCTTGGCGGCCTGATAGCCGACGGCTGAATTCAACCCGCCACTGGTGGCGGCGCTGATCAGGTCGGGCAAGGTGCTGAGCAGCGCAAACAGCCCCCGTTCACTCGGCCCGAGGATCCGCGCCAGCAACACGTTACGCAGCAGACGCAGGGCGATCATCGCCAGTTTGGTGCCCATGCTCAGTGCCAGATGCCTGAGATAGTGGCTGCGGCTCATGGCCGGTTGCCACGAAAGATGCGCCACGACAGCAGCTCAGGATTACGCGCGGTGCGCTGGCTGACACCGAAACGCGGCAGGTTCAGCGGATCGCCTTCGCCGCGATAGATGCCGGTGCCGGTGCCGAGGGCGAACCGGTAGTCGTGCGCGGCAATCTGCTTGCGCACGCGTTCGTCGTTGTTGCCGTTGGGGTAGCAGTACACCGGCAGCGGCCGGTTGCAGCCGTTGTTCAAGGCTTCACGGCTGCGGCTGATTTCTTCGCTCAGGTGCACATCGTCCAGTTCGGTGAGGATTTTATGGCTGGCGCCGTGCGGGCCGAAGCGCACCAGTCCCGAGGCCTCCAGCGCGCGTACCTGATGCCAGTCCAGCGCTTGCGGCAACGATTCCGGCGGACATTCGTCAGTCAGGCGTTCGAGCATTTGCGGTTCGAGGCTCTTCAGGCTTTGCAGGTAATGCAGCAGCGACAGGCTGCGGCGATCGACGTCAATGTCGTCGACCAGCACCGGCACCGGGTGATGAATCGCGTGCAGGCATTCGATCAAGTGCAGGCGGGTCTTTTCGCCATGGCTGCCCCACAGGGTTTCGCCGAGGCTTTCCCACCAGAAGCGCTGACGGCTGCCGATGAAATCGGTGGAGAGGAAAATACTCGCCGGCACCTGGTGCTTCTGCAGCAGCGGGAAGGCGTTGACTGCGTTGTCGCGCCAGCCGTCGTCGAAGGTCAGCGCCACCCGTGGGCGCTCGTCGCGCGCTGAGCCGGGCGTCAGGATATCCATCAGCGGCACGCAATCGAAATGCCGACGCAGCCACACCAGCAGGTGGTCGAACGCCTTGGGGCCGACGCACAGTTCATTGCGGTGCGGCAGGTCGGCAGCGCGGTCGTTGTCCAGCACCCGGTGCAACATCAGGATCACCCCGGCACCGTGCAACTGGTTTCGTCCTACGGGCGAATTGAGGTAAAGCCAGCCGCTGGTACGTTTTATCAATTGTTTGATCGCCATGGCTTCGGTCCTCTCAACGGTTTTGTTCAGGGTTCCACTGGGCGTAACGGTGGCCGCGCAGGAATTGCCACAGGCCGATGCTCATGCCTGCCAGCGTCACCAGCAGGAATGCCGCAAGGCGGAACGGTTTGGGTAACCGGTGTTGTGAATCCAGCAGTCCGGCAATCGCCACGGCGTAGCCGAACAGTTGTGCGATCAGGGCCAGTCGATAGAAACCGTGGTCGTCCCACAGCCAGAAGTTGCTCAGCAGCAATGGCAGCAGGAGGATCGGTGCCAGACGCCGGATCAGCTTGTGGCTGATCAGCGCAATCGAATACAGGCCATGTTTGAGTGGGTTGAGCAGCTCACTGCGCTGGGCGAGGCTTTGCAGGCCACCGACGGTGACGCGTTGACGCCGGCGGAATTGTTTGTCCGCTTCGTCGACACCGTGGTCGATCACTTGCGCCTCGGGCACGTACACAATGCGCTTGAATGCCACCGGTGCACAGGTGCTGAGAAAGAAGTCGTCATTGACCTCCGCCGGCACGTTCTGGAACAGCTCGCGGCGCAGGGCGAGCAGGGCGCCGTCGGCCGAGACCATGCAGCCGGTGCGGTTCTCCACCCGGCGCAGCCAGCCTTCGTAGTGGCGGTACAGACTGTCGCCGACGCTCAGGCCACCGCCAGTCACCGGAATCACCATGTGCCCGGCGCAGGCGCCGACATTCGCGTCACTGAGTGGCGCGAGCAGGTAGCCGAGGGTTTCCCGCGACCACTGGTTGTCGGCATCGGTGAACACCAGAATATCGCCAGTGGCAAGGGCCACGCCGGCATTCAGCGTCGCCGCTTTACCCAGGCGCGGCAGATCGAGCACGGTGATGCGCGAATCGATCACTTTGTGCGCGCAGGCCACGGTGTCGTCGGTCGAACCGTCGCTGGCGAGAATGATCTGCAGCGTGGCCGGCTGATAGTCCTGCGCCAGCAGCGTACGCAACTTGTGCTCGATGTGCCGCGCCTCATTGTGCGCGGCGATCACGATGCTGATGTTCAGCGGCGGCGCCGGGCTGTGGCGCCAGGCCGGGAACAGCGGCGCCAGCACCGTCAGCAGCAGCGGGTAGCCGAGGTAGGCGTACACCGGCAGCAGCAGGCACAGCCAGAAAATGAATTCAGCCACGGGCAGGCCTCCTGGCGTTCCAATGACACACACTGAGAATGAGCGCCGCCCCGGCCAGGTGCAGACGCACCCAGTGCAGGCCCCACAGTTGCAGGGTCAGGCCAATGTCGTGATGGCGTGAACTCTGGCGAATGCTCAGCACCAGCGCCGGAATCAGGGTCAGCATCACCATGACCGCTGCGTGATGCGGAAAGCCGTTGAGCAGCGCGGAAATCGCCAGCAAGTCCAGCAGCCATGCCATCAGCGACAGCAGCGGAAAGCGCAGCAGACGCAGGCTGAAACCGTGGGTGCGCAACAGTTGCAGATGACTGCCCTGACGCCACATTTCCTTGCCCATCCACTCACGCCAGTTCATCTCGTAGCCCCAGTGCAGGGCCACGTTGTTGTTCACCGACAACAGGCGCGCGCCTTGTTCGCTCAGGCGCAGGGTGAATTCCTTGTCTTCGCCGGTGCGCAGGTGTTCGTCGAAGCCGCCGACCTTCTCGAACCAGCGCCGACGCATCAGCAAGTTGGAGCTGGGCAGCCAGTCCACTGTGTGCGACGCCTGCCCGGAAGTGCGCAGCGTGCGCCGTTGCCAGGCCGTCGCGTACCACGGCGCAGCGGCGGGAGTATGCAGATCCAGACCAAACACATCGGCCTGACCACTTTCCTCCAGTTCGAACAGTGGCCTGAGCCAGTCTTCGGGCATTTCGACGTCGGCATCGATGAACGCCAGCCACTCGCCGCTTGCCAGCAGGACACCGCGATTGCGCAGCGCACCGATCAGCAGGCCCGGCAGCACCAGCACCTGCGCACCGAACTGCCGGGCAATGTGCGGGCCGTCATCGCTCGAGCCGTTGTCGACCACGATCAACTCGCAGTCGACATTGGCCACATGTGCGGCTTTTTGCGCCGCCAGCAGTGTGCGGCCGATGTGCCGGGCCTCGTTGTACATCGGGATGATGATGCTGATGCGGCTCATGTTCTGGCCTCGGTCAGTGGCGCTTGCTCGGCCTTGAGGCGCAGCACGCTGGTCAGCGCGAGCATGATCCACACGTACTTCTGGTTCGGTGCGCTGAGGAACATCAGGAACAGGGTCAACGACAGGAAAATCACACCGAGGTGGGTCATCAGGTCTGCCTGCTGCCAGTCGCGCCGCAGCATCCACGCAGCGCGGGCGCGGATCAGGTTGTACAGGCCCAGGCCGAGCATGCCGACGAACAACAGGCCGGCGGGAATCCCCAGTTCACTGAAGATTTCCAGGTAGGTGTTGTGGGCGCGGCGGTACAGGTCGCCGATCTTGCGGTTGGCGGAAAACGCCTTGGCATAGCCGGTGGTTGCGTAGTGCAGCGGGAAGGTGCCGGGGCCGGAGCCGAGCAGCGGATTCTCGCGGATCATCTGCCCGCCGACCACGATGTACGAGGCACGTCGGCCGAGGGATTCGTCGTCGTGGCCCTTGGCGCCGGCGCTCAACACGCTCAGGGACTGAATGCGCGCGATGTAACCGGCGGGCATCGCGTAGATCGCCAGCGGAATCACGATCGCTGCGCCGAGCATGGCGAAACCCAGGTGCCGTGGGCGAATCCGGGTCAGTTGCGCGCGGTAGTGCCAGCAGCCGATCAACAGACTCAAGGCCACCACCACCAGCCCGGAGCGCGACTCGGTCTTGGTCATGCCACCGAGCAGCAGCACGCAGCAAGCGCCCCAGAACAAGCGGTGCAACAGGTTTTGGCCGCGAATCACCAGCAGCAGGGCCAGCGGAATGGCGAAGGCGATCAGCAGGGCGAAGGCGTTGGGGTCTTCGAGCAGCCCGGCGGCGCGGCCCTGATCCTGGAATTTGGTCGAAAACATCGCCATGGCGCAGGTGGCGCTGACGCTCAGGGTCACCAATCGGGCGAACAGATCGAGGTTCAGTTCGCGGCCGATCAGCAGGGTGATGACAAACAGGATCAGGCCGACGCTCAGCTCACGTAGGTGCCCCAGCGACATACCCATGTCATCGGTATTGAGCAGGCTGAGGAAATACAGGACCAGAAACCACAGCAGAAACCGCCAGATATTGCTGCGCAGGCGCTCGGAGGGAATCTGATGCATGGCCAGTTGCAGCATCAGGATCACCGCCAGCGAGGCACCGATCAGTTTGCTCCCGGACAGCGAACTGTCCTTGAAGAAGCCTTCGAACGGCACCAGCGCGGCGATGCCCAGCAGGCCCCAGGTCGGCTTGCGGTACAACACCGAGAAACCCACCAGAGCAATGACGGCGCCCGGTGCCAGAAACGGATAAGGGCTGGCGAGCAGACCGATGCACACCAGACCGAGCAGCGTGACGATCGAGAGCGGGAAAATCATGCGCGTGCCTCCCGTGCCGTGCGGATGTACAGCTGCGACCAGCGTTCGGCCAAAGCCTTGAGGTCGTAGCGATCCTGTTGCGTACGCTTTGCGTTGTCGCACAAATGCCGGGCCAGCTTCGGCTCGCTCAGCAGGTTGTCGAGCTGGCGGGCGAGGGCAGAGCTGTCGGCGGGTGCCGCCAGCAGGCCGTTATTGCGGTGTTCGAGCACGTCGGGAATGCCACCAACCGCGAAAGCCACCACCGGCACGCCGGCCTGCATCGCTTCCAGCAGAATCATCGGTGTGCCTTCGGTGCGCGAGCTGATCACCAGCGCATCCAGTTGCTGCCACCACGGTTGCATGGCGGTCTGGTAACCGGGCAGGCGAATCCGTTGGGTCAATCCGGCGGCGTCGATGCGTGTTTGCAGCGCTTCACGTTCCGGGCCGTCGCCGAGCATCACCGCGTCCAGTTGCGGGTGCTGGTGACACAGCGGAATCAGTGCATCGAGAAACAGATCCGGGCCTTTCTCGCTGCTCAAACGCCCGACGTAACCGGCGAGCCAGCGCTGGCGGTCAACGGTGCTGACCAGCGCGGCGGCGGCCGGTAAACCGTTGGGGATCACTTGCAGTTTTTCCGCCTGCACGCTGGCCTGACGATGCAGCACGGCGATGCTCTCGGCCACGCACACCACCCGGTCCACCGAAGCGGTGCGGCACAACTGCAGACTCAGCCAGGTGTAGAACTTCTGCTTGCGGCTGCGCGGGGTGAAGCCGTGTTGGGTGATGACCAGTGGCAGACGCAACAGCGTCGCCCCGACCCAACCGAACAACAGCCCTTTGAAGTTGTGGGTGTTGATCAGCGGTTGCTCGCTGCGCCGGGCACGTAGATGGCGCATCAACTCGCCCAGCCCGGAGCAGCCACGACAGTCCACCCCGGCCTCGCGAAAGCGCGCGATCAAGGCGGGTGGTGCATCGAGACACAGCACCTGGTGCTGCCCCGGTGTCGCCAGGCAGTGATCGAGCAACATGCGCTCGGCCCCATAGAAGCCGCCGCTGCTGAGCAAATGAATGATCGGCAGAGCGGCGTTCGGGGTGGACGGCGTGTTCAATTGCGCACCCAGTGCACGAAGCTTGGCACGGTCCAGTTCTTGTGCGGATTGCGTGGCAGAACGTTTTCGTCGTTGATCACCAGCAACACCGGCAGACCCAGTTCGTGGGTAATTTGCGCCGGATGTTTGAAACGGTGATCGAAGAACTCACGCACATAGACCAGGGCAATCGCCAACAGCAGACCGGTGAACAGCCCGAACGGGATGATCAGCAGCGGTTTGGGGAACGCCGGCTCGGTCGGTTCGAACGGCGGGCTCAGCACCTTGGCGTTCGACAGGTCATCGTTGAGTGAACCGGCGGTGCTGCTTTCGGCAAAGCGTTGCGCGTAGGTCGAGAACGCCGTGTGCAGTGCGTCGATTTCAGTGTCCATCTGCCGCAGCTTGCTCTGGGTCTGCTGCAAGGTGTGGATGCGGTTCTTGAAGTCGGCGATGCGCGCGGTTTTCTGATCGATCACCTGTTGCACAACGGCCAGGTCGTTGGTGCGTTCCTGAATGCGGTTGCTCACCACTTTGAGGAACTGCTGACGGGTGCGGGCGATCTGCTCGCGGGTCAGCAGCATCGGCTCGCTGCCGGGCTGGAACACCGCGAGGTCATTCATGTAGCGGCTGACCTGAGTGGTCAGTTGCTCGCCCAACTGTTTGACTTCCCGATCCTCGAACGCCACGTTGTCGACGGTGGTGGTGAAGGTGTAGGGGAAGGTGTAGTCGTTGAGCTTGTTGGTGCTGGCGGCGGCCAATGCGGTTTTCAGGTATTCAAGCCAGCGCTGGCTCTGCAACAGGCGATCCTGGTACAGGTTCAGCGCTTGTTCTTCGGTGTTGATCGCGTTCAGGCGAAAGGTGATCTCTTCCTTCGGATCGGACGAGCCGACGCTTTCCAGCAGCGCCTGGCGATTGCCCTCCAGTCCATCGAGACGCACCTGATACAGGTGCTTCTTGGTTTCGTAGAAGGATTGCGGCAGGTCGATCGATTGCAGCGCCTGACGGCTTACCAGATAGTTCTGCAGCAGGGCGGCGACAAACGTCGTGCCTTGATGCGGATCCGGAAAGCTGTAGACGATCGAGATCACGTTGGAGCCGGGCAGGGTCTCGATCTTCAGGCTGTCGAGGGCCTGTTGAGTGAGGCCGTCGAGCACGGTGTCGCGCACCGGATCGGTCTCCAGCCCGAGCATGTTGCGCAGCGGGTTGATCACGTATTGGCGCAGGGGCGAGGTGACATAACGGCGGAACGGATCGCCGATCAGTTTGGCGAACATCCCGACCGGAGGGCTGTATTCGCCCTTGTCGCGCAGCTCACTGATGGTCTGCCGGATCAACGCGGGCGAGCGCAGGATATTGCTCTCGGTTTCCATGTCCGCCAGCGACGGCGGAATGAAGGTGGCGTTATCGACCGTCAGTGACGTGGTGGCGTCACCCTGGGAAAGTTTTTTCGACTGCACGATCACCTGGGCGGTGATATCGAAGCTCTGTTTGAGCACCAGCGGCAGCAGCAACGCGATGACTGCAAAGATCAGGAAGACCCGTTTCACCAATTGCTTGTTGGCGAAGAAGATCCTGAAGAACTCATGCAGGTAGTTTTCCTTTGGATTCATGATCGGTCACCTGAGAGTCAGTTACTGCTGCTGCTTTTGTTGTCGACGCGGTAGCCGAAGCTGAAGCCCACGCCCTGAAACAACACCACGTCGGCCAGTTGCCGGGCGAGATCGCCGGCACTCGCCAGTTTGGTTTTTGGTACGAACAGCATGTCGTCGGGTTGCAGGTAGGCGATTTGCGACGCGTCGCCCGACAGGGCTTTTTCCACGTCGTAGTGCACGGCCTGCACCTGGTTACCGTTGCGGCGCATGATCACCACCGAGTCCAGACGCGCCTTGACGTTGGTGCCACGGGCCAGGGTCAGCGCTTCAAGCACCGAGACCGGGCGACGGATCGGGTAGGAACCCGGTTGGCCGACTTCACCCAGCACATAGATCTCGTTGCCGGCGGTGGATTTGAGCATCACATCGACGCTCATCCGACCTGGCAGTTGTGCGTACTTCTGGTTGAGGAAGGTTTCCAGCTGGTTGATGGTCATGCCTTGCAGTGGCACCGCGCCGATTTCCGGAAAACTCGCGTAACCGTCGTTGCCCACGGTGATCTCACGGCTCATACCGGTGGCGGGATGGTTGAGGGCACTTTTGAGGTTCTGCTCATTGGTCAGCGGACTGATGACCTGCACCGTCAGCTGATTGCGGTTGGGCTGGAACAGTTGTTTGCGCTGGTAGGCACGCTGGATTTCCTCGCGCGCTTCGTCGCCGGTCAGCCCGGCGATTTTCACCGAGGTGTTGGCGCCAGGCAGGTTGATGGTGCCGTCAGGCAGCACCAACTGATTGCCGTTGAGCTGGCTGGCCGCGGTGAAGTTCAGGCCGATCTGGTCACCCGATTGCACGCGGTAGGCGTCCGAACCGCTGGTGCTGATGTGGAAGATCACGTCCAGCACATCTTGCGGGCGCAACGTCTGCTCGATCTTCGGCATATCGGTGGCCTGGGCGTTGGCCGGGGTGGCGGTGAGAATGTTCACCGGCATGTTCTGGGTTTCGGAAGTGCTGGAGCAGCCTGCAAGCGGCAGCATCAGCAGAACAAGTATCTTGGCGTTCATGGCGTCATCCTTCGCATTTGCTTACAGGTTTTTGTAAAGCCATTTGGGCATGTAGTACTTGCGCCGGTTGAAGACGCTGCCGACCACTTTTGCCCCGGCCTGCGTCAGGCGTTGCACGGCGGCCTGGGCGACTTCCCAGCGCGTGTCCTCGGCGCGTACCACGAACACCACGCCATCGACCTGAGTGGCGAGTACCAGCGTGTCGGCGGCGGAGTACACCGCGTCACCGTCGATCACCACAAAGCGGTACTGGCTGCCCAGTTGATCGAGCAACGGGCTCAGGCGCTCGGCAGTCAGGTGCTCCAGCGTGCGGATCGGCCGACCGTTGGGCAGGACATGGAACGGCAGGCTCGACACCTGCACCACGCAGTCCTGCAACAGCGGCGGGTTGTCCGGGTTGAACAGCAGATCGCGCAGGCCGCGCTCCTTGCTCAGGTTCAACTGTTGGGTGAGGTTGCTCGCCGACTGGCTGGCGTCGACCAGCAGCACCTGGCCGCTGCTCATCTGCGCCAGTTGGCTGGCCAGCGCCAGCGCACTGGTGGTGGTGCCGGCACCAGGGTTGGCGGCGGTCAGGAACAGGATCCGCAGATCCAGATCCAGCACGGTCGAAATCAGGTTCGATTCGCTGGGGTTGGCAATGCTCAGGCTTTTGTTGGTTGAACCGTCCATTAGCTTGCTCCGTGGCCGCTGAATACTTTGAAGGGGGTTTTCAACAGGATCTTCAGATCAAGCAAAAGGCTTTGCTCGGCGATGTAGCTGAGGTCCAACTCAACGCGCTGGTCGAAGTCGATGTTGCTGCGCCCGGAGATCTGCCACAGGCCGGTCATGCCGGGGTAGATGCTCAGGCGCGCGAGATGGCTGTCCTTGTAGCGGTAGGCGTTGAACGAGGTCGGACGCGGGCCGACCAGGCGCATGTCACCGCTCACCACATTGAACAGATTGGGCAGTTCGTCGAGGCTGGTGCGCCGCAGGAAACCGCCGATCCCGGTGATGCGCGGGTCCTTGTCGATCTTGAAATCGATGGCGTCGACCCCGTGCTTGTTGAGGTGGCGCAGCGATTCCTTCAGTTCTTCGGCGTTGCAGACCATGGTGCGGAACTTGTACATGCCGAACGTGCGGCCGCGATAGCCGGTGCGTTTTTGCACGAACATCACCGGTCCCGGGCTGGTGAATTTGATGGTCAGTGCCAGGCCCAGCAGCAGCGGCGAAAACACCACCAGGATCATCAGCGCACCGAAGCAGGCCAGCACCCGGTTGGTGCGTGACAGCGTCCATGGCCGGCCACCGTCGCGACCGGTCAACCAGCCACGACCCTGCATGTGGATGGCGGTATCCAGGCGCATTCGGTGTTCGGGATCCATGCGCTTGTCACGACGCATCTGATTGATCGGTACACCTTGTTCATGTCCAGTCATGAGAACCTCCGCTGAAGTTCAGCCGCGAGCGGCGCGTGGGCGACAGGCAGTGGGGTAGTAGTCGCGAAACCAGGCGATGAAACGCCCCAGGCCTTCATCCAGCTCGATCCGGGGCTGGAACCCGGTGGCCTGGGCCAGATCATCGGTTTCGGCACAGGTGTTGAGCACATCGCCCGGTTGCAGGGGCAAGAGCTCGACAATGGCTTTCTGGCCGAGGTGTTTTTCCATCAACGCCAGGTAGGTTTTCAGTTCCACCGGGTGGTGGCCGCCGATGTTGAACAGGCACCACGGGGCCATGCTGCTGCCGGCGTCGGGATGTTCGCGATCCCACTCCGGGTGGTTGTGCGGCGGATGGTCGGTGAGCCGGGCGATGCTTTCGACGATGTCGTCGATGTAGGTGAAATCGCGCTGGTGCTCGCCGTAGTTGAACAGTTTCAGCGGGGTGCCATCGGTGATCGCCCGGGCGAACTGAATCGGCGACATGTCTGGCCGACCCCATGGCCCGTACACGGTGAAAAAGCGCAGCCCGGTGCTCGGGATGCCGAACAGATGGCTGTAGCTGTGAGCCATCAGCTCGTTGGCTTTTTTGGTCGCGGCGTACAGCGACAGTGGGTGATTCACACCGTCATGCACCGAATAAGGCGTGTGCTGGTTGGCGCCGTAGACCGAGCTCGACGAGGCATAGATCAGGTGCTCCACCGGATGGTGCCGGCAGCCTTCGAGAATATTCAGGAAACCGCTGAGGTTGCTGTCGAGGTAGGCCTTTGGGTTTTCCAGCGAGTAGCGTACGCCGGCCTGCGCCGCGAGGTGGATCACCACTTGCGGTTGCTCGCGGACAAACAGCGCTTCAATCGCCGCGGCATCGGCCAGATCAATCCGCGCGATCGGGAAATGCCCGACCTGATTACGTATCCATTGCACCCGATCGTGTTTCAGCTGCGGGTCGTAGTAGCCGTTGAAGTTATCCAGGCCGACCACCGCATGCCCGTCGCGCATCAGCCGCAACACGCAATGGGCGCCAATGAAGCCGGCTGCGCCGGTGACCAGGATTTTCATGGGCGCAATCCTTCCGGCGTAATGTGGCGCAGGCCGATACCGCTGTAATGCAGGCCGGCCGCCGCTACGTGTTCCGGGTTGTAGAGATTGCGACCGTCGACGATCACCTTCGAACGCAGCTTGCTCGCCAGCAGCTCGAAATCCACCACGCGAAAATTTTTCCATTCGGTGCAGATCACCAGCGCATCGGCATCTTCCAGGGTGTCGTCGCGAGTGGCGCACAGATGCAGGTCGTTGCGATAGCCGTAGAGGCGCCGGCATTCGGACATGGCTTCCGGATCATAGGCCTGCACGCTGGCGCCTTCGGCCCACAACGCGTCCATCAAGTAGCGGCTGGGCGCTTCGCGCATGTCATCGGTATTGGGTTTGAACGCCAGGCCCCAGATCGCGATCGACTTGCCGGCCAGACCCTGCGGAAACTGCGCCTTGAGTTTGCTGAACAGAATGTGCCGCTGACTGTCATTAACGTCGGTGACGCTGCGCAGCAGTTTCAGCGGCATGCCGTTGTGTTCGGCGGTGTGCAGCAGGGCACGCAGATCCTTGGGGAAGCACGAACCGCCGAAGCCGCAACCGGGGTAGATGAAGTGGTAGCCGATGCGCGGGTCGGAGCCGATGCCTTTGCGCACCGCTTCGATGTCGGCGCCCAGCAGTTCGGTGAGGTTGGCCAGTTCGTTCATGAAGCTGATACGCGTGGCGAGCATTGCATTGGCCGCGTACTTGGTCAGCTCGGCGCTGCGGTTGTCCATGAACATCAGTTTTTCGTGGTTGCGGCAGAACGGCGCGTACAGCTCGCTCATCTGCTCGCGGGCTGCGTCATCGCGGGTGCCGACGATGATCCGGTCCGGACGCATGCAATCGGCGAGGGCGCTGCCTTCCTTGAGGAATTCGGGGTTGGACACCACCCGTACCTTCAGGCTGCTGCGGCCACGACGTTGCAGCTCTTCGTTGGCCTTGGCGGCAACCTGGTCCGCCGTGCCGACCGGCACCGTGGACTTGATGATCAGGGTGCGATCAGCCTCCATGTGCGAGGCGATCTGCCGGGCCACGTTCAGCACATGGCTGAGGTCGGCGGAACCGTCCTCATCGGCCGGCGTGCCCACGGCGATGAAAATCAGTTCGGCATGTTCTACCGCGTCGCTGGCCTGGGTACTGAACAGCAGACGCCCGGCCTTGATGTTTTCTTCCAGCGCAGCGGATAACCCCGGCTCACTAATAGGCGGCACGGCTTGTTGCAGTTGTTTAATCTTGTTGGGGTCAATATCAACGCATAAAACCCGATGCCCTACATCTGCAAGTGCGGCGGCTTGAATTAATCCGACGTAGCCGGTGCCAAATACGCTCACGTCCATCTGCGCACCCTCGATAGAGCGAAAAGAAGAAGTTCGGAAGAAGACTGTAAAAGGGGTATAGCGCAGGGTTTGGAAAGCGTGTCAGCAAAATGACATGTTGCACCTGTATAACACTTGAGCGCTTTTTGGCGATTGGCCATCAAGTCATTGCTGCGATTGGATTTGTTGTTTTTCTGCAGATTTGTTCAGATTTAAAATAAGCGATAAACGGTTGTAAGTCTTTAATTTAAAGGCTTCTAGCGTTTTGCGTGTGTCAGATTTGAGTCACCGGTTTTTTGACGCTTTCTAAAGAAAACAGTCAATTCTTGCGCTTTGATGGCTGGGTGCTAGTGTCAGGTTCTGACCGACAAACCTTTGACTCTCTGCCGTTTTGCACGAGCGGTATCGCCATGTTCAGATATGCCAAAGAATTACTTTTGATTGTTTATTTGCTGCTTTATTCCGAATATTACATTGAGCGGTTAAATGCTATCGGTGTCGGTTTTGCTGTACTTCTTTTTGGCGCGATGTTTTTGGCGCTTACTTTAGCGTTATATCTAACGGCTTATATTCGTCAGGCTCTCATTCGCCACTTGTTCGCAATAACACTGTTTGTCTCAGCGGTGTTTTTTGATGTCTATACCCGGGTCACCGCGGATTACCTGAGCTACAGCAGCTTTGTGTCGCTGGTGTACTCTGGCGGCTTCATCCAGGAAGCCGCCTACCAGTATCGCGACGCGATCATTCATGGCGCGCTCAGCGGGCTGCTGTTGCTGTTCGGTATCGGTCTCAAGCCGCGGCACTCGCTGGCGGTACCCAACGGATTACGCGTGGTGGCGCCGTTGTGTGGCGTATTGCTGTTGAGCGTCGTGTTGTTCCTGCGGGCGGGCGAGGGCGCGCGCGGTTTGCCGATCATGTACACGCCCCTGGCCTATCTGAACCTGTTCGCCTATGAAGCGCTGCACAACACAGTCGGCCCGCGTGAGCCGGTGAAGTTGGCGCGCAACACCGTGGCGATCAATCACGACATCGTGCTGATCATCGACGAAAGCATTTCCGGCAATTACCTGGACATCAACGCGCCGTTCGGGGTGCACAGCAACCTCAAGCAGGCGCACCCCGGCGTCGACATCTTCAACTACGGCTACGCCGCGTCCATTGCCAATTGCAGCGCCGATACCAACGTCACCCTGCGCTACGGCGGCACTCGCGCCGATTACACGCGGATCAACAGCACGCTGCCGTCGATCTGGCAGTACGCGAAAAAAGCCGGGTTGCGCACGGTGTACATCGACGCCCAGCGCACCGGCGGCAATTTGCAGAACCTGATGACCGACACCGAAAAAAAGGACATCGACGAATTCGTCCAGTTTGACCAGACCAGCGTGCGTGATCGCGACATGGCCGCCGCCGCGAAACTGATCGAACTGCTCAACGATGATCAGCCGGAGTTGGTGGTGATCAACAAGGTCGGCGCGCATTTCCCGGTGCACGACAAATACCCCGACGCCTTCATGGCGTATCGTCCGACCTTGCCGCGTGGGCAGTTCACCGAAGTGGCCGACACCGCTAAACGCGACGGTTTCAACGGCCAGCCGGATGACTGGGTGCTGTACCGCAACGCCTACAAGAACACCGTGCTGTGGAACGTCGGCGAGTTTTTCGCCCGGGTCTTTGCCCAGGCCAATTTGCACAATGCGCTGCTGATCTACACCTCCGATCACGGCCAGGACCTGCATGAGCGCGGCAATCCCGGGCTCAACACTCACTGCGGCGGCGATCCGGTCGAGGAAGAAGGGCTGGTGCCGCTGGTGGTGATTCAGGGCGATCAGGTGCACGGCCCGGACTGGGCGCAGGCATTGGCGCAGAACAAGAATCGCTCCAGCCACTACAACATCTTCCCGACGCTGTTGCAGTTGATGGGTTACGACCTGGCGGGTATCGAAGCGGTGTATGGCAAACCGCTGACGCTGCCGACGGCGGACGATTTCACCTTCAACTATCGCTTCAATGCGCGGTTGGGGGCCAAGCCTGAGTGGAAGCACATTGATCTGAAGACGATTGTCACGCCGGGGGAGGCTGCGACCAGTGTGGCAACCGGGGAGTGAGATTTGTGCCGGTTTCACTGGCCTCATCGCTGGCAAGCCAGCTCCCACAGTGTTTCAGGGTGAACCCGGTATTTGTGGACAACCTCAACCCCTGTAGGAGCTTGCCTGCAAGCGATGGGGCCATTGGTTTCAACGCTGATCTGCTGAGGCCGCAATCCGCTATCCTTGCCCCACACTGACCCAACGGATGGCGGCATGCTTCAGGTTCAAGGCGTGTTCAAAAGTTACCTCACCCCCCAAGGCCCGCTCCCGGTGCTGCAAGGCGTCGACCTGACGCTCGAACCCGGCAGCAGTCTGGCGCTGATGGGCGAATCCGGCAGCGGCAAAAGCACCTTGCTGCACCTGATCGCCGGCCTCGACAAGGTTGATCGCGGCAGCATTCACAGCGGCGAGCATCGGCTGGAGCAGATGAACGAAGCGCAACTGGCCGACTGGCGCCGCACTGAAATTGGTCTGGTGTTCCAGCAGTTCAACCTGATCGGCAGTCTGCGGGTCGAGGACAATCTGGCGTTTCAGGCGCGTCTGGCCGGACGGCATGAGCCGCGCTGGCAGGCGCATCTGGTGCAGCGTCTGGGCCTGGGCGATTTGCTCACGCGTTATCCCGAGCAGTTGTCGGGCGGCCAGCAGCAGCGGGTTGCGCTGGCCCGGGCCTTGGCGTCACGGCCAAAATTGTTGCTCGCCGACGAACCCACCGGCAGCCTCGACGAAGCCACCAGTGATGAAGTGCTGCGTCTGTTGCTGGAGCTGCTTGATGACACGCCGACCACCCTGCTGATGGTCACGCACAGCCCGCGCGTGGCGGCACGCCTGGCGCGGCGCGTGGTGTTGTCCAGCGGCCATCTGACGTGAACGTTTTCTGGCAAACCCTGCGCGCGCTGCTCAGTCATTGGCGGCGGCACCCGGTGCAGTTTTTCAGTGTGCTGACCGGGTTGTGGCTGGCTACAAGTCTGTTGACCGGGGTCGAAGCGCTGAACAGTCAAGCCCGCGACAGTTACGCCCGAGCCAGTCAGATGATTGGAGGCGAACCGCAGGCCAGTCTTGTTGCGCCCAGTGGGGCGACGTTTACCCAGCAGTGGTTCATTGATCTACGCCGCGCGGGCTGGCCAGTCTCGCCGCTGCTGCAAGGCCGGCTGATGCTCAAGGATCACCAGGACCAGCGGCTGCAATTGATGGGCATCGAACCGGTGTCGCTGCCGACGGACGCTGCGGTGGCCGGGCAGGCGATGCCGATCGAGCGCATCGTCGAGTTCTTCTCACCGCCGGGCAGCACGTGGATTTCCCCGGAAACGTTGCAGGCCTTGAACCTCAGCGAAGGCGCCACGCCGCAAACCGCCAACGGTCAGACCCTGCCACCGCTGTGCGCACAAAAGGACATGGCACCGGGCGTGTTGCTGGTGGACATCGGTGTCGCGCAAACCCTGCTCGAACAGCCCGGACAACTGTCACGGCTGTTACTGCCGAAGGATTTTCATGCTGAGCTACCGCCGGCGTTCAATGGTCGGTTGCAGCTTAAAAGCAGCGCCGAGGAAAACAATCTTTCGCGCCTGACCGAGAGCTTTCACCTCAACCTCGATGCCTTGGGCTTTCTCTCGTTTCTGGTCGGGCTGTTTATCGTGCACGCGGCCATCGGTCTGGCGCTGGAACAGCGTCGTGGTCTGCTGCGCACGTTGCGCGCCTGCGGGGTCAGTGCGCGGATGTTGATCGGCTGTCTGATCGTCGAACTCGGTGTGCTGGCGCTGGTTGGCGGGGTGTTCGGGGTCATCAGCGGTTACTGGCTGGCGAGCGCGTTGCTGCCGGATGTCGCCGCCAGTCTGCGCGGTCTGTACGGCGCAGAAGTGGCGGGGCAGTTGCGCCTGAGTCCGTGGTGGTGGTTCAGCGGTATCGGTTTGAGCCTGTTCGGCGCGTTGCTGGCCGGCGCCAACAGTCTGTTGCGTGCGGCACGACTGCCGCTGTTGGCGGTGGCGGATCCGCAGGCCTGGCATCTGCAACATGCGCGCTGGTTGCGACGTCAGGGTTGGCTGGCGGCGCTGCTGGGCCTGATCGCGCTGTTGGCATTGCTGTTCGGTGAAAGCCTCGGTAGCGGGTTTGTGTTGATGGCCGGGTTGCTGCTCGGCGCCGCGCTGGCGTTGCCGGTGGTGCTCAGCGCGGTGCTCAATCCCTTGCTCGGGCGCAGTCGCTCGGTACTCGGCCAGTGGTTTCTCGCCGACTGCCGCCAGCAACTGCCGGCACTCAGTCTGGCGCTGATGGCGTTGCTGCTGGCGCTGTCGGCGAACATCGGTGCTGGCAGCATGACCACCGGTTTTCGCCAGACCTTCGACGACTGGCTCGAACAACGTCTCAGTGCCGAGCTGTACCTCAACCCGGTCAATCCGGCGCAGTCCCGCGAAATGTACGCCTGGCTCAAACAACAGCCGAGCGTCAGCGCGGTGCTGCCCAACTGGCAAGTGGCGGTGACCCTGCAGGGGTGGCCGGCGGATGTCTTCGGGGTGATCGATCATCCCTATTATCGCCAACACTGGCCGTTGCTCGAGGCGATTGCCGGTGATCCGTGGGCGCATCTGGCAACTGATGACGCGGTGATGCTCAGCGAACAACTGGCGCGACGCCTGAAGGTTCGCGCAGGGGATCATCTGAGTTTGCCGACGCCGGGCGGTGCGTGGTCACCGCGAATCGTCGGGATCTACGCCGACTACGGCAATCCCAAGGGCCATCTGCTGGTCAACAACAATCATTTGCTGCGGCTATGGCCGTCACTGACGCCGAACCGTTTCAACTTGCGCATCGCGCCGCCCGACATCCCGCTGTTTTTGCGCGCACTGCAAACGCGCTTTCAACTCGATGACAGCCGCATCGTCGATCAGGCGCGGCTCAAGGGTTGGTCGGTGCAAGTATTCGAGCGCACTTTCGCCGCCACCGCCGCACTGAATAGCCTGACCCTGGCGGTGGCGGGTGTGGCACTGTTCATCAGCCTGCTGACCCAGAGCCAGAGCCGCCTCGGGCAACTGGCGCCGCTGTGGGCGCTGGGTGTGACGCGCCGTCAGTTGATGCTGCTTAACCTCGGCCAGACCTGGCTGCTGGCGGTGCTGACGCTGGTGCTGGCGTTGCCGTTGGGGATCGCGTTGGCGTGGTGTCTGGATGCGGTGATCAACGTGCAGGCGTTCGGCTGGCGCTTGCCGTTGCGGATCTTTCCGCTGCAACTGCTGCAGTTGCTCGGGCTGGCGTTGCTGGCGACGCTATTGGCCTCGGCGTGGCCGCTGTATTCGTTGTACCGCACGCAACCGGCGGATCTGTTGAGGACGTTTGCCCATGAGGATTAACCTGGTTGCGCTGCTGTTCGCGCTGTTGCTATTGGGCGGTTGCGATCAGCCTGCGCCTGAGCAGAAGGGTTTTGCCGGGCTCGGCGATCAGGCTGCGCAGTTCACACCGGTGGTGCCGGGGCGGGTATTCAGCTTCCCGGCGGATCACGGCGCGCACGATGGTTTTCGCATCGAATGGTGGTACGTCACCGCCAATCTCAAGGATCAGCAGGGCCACGATTTCGGCGTGCAATGGACGCTGTTTCGCAGCGCCTTGAAACCGGTGGCGCAACAATCGGGCTGGGCCAACCAGACGATCTGGCTCGGGCACGCCGCAGTGACTTCAGCCACCGCGCATCATGCCGCCGAGCGCTATGCTCGAGGCGGAGTGGGGCAGGCCGGGGTGAACGTCGCGCCGTTCGAGGCGTGGATCGATGATTGGCGCTTCGCCAGTCAGGTGCAGGATCCGCTGACGGATCTGCAACTCAGTGCCCGAGATAAAGATTTCAGCTATCAACTGCACCTCACCTCCAGTCGTCCGCTGGTGTTGCAAGGTGACAACGGTTTCAGCCGCAAATCCGAACAGGGCCAGGCCTCGTACTACTACAGTCAGCCGTTTTTTCAGGCCAGCGGCACCCTGCAAATCGACGGCCAGACCTACACCGTCAGCGGCCCGGCGTGGCTGGATCGGGAGTGGAGCAGTCAGCCGCTGGCAGCCAATCAGACCGGCTGGGACTGGTTTTCCCTGCACCTGGACAGCGGTGAATCGCTGATGCTGTTTCGCACCCGGCAAACCGATGGCGCGCCGTATCTGACCGGCACCTGGATCAGCGCCGACGGGCAGACCGAAACCCTGCACGGCGAGCAGATCAAACTGACCGCCCAGGACACCGCCAAAGTCGCCGGACGCCAGATGCCGGTGCGCTGGTCGATCAGCATTCCCGACAAACACCTCGACATCAGCCTCGACGCACTCAATCCCAATGCCTGGATGAACCTGCGCATCCCTTACTGGGAAGGGCCGGTGCGGATCAACGGCAGTCATGGCGGGCGCGGCTATCTGGAGATGACCGGGTACTGAATTTCGTACAAAACCCCTGTGGGAGCGGGCTTGCTCGCGAAGCCCCCGGTACAGTCACCCACAGAGCAATTGCCCGGAACTCCGCCCCGTCTACCATCCTCTACCGATCAATCCCGGCCCATTTCGAAGCCCCGCCGAGGACTCCCCCCATGAGCGACGACCTGCCCCCCCCCCCCGACCTCACCACGTGGCAGCGCCTGTTCGACGATCAGACCTACTGGCAGCAATCCCCCGACGCTCACTACCTCGACCTGCAACACATCGCCGACGACCTGCTCGCCAAGGGCGCGATCGATCTGGAGCAGTGGCAGATCCTGCGCGCCAAGGCCGATGACCTGCATAAGAATTCGCCAGCCGTGAACGTCGCCAATGAACTGGATGACCCCGAAGCCTGACGAACCGTCACAAACAACAGCCAAGCCCTGAACAGCGTCTATGCTCAGTGGCACATCCGCCGTCAACCACTTGTCGGCGCCGGGTGCTGCCATTCATTACAGGGAAAGTACCGCTTATGAAGCTCCACGCTCTGGCCAAGGCCATCACCCTCGCAACCGTTCTGTCCGCCACCAGCTTCGGCGCAATGGCGGCCGATATTCCGCTGTCTGCCACTGTCGAGGCCGATCAAGTCACGACCAAAGTGCTGGCCGTCGATGCGGCCAACCACCAGGTCGTGCTGGAAGGCGCCGAAGGTCGTCAAGTCCATGTTCAGCTCAGCGACAAGGCGGAAAACCTCGCCAACCTCAAGGTCGGTGACCTGGTCAAAGTCGAAGTGCAGCGTTCCGTAGCGGCCTACCTCGATACTGAGGTGGATAAAGGTCTGCCTGGCACGGTCGAGCGTAGCGGCGAACTGCGCAACGCTCCCGGCACTGAAAACCCGGGCGGCGAAGCCTACCGGCAGATTCAGGTGCAATTGAAAATCACCAAAATTGATTTGAAGCAAAATCAGGTGACCCTGGAAAACCCGGCGGGACAGTCGAAAACTCTCGACGTTAAAAAGCCTGAAATTCAAGCCAAGCTGAAAGATCTGAAAGTCGGGCAGAGCGTAGTTGTCACTTATACCGATGTATTAAAAGTGACCAGTCAGCATGAAAGCTGAGTATTAACTCTACAAGATGGTTGTTCTTGTACAGATTATTGTATGAGAGCAATCATCTGAAAGGAGTTGAGCCGTGCTTTGAAAGTTTCGCGAAAGGATTTCGTCGATAAATATCTATTAACTTTTTCGTACATAAAATTTACCTTTATGTATGACGACATATCCGCCAACTTCTATTAAAATCCTTCCCGTTCGCCCAGTGTCAGGGCTCTTTACCGGTGCATGGATTGCCAGGCCATTACACTGGGCGAACACCTCTTCGGAGCGGATGTATACAATTTCAGATAAAAAAAGGGCGACTTTCAAGTCGCCCTTTTTTGTGTTCGCGATTATGCCGATGCCTGCCCCTCAAAGCGTTTGAGGGTGGCTTCATACATCTTGGTGCGGCGGTGGTTTTTGCCGTAGGTTCCAGCGGCTGCGACGGTTCCTGCCTGGATGTGATCCAGATAGCGGAAAATCTTGCGCGGCGCCAACAGCTTGATGCCGTAGCCCAACGCTGTCATTCGATCCTGCAGGGTATAACCGGGCACCCGGTCATCCATGCAAAAGTGCAGTCCGCGAGACTTCATCAACTTGGCGTTCCACAAAGTGCAGAAACTCTTCAAGTGAGTTTCCCGATAAGGTTTCGGCTCTTTACTGCGCAAACCCAACGCAGTTTTCGCCCGGCGAATATAGTGTTTGCAAAATCGCGAAGTTAACCGCCAGGTGTCTCTCACAATCCCACGATTGATTTGCTCGACACACCCGACTGCGGCGATACCCGCAGTCTTCGTGCACTCACGCAGCATCATTGCAAAGACTTCCTTGTCGTAGACAAAGGTGTCGGTGTGCAGCAGAAACAGATAGTCGGTTTCAACTTTTTCCAGCGCCAGATCCAGCGCCTTGCCATGCGCAATATGTCCCGCTTCTTTGCCGGGGGAGGGACGTTCGATCAGGTTGATCCAGTCCAGCGAACGCAAATAATCCAGACTGGCATCCGCCGAATCATTGTCCACCACCCAAACCGGAATGCGCTGCGCCTGAACGTGCTGACGCAACAACTCCAGGCACATCCGGGTGATGTCCGGGGTTTTGTAATTTACCAATACAAGACTGAAATTCGGCTGCGTAACGGCTGGTAAATCAAACTGGTTCATTTCGGGAAGCTCATCCGCGGTTGATCGGCGACAGGTGTCTCTCGGGCCGGGATGCTAGCGACGCAAGCTTAGTTGAAGCTTAATTCGGCGTTCAGCAAGCAATTCGAAGTGTGTCGAGACACGGCATCTCGCGCACGTAATCCGGTCCACACGTTAAACTGCGCGTCTTTAACGAATAGGCGGCGCTTTGGCTTCGCCACCATATCAATGGCGTCATCATCGCTCCCGGTGACGCACGACGCGGTATCGGCAGCGGAATCTGCGAACTGAGCAATCTGATCCGATGACAATCCACTTAGCGCTGGTAGTTGTTGAACATTCCAACCGTGGCTTCGATCCATTCCCGGACGAGGGGCGAGTTCGGAATCGGGTGGTGGTTGGTATGAGGTTGCTGATCAAGCGTTTGAAGCGACATGGTGATTACTGCCATTTTTTTGCCTGGATTTTTTAAGCCACAAGGAAGTATCAAATGAGCAACAGTTTCAAAACTATCGGTGCAGTGGGTACTGCCCTCTTTTCTATGTTCATCGCATGTAATACATGGGCACAAGAACCACGTGAGCTCTACGACGGGATGAAGGCAGGGAAGTGCGCAGAGAATTCGGAACATCTGCATGAGCAAGCGGTTGCAGGTGATCTCGAAGCGCAGACGCAGTTTGGCAAAGCCATTCAGGAGAACCTTTGCGGGGTGGTAGAGCAGTGGTCGCCTGGCATGCCGGAAGAGTGGTTTCGCAAGGCAGCAGAGCAAGGAAATGCCGAGGCGCAAGTCGGACTTGCTGAGGAACTAAGTTGGGATCGAAGTGTTGAGGGTGAAGATGCAGGTGTTTATTGGGATCTGAAAGCGGCGGAGCAGGGTAACGCCAAAGCACAGTTCAGTCTGGCGCAGATCTACCATCGCGGCGGCCGATCAATCAAAAATCTCAAGGATATGGACAAAGCGTTGGCGTACTACAACCAGTCGGCCGAGGGCGGTTATGTCATGGCCTATATGTTACTGGCTCACATCTACGAAGAGGGTGACGGAGTTCCACAGAGCGATGTAACCGCAGCAAATTGGTTTCGTAAGGCTGCTGAGGCAGGCGACGCTTCTGGTCAAAATAATTTTGCTGAAATGCTGGCCACCGGGCGCGGTGTGGAAAAGGATGAAAAGCTCGCTGTCGCGTGGTATCGCAAATCGGCTTTGCAAGGTAACAAGTACTCGCAATATGAATTGGCACAGATGCTGGAGCAGGGGCGTGGAACTGAACGCAACGAGCGCGAAGCTGCGAAACTTTACCGTCAGTCAGCGGACGCAGACTTTGGCAACGCTCAGTTGGCATTAGGCAAGATGTATGCACAAGGGCGGGGCGGACTGCCCAAGAGCCGATCCAAAGCAGAGTTCTGGATGCTCAAGGCAGTGGGTCGCTATGCGCCTGGAGCAAAGGAAGAATTGGAAAAGCTCTGAGATACAACCAGAAAGAGGCGATTGAAGTCGCCTCTTTCTGACTGAATGAATCAGACTTCTTGATTCCACGCCGAGAGCGTGATGACCGTTCCCTCGTCTTCCCTATTACTTATTTCGATTTTGTAAGTACCACCACCGACGTATCCCTCGACCAGCGCTTTTCGTTGGTTACCGCTGATTTCGGCGTCCTTCGCATGCTGCTGATAGAAATCGATGACATCTGCATATTCGGTAAAGGTGCGAAGAATGACCTCAAACTCATGTTGAGGACGTCCGGCAATCTTGTCCCAATCACCCTCAATCGGAGAACCCTCCATCCCCGGCGTGGTGAATACGCCGTGAGCACCCGCACCGATCAGATGCGCCCGTTGCGGCAGCATCGCCAGCATTGCTTTAGGGAAATCGGAGGGCAACTGAGCCGCCGTCCAGGAACCCTGATTCGGATTAGTGGCAGCGTATTCAATGGTCGCAATTTTCTGCGCCGCCGCCCGTCGCTCTGGATTATCGCTCTCCGCCCACATGGCCAACAGCGGCGGCAACTGCTTGCTCCAGCCAATCAAGGGTTCTGCGTCAGCTTTTTTCGCGCCTTGCGGCTGGAAGATCGTCAGCACCGTGTCCGGCGCATCATTACAGGTCAAAGCCTCGTCACGAGACTTCACCGTGCAATGACCATTCACCAAGCCGACAGCGATCAGTTGACCCTTGTCATCCAGTAACAAAGCCCCACGGTCGAACCCGTTGTTGCCATCATCCATGGCGGTGATCATTTTTCTGCCGGCAGGCACACCCTGTTCAAACATCGACATTTCCGAATCGAGCGCTTCCAGAACTTGTTGCACGATCATTGTTTTGTCGTTGGTGTAGCTACCCGTTTGGTAGCCAAAAAAATCAACTAGCGCCGAACGAATGGCTGGATCCTTGTTGAGCTTTGGCGCTCTGTCCGGGGCGGGGTCATTGGTGAGTAGCAGGGCCGTCGTTCCGTCTGGGCGTTGTTCGGAGCGAAGGGATAATGCGGTGGCGCTGAGTGAGAAGGTTAGGGCGAGAAGAAGGGTTAGAGGGCGAGTCAAGTATTTCAAGGGGACAGTCCTTTGAGTGTGTGATCCGATTGCTGTAATGGCGGTGAGTGATTGAGAATGTTCAGGAAATCACCACAGCTAGTTAGACGGAAAAAAACTTCTTTGGTAGGAAAGTTTTCAATGTGTTATAGCAGGTTTCGAAATTTTATATCAATTAAAGAAGTGTTTTTGGTTATAAGGGGGGTTGTAGTTGGTGATAGATTTTTATAGATATATTTTTGATGAGCTTTTAGGTGTGCGTTAGTTCTTGGTGATGAGTTAGATTGTTGTCTGCGTTGATGCTTCATCGGAAGATGGGTTGGTGAAGTAAATTCTGAGTTTTCATTGTGGGGCTGCTTCAGATTTTTTCAACAAGCTATAGATTTCTGTTTCGACTTCAGTTGCTGGCGTGGAGTCTATGATTTTTTTTATATGTGATGAGTATTTTTTTTCCATAGGTACTTCTGCCCAATCGAGCTCGTATATGGCGATTATTTTTACGTCCTTGTACTCAGAGTTGGAAAGCAGTAGCTTTAATATTTTGATGGCGTGCTCTGTTCTGTCTTCGCCTAATGAAACAGCGCAACGCTGCTGCCAATACTCCGGCTTTTCAAGTATTTCTTGCTCCAAACGGCTCCAATGCTGGTCTTTGAAGTCTATAAGCACTGTTTTAGCAACAAGCTCCGTGCTGTACTCGGTCCAGTTTGATTCTTCGGAGTCTCCAATCCATGAGCATAGCTTTTCGTAAACGTCGTCTGCGTGGTGAAATGTCATGGGGTTGCTCCTGTTGGGTAGGATGAGGTCACTACACCATTCTCTTTAATTACTTGCCACTCAACACCGTCAACAATTTTAGTGTGTTCGGTAACTAATGATCCGGGTTCATTGCGCAATACTCTGCCTGGCTCTGATGCCACCTCATCCGTAGCTTTTAGTATTTTTGCGTCACTCCAGCTTTTAGGTGCGAAAGTATGTCTATTTGGAGATTTTGCAGCGGACCAGCCAGTGGTTCCATCTTTTCGCTCCAAAATCATCTTGAAGTTTTTCACACTGGTAGTCCCATCTTTATTAGTGCTGACTACATCGTATTGATAGTTTGGTGAATTCATTACCTGAGGGGAGTGACCACCGACAGGCTTGTTATGTCCAGGGCTCCGAGTGCCATACAGGATTTTTTCCTGCATCGTTTTGGGGATCGGTCCTGTATATGGAGCTTCGGGACTGCCTTCATCAACTTTGGCTTTTTCTTCAGGTTTCTGCGCGTTATTCGCGGATTGCTCTTTGTCTCCCGCACCGGGACACCCATTCAACCCCAGCGGATCCACCCACCCCGTAGGGTTAGGCACGTACTGGTAGTTATTCAACCCCCCAGCAAGCTTGATCGGATCCGGCGTCAAAAACCGTCCCGTCCCAGGATTGTAGTAGCGGTGCCGGTTGTAATGTAACCCCGTCTCGGCATCGAAATACTGTCCTTGGAAACGCAGCGGGTTATCGATCTCGCTGACATCCAGCGCAGCGAGGTTACCGTAGGCGCGGTACTTGGCCGACCACATGATCTCGCCGCTGTAATCAGTGAGTTCCTGTGGTGTGCCGAGGTGGTCGAGTTGGTAGTAAAACGGCGTGGCCTTACGTGGGCCTTCGCCATCGAGCATCGCCAGTGGGCGGAAGCTACCGGGTTCGTAAATGTAGCTGCGGTAGCGGTTTTCGGCGCTTTCCGCAATCAGTCGTTCGCCTTGCCACAAGAACTCGGTGGTCTGGCCGTCGACGGTCTTCTCGATGCGGCGACCGAAGGCGTCGTATTTGTAGGACGCGGTGCTCCCACCCGGCAGGCTTACGCCGATTAGGCGATGCTGGCAGTCGTAGCGGTATTCGGTGACGAGTTTCTGGCCGGTACCACGGCGTTCGCGGATCAGGTTGCCGTAGGCATCGTAGTCGTAATGGCGGTCGCCCTGCATCAGCAGGCGGTTGCCTTTGACGTTGGCCAGGTTCGCTGTGCCTTCATTGTTCTGACCGAGCAGGTTACCCGCCGGGTCGTGGGCGAAGCTTTCCGGCGTGGCGCCGCGCACGCTGATGAGTCGGTCGAGCGGGTCGTAGTGATAGCTGCGATTGCCTTTGCGGCTGTCATCGATACCGGCGAGGTTGCCGTTGGCGTCGTAGTTGTAGCGACGCTGGAACAGGTTCTTGTCTCGCTGGCCGACTGTATGGGCTTGCAGGCGGCCCTGTTCGTCGTACTGGTATTGGCTGAGCAGCAGACCTTGTTGGCGTTGCTGTTCGCGACCGGCACTGAACTGGTGGCTGGTCAGGCGTGAGCCGTTGAGGTCGATGCTGCTCAGACGTCCGCCGGGCAGGTGACGGTAGTCAAGTTTGCTGCCATCGGGCAGGCGGCAGTGGTTCAGTTGGCCGACGCTGTCATATTCGTAACGTGTGGTGCCCCAGCCTTGGTGTTCAGTGATCAGGCGATCTTGCACATCGTATTCATAGGCGAGCGGCCAGTGGCCGTCGTCGACATTCACCAGACGACCCAAAGCGTCGTAGCTGTAATGAATCTCTTCGCCGTCGGCTAGGGTTTTCACCAGCAGCCGGCCGGCAGCATCGCGCTGATATTCGGTAATCAGCTCGCTGCCGTCATCGCCGAACTCTGTTTTCTTCAGCAATTGACCGTTGAGGTCGTATTCGTAGGCGGTACGACGGCCATCGAAGCCAGTTTCCTGTTGGATCAGGCCGTTCGAGTAGTAATCGAGCTGATAGCGTTCACCGCGCTCGTTCTCGATCTCGGTGAGGTTGAGTTGCGAGTTGTCGTAGCGGTAGCGCAGTTGGCTGCCGTCCGGATTGATGCGGCGGCTGACCAGGTGCAGGTTGTCGGCGTATTCGTAGCGGGTGATACGCCCGAGTTCGTCGCGTTCAGCAGTGACCCGGCCATACGGGTTATAGGTGAAAGCGCGAGTGGCACCGCCGGGCAGGGTGACTTGGGTCAGGCGATCGACGGCGTCCCATTGATATTGAGTAATCGCGCCAAATTCGTCCTGACGAGTGATTTGTCGGCCAAGAGCATCGTAACGGTACTTGCGTTGACCGCCGTCCGGCAGGCGTTCTTCCAGCAATTGGCCGAGGTTGTTCCAGCCCAGTTGATGGCGGCTGCCATCGGGGTGACGGATTTCCAGCAGTCGGCCCTGACGGTCATAGCTGTAGTGGGTCTCGTTGCCGTCTGGATCGGTTTGTTGGGTGATATCGCCCTGACGGTTGCGCTCATATTTCCAGCGGGCCTTGCCGCGCTGTACGTCGATAAGTTGACCGTTGAAATAGTTGTAACGGGTCGGAACACCTTCTGGCGGGATCACCGCGATCAAGCGGCCAGCTTCACTGTACTGATACTCGGTAATCGCGCCCATCGGATCTTTTACTGCGGCCAGACGGCCCTCATCGTCATAGGCGTTTTGCGTTTCACCGCCATCAGGCGCAGTTTCGGAGACCAGGCGTGCATTTTCGTCATGCACATAGACCAGCTCACTGCCATCGGCGTTGTAGACGGTCACCGAGCCTTTGTCGTCCCACTCGTACCGCGCTTCCATTTGCGCGTAATTGGCCCAGTGGCGGACGCAACGGGAATGTTTGCCTTCACGTTCCCATTCCCAGAAGAAGCTGGCGCCGCCGGCCATTTGCCGTTCGAGGATGACGTGCTGATCGTTGTACCGGTAGTGCTCGGTTTCACCGGCTGCATTTGTGGAAGAAACAAGTTGATTGCGTGCGTTGTACCGGTAGGTGACGAGCGTCTGAATCGTCAGCCATGGATCCTGGCGCTCACCACGCTCGTTGTATTCCGGACGTTGTTGCTGTTGATCGACGGCCGCAATGTGTCGGTCGTCGTAACGCAGAAGCAGGGCACGGCCTGCACCGTTATCGATGCGCTGGATGCGGTCAACAAAGTCATAACTGATGTGCAATCGATTTTCGTAAGCGTCGCTGATGGTGGTCAGGCGGCCAGCGCGGAAATGATAGAAGTGTGTTTTGGGGCCGGCCTGTGTGAGGATCAATTCACCGGGAGCATCCCCCAGGAAGATCGCTGCCTGGGCAAGGCTGTTAGTGATGGCCGGACGTTGCTCGGTCGGCATCGGAAAGCGGGTCTGACGGTTCTCATTGTCGGTCCAGAGCACGCCTTCTTCGTCTACCAGCAGGCGATGAGAAAGCGAATGGCTCCAGCCATGGCCGAGGCGGCTGTCGATTTCCACCGCACTGCTGCGATAAAGGCGAGTCCACTCGAACGGCAGCAGACCACCCAGTTCGCCATCAGTCAGCGTGAGCAATTCTTCACCGGTCACCATCGACACGGGTTCGCCGTTGGAGCAGGTTTTGTCGACACATTGCGCGGGTTCGTCAGCCGGGTTTTTCGACTGTTTTGGCGCGTTGTCGACGGGTTCTACCTGTTCGACACGCGAAGCCGGCTCATCTTTTTTACGGGCCTGAACCTGCGCATCAGATTCCACCTTCCCACCGCTCACCGGTGGCTTGTTCTTCGGCGCTGTGGCGGTTTCGGCAGGTTTAGGCGACGCAATCTGAACATCTGCCTTGCGTGCCGGATTGAACTTCGAATCACCATTAAGCAATAACGGCTTCGAAGCCTCGGTATGCGGCGTCGCTTTGGACTTGCTGACCTTCATCAGCATGCCGGTAAAGTCTTCAATGAGTTTTATGACCTTACCGCTGCTTTGCACACCCTTGATTGCTTTCGTACCGATACGCACGGCCAGCCCCAGACCACCCGTTAGAACCACACCGACCAGAATGTTCAGCAAGAATTCTGTGCTCATCTGCGCCAGCACTTCTGTGCAGGTCTGTGGTGGCAGCATTTTTATCCACGCCACGATGGCAGCGACGTAGATCCACATCAGTGGTTCATCGCTGGCGATCAGCAGGGCCGTGTGGATGGCCTCTGACGAGGCGTCATAAATCTTCTTGATCTGTTCTTCAGTGAAGAAATTTTTCAGCTTTTCGTAGTTTTCGCGCGGGTGTGCAACGAGGTCATAGAGGCTTTTGATATCGCCCCACAAACCCATGATCGCTTTGAGAAAACCTTCCCACGCTGCTTCCAGTTCTTGCAGGGCGCGGCCGCCCAGTGACGCATCGGTATGCGCTTGCCACAGCGGCAGGAAACTGGTGCTCCACTCGGTTTGCAGCCATCCGCCCAATTCACCAATCACTCCCTGATAGGAGTTGAACAGGCTGTCGATCTGGGCAGGCGTGGGATTTGGAAAGAATGTGATCTTGTACTGCTGATTCGGAGTAAGTCCGGAGACTTCCAGAATCCCCGTCGAGTCGATGGTTTTGTTGATGGTCGGACCGACTTCGTTCTTGCCAATGAAGCGGCCATCTACCACTGGCGTCAGGCGTACCGGCGTATTACCGATAGGGACAAAGCGTGCGGATTCGAAGCTATGCACCAGCACAAGTTTGCCGTTCGCCGGGCAGTTGGCATAAAGGGTATTTTCCTTTTTGCTGTCCTTGTCTGCCGTGCCGACTTCGTCCCCGACCTTGAACTGCTGCTCGGCATCCAGAATGCCGCCATACCAGGCTTCGGCGTGTTCGCGGTAATCCTTCAGGCACTTCTTGAAGTCGGCGATGATCGCCTGAGCATCAGGTTGCTTTGCTGTGAGGCCGCCAACGATCCCACCCATCAAAACGCTCATACAACCACCTCACTTTCCAGATGGGCTTTCAGCAGCCCGGCAAAATTTTCTTCCGTGAGCGGCGTGCGTTTTACAAAGCGTGCCACTTTTTGTTTCAGGTTCGATTCGGGGAACGAGAAGTACAGATCGGCATGTTCATCCAGCAACCACTGCATCATGTTGCCAATAATCGTCGATGGATTCTCGGCCATCAGACCATCCAGCAAATCCTTCGGCACCTCCCACCACGGCCAATCCTTCACCTTCGGCAACACCCGCGTCCCAACCTCCAGCGTCTGCCCATTAATCAAATACCGCTCAAACACCGGCATTACTTCCCCAGCCTTCTCCCCAAGCCCCTTCAGAATCGGGTAAATATGCCGCCCATCCCAGAAGCGGAAAAACACCTCAGTCCCGTCCGGCATCTTCACCTGGGTCAGGCTGCGCAGGTGCTCGAACACGTCGTTCGGTTCGGCGCGTGAGACGGCCAGCCAGCCCCAGTCGAGGGCGTCGGTTTCGGCGATCCAGGGCAGGAATGCCGAGTTGGGTTTGAGTTCGGTGACGTAGGGCATCACCGGTTGCCAGGTGGAGTAGGGCGTGCCGCCCCAGATTGGCAGGAGCTGGGCGGTGGGTTCGGTCAGGTACAGGGTTTTCAGCGCGTCGGCATCGCTCGCTGCGCTGATGATCAGGTACAGGCGCTCGCCGGTTTGCAGCGGCTGTTGTGCCAGCCAGTCCTTGGGTGTCAGTCGATCAGATGGCACAGGCACCTGCCTTGCATTTTTCGCATTCTTCGCAGAACGGCGCGTTGCGTTTGAGGGTGTTGATCTGGGCCGGGGTCAGGACCTGGCCGGCCTTGTCGGCGTCGGCTTGTTTCAGCACGCCGGGCATCAGCGGGGCGGCGCCGGTGCCGCTGCCGGGGCTGCCGCCGGAGTTGATGTTGATCGTCGGGCCGCTCATGGTCACGCCGCCGGCGTCGATCTTGATGAAGCTGCCGCCGCCGACCAGGGTCAGCTCGGCCCCGGCTTCGAGTACGACTTTCATGCCGCTGCTCAGGTGGATTTCCTGGCCGGCGTCGATGAACTGGCCGGTGCCGATCTTGATGTGCTGGTTCACGCCCACGGTCAGGTGGTCGTTGGCGCGGGCTTCGACTTTGCGGTCTTCGTAGACGGTGTGGTGTTCTTCGGCCTTGAATTCGGTGTAGCTGTTTTGCTCGACGGTGTCGTGGCGTTCGTTGCCGACGCGGATTTTCTGGTCGTGCTCGATGTTTTCGTCCCAGTCGCGCTGGGCGTGCAGGTAGATCTGCTCCTGACCTTTCTTGTCTTCGATGCGCAGTTCGTTGTAGCCACCGCCGCCCATCGAGCTCAGGGTCTTGAAGGTGCTGCGGGTCTTGTTCGCCGGCAGTGCGTAGGGGACGGTGTTTTCCTTGTGGTACAGGCAGCCGCTGATCAGTGGTTGATCGGGGTCGCCTTCAAGGAAGGTGACCAGTACTTCCATGCCGATACGCGGGATGGCGATGCCGCCGTACTGGGCGCCGGCCCAGGCGCTGGAGACGCGCAGCCAGCAACTGGTCTTGTCGTCGGCCTGGCCTTCGCGGTCCCAGTGGAATTGCACTTTGACCCGACCGTACTGGTCGCAATGGATCTCTTCGCCTTTCGGGCCGGTGACCACGGCGCTCTGGCTGCCGAGGATGCGCGGTTTCGGGTGGCGCAGCGGTGGACGGTTTGGCACGTCCCAAGGGGTGGCCTGAAAGCGGTTGCGATAGCCCTGATGGAAATCGTCTTTCAGTGCGGTGGTGTCGCTGGTCACCGACTCTTCCAGCACTTGCGGCTGTTTGCCTTCGTGCAGGACTTCGGTCAGCAGCCACAGGTCATTCCATTTGGCTTTCGGGTGTTCGGTCAGGGCGAGGAAATGGCCGCTGACCAGCAGCGGCTGATCGCTCTTGCCTTCGGCGAGCTGGAAGTCGCTGCGGTGACGTTCGAGGGCGCGTTTGGCCAGGTGTTTGCCGCGCTCGCGGTCGATGAAGCGGCCCGGGTAGTCGTAGTCTTCGAGATCGGGCAGGGCGTCGCCGCGGTTTTCGCTTTCCAGGGTCAGGCGCGGTTTTTCGAAATCGTAGTCGCGGCGCGTGGTGCGGCTGGTGCGGGTTTCCAGGCGCAGGTCGAAACGCTTGATCACCGGGTTGCTGGCGACCATGCCGGAGTCTTGCTGGTAGGCCACAGGCTTGAGTTTCGGGAACACCGTCTGGTCATCGCCGAAGACGAGCTTGTGCGCTGTAGCGCTGTGCTGGAAGTGGTAGTGAATACCTTCTTCCTCGCACAGACGCTGGATGAAATGCAGGTCCGATTCATCGTATTGCACGCAGTAGATGCGCTCGGGATAGATCGAACCGGTCTTGAATTCGTAGGCGTTGCTCTGAATGCCGTGCTCTTCGAGAACCATGCCGATGATTTTCGGCACCGTGAGGTTCTGGAAGATCTGTTGGTTGACGCGGTGCGCCAGGTACGACAATTGCGGGCGCAGGGTCACCGAATAGCGCGTCAGGCGCTTGCCGGAATCGCCCTGGGCGGCGCGGTAGATCTGGCCGTGGATGCCGCTGCCGTCGGGCGACAGCTGCAGAAAGGCCGGTTTGTGCAGCAGGGTTTCGAGATCCAGCGACGGCTGCTCACTGACCAGCTCCACCTCGAACACAAAAGGCTGGCTGATGGCTTCCCGGCCGGTCAGGGTGAATACCTGAAAATCGGCGGAGAGCCCTTCGATGGTCAGGGCAAAGTGGGTTTCATTGGCCGGCGCGAACATCCCTTGTTCCTCGTGCTGTACAGCGGCGTTCGTCGACAACCGCAAGGCGGTTCAACGCACGCGAAATTCTGGAGGGGCGTAAACAACATCGACCAGCAGGGCTGGTCGATGCTTGTAACGATCAGCCGTAATTAAACGACTGGAGCACGCCAGTCATCGGAACCCGAAGTACCGGATACTTCGTGGGTCCAGGTGATTTTACGGTAGGTGAACTGCACTTCTTCCAGGTGGGTGAAGTGCGAGTTGCCTGGATCCTGGCAGTTGTGCATTTTGTTGTTGATGGCGACGATGATCGCGTCTTCCAGTTTGGTGGTGTAGTAGTGCTCTTGAGTACCTTGAGCAGAAGTACGGTACCACTGGATAACGATTTCGCTCATGCGCTCGCCGGAGGTCAGAGCAGCTTGCAGCAGAGGCGAAGCCTTGTCGTAGACCTTGGTGATAATCACTGGCTTGTGAACGCGCTGACCGGTTGGCTGACCGGACTGTGGGTCACGCGGGATGATCACGTCGTGGCTGAAAGCCTGAACCATGACCTGGTCTTCGTGGCCTTCCTGGTAGGTGTTGCCAACGGAGTCGGCGGTGAAGGCGCCGGCAGTGATCAGGCCTTGTTTTTCGCCGGTAACCGACATGTACGCTGGTGTTGCCATGGGGTGCTCTCCTTGCGGATAAATTTAGGGTGCCCGGGAGGCGAAATCGCCCGGTGGGTGCCTGACTGTTATCAAGGAGCGTGCCAGGTTTATCGAAGGTCCCGGCAGCCGGGGGTGAAGCAGCTCCAGCCTGCGTTATGACCGATGTTTTTTGCTGTATCGAGGAGGAAAGTGCGCAACTTCTTGCGCAGTACTGCGCAAGAAGTTGCGCACTCGGCTGTAAGCCAAGCCAGTCAAGGCCTACAGCGCGATGATCAGTCTTTTTCGCCGAGCGAGTGCGCAAGAAGTTGCGCAGTAAGGCCAAGTGCCAGCGTCGAGCGCTTGAAACGATTCGCCCTGCGCGACGGTCAATCACTCACGACCGCGCCAACGGCGTCCGCACCTTCCCCACAGCGAGTGAGAACGATATGAAAATCCTGATGGTTTTAACGTCCCACGATCAATTGGGTGATACCGGCAAGAAAACCGGTTTCTGGCTGGAAGAATTCGCCGCGCCGTATTACGTATTCAAGGATGCCGGCGCGCAACTGACGCTGGCCTCGCCCAAGGGTGGCCAGCCACCGCTGGACCCGAAGAGTGACGAACCGGACGCGCAGACCGCCGCGACCGAGCGCTTTCGCAAGGACTCCGCCGCCCAGTCGGCACTGTCCTCCACGGTCAAACTGGACACGGTGAAGGCTGCGGATTTCGATGCCGTGTTCTATCCCGGCGGCCACGGCCCGCTGTGGGATCTGGCTGAAGACCGCCATTCGATTGCGTTGATCGAAGCGTTTTACAACAGTGGCAAACCAGTTGCAGCGGTGTGTCATGCGCCTGGTGTGCTGCGCCATGTCAAAGGTGCGGACGGTCAGCCGCTGGTCAAAGGCAAGCAGGTGACCGGTTTCACCAACAGCGAAGAGGAGGCGGTTGGGCTGACCAACGTGGTGCCGTTTCTGGTGGAGGATGAGCTCAAGGCCAAGGGCGGGATTTTCTCCAAGGGCGCCGATTGGTCGAGCTATACCCGTGAAGACGGGTTGTTGCTGACGGGGCAGAATCCGGCGTCGTCCGAGGAGACGGCGTTCGCGTTGTTGTCGCGGTTGCGCTAGAAGCAACATTTGATTCTGTGGCGAGGGAGCTTGCTCCCGCTGGAGTGCGCAGCGCTGCCAAAACGAGGGCCGCTTCGCAGCCCAGCGGGAGCAAGCTCCCTCGCCACAGTCAGAACAGTTTCAGGCCCAAAACCTGGGCGCACTCCTCAATCGACCGTCGCTGCGTCTCAGCGTACAACCCCAGCTCATCAATCGTCGCACGCCCAAGCGCATGTTCAAACGCCTGGCGGTTCGAGTGTTCGCCATAGTGCGTCTGCGCGGCATCCCCAAGATTCGACTGAAAAATCCCCGCCGCACTCACCGGCAGGAAATCTTCGTACACCAACGGTTCAGCTTTCACATGGCCCTCACGGAGCAAATCCTCCAGCGATGCCGACATGAGGCTACCCGCTGCCAAGCCTTTTTCCGTAGGGAAGTAGCGAAAGTACGCCAGTCCCTGTTCACGCATGCCATCGACGCTGTCAGGAAATTCGCCAAAGTGCTGAGTCATCAGCGCGTTGTAACGTGCGGCGTTGCCTTCGTTGGGGAAGTCACCGAGTTCATCGCGGGCGGCATTCAGCAAACGGTCATACAGCGCTCGCCCCTTGGGAGTCAGCGCCGCACCGCGTTGTTCGATTTCGCCGAAGCGCGCGCTGTGGCTGCCGTGGGTGTCACTCTGGTCGGTGAAGGCAATCGGCTCGTCGAGCGCCTTGAAACTGGTTTGGCGCAGGAGGATCGGGCAGTGCCGGCGCGGCGGGCCTTCGATCACTGCTTTCGGGGTGATGCCATGTAGCGGCATCTGCGCCTGGACGATGTCGATGTCCAGGGTGCGCGGGGTCAGGTGATTGATGTGCGGGCCTTTGAACGCCACCACATCGGCGATCAAACGGTGCTGGGCGCTGAGGGTCTGGTACTGCGCGGCGGTGACGGTTGCGCTGTGATGCCAGCGAAAGGTCTCCAGTGCCTGTAGGACGAATTGCGCCGCATCATCCTCATTCAGCCCACCAGCTGACTCAGCCTGCTCGATCAGACGCAATGCCGTAGGGGTAAAGATCGAACGCCGGTTCAGCACCGATTCAGCAAACGCGCGCAGCTCGGGATCCTCGATCAGTTCCAGGCGCAGCAACGAGGTGAACACCCTAAACGGACTGATCTGCAATGCAGCCTCATGCACCGCGCGAAACGCCGTGGAGTGCACCGGCACACCCGCCGGGGTCAGGTCGTAATAACCCACCGGTTGCATGCCCATCACCGCGAACAGGCGGGCGAGGGTCGCCAGCTCTGTAGCCGTGCCGACGCGGATGGCGCCGTGGCGCTCCATATCCAGTCGTTCGATTTCACCGGTACTGTCGAGCTGCCGTGCGATGTCCGGCTGAGCCGCCAGCACTTCGCGATTGGTCTGTTCCACCAGTTCCATCAGCGCGCCGTACAACGGCACTTCTTCGCGGTACATGTCGGACATCGCTTTGGAGAAGCGTTGACGGATCAGGTCGGGGCTGACGAAAGGCTGCACGGTCATGAAAAAAATTCCTGCCACGGTCACGTAATGGATGGAGGAAAAGATCGCAGCCTTCGCCGACGGCGGCAAACGAAGAATCCTACGAACTTCATTCTGCCAACGACTGATTCACCAGTTCGATCCAGTGCAAAACCTGCGTGCGCCCGGCGCCGGCCAGATGATTCTGGCAACCGATGTTGGAGGTGACGATCAGGTCCGGGCGATCGCTCTCCAAGGCGTTGAGGCGGTTGTCGCGCAGTTGCCGGGCAAGGGCCGGTTGCGTCAGCGAATAGGTGCCGGCCGAACCGCAGCACAAATGCCCGTCCGGCACCGCCGTGAGGTTGAAACCCAGCCGGGTCAACAGTGCCTCCACCGCGCCGCCGAGTTTCAGCGCATGTTGCAGAGTGCAGGGGCAATGCACGGCGATCCGGCGTTGGCTGGCGGCGCACACTTTCTCCAGAGGTTCCTGCGCGAGCATCTGCACCAGATCCAGTGTCCGTTCGCTGATCTGCCGCGCCTTGTCGGCGTAGCGCGGATCCTGCGCCAGCAAATGCCCGTAATCCTTGATGAAAGCGCCGCAACCGCTGGCTGTCTGCACGATGGCTTCGGCGCCGTTTTCCAGGTGCGGCCACCACGCGTCGATGTTCTGCCGCGCGCGGTCGAGGCCTTTGGCCTGGGCGTCGAGGTGATAGTCCAGTGCGCCACAGCAACCGGCCTCGGCCACTGGAGTGACGCTGATCCCCAGTCGATCGAGCACCCGCGCTGTCGCATCGTTGGTGTTTGGCGACAGGCCCGGTTGCACGCAACCTTCGAGCAGCAACACCCGCCGCGCATGGCGCGGAGCAGGGCGTGAGCCGGATGCTGACGAGCACTGCGGCAATTTGCTTTCGAACAGGCGCGGCAGCAAAGGCCGGAACGTCGTGCCGACCCGCAGCAAGCCCTTGAACACGCCGGAATTCGGCGCCAGTGCGCGCAAGCCCTCGCGCAACAGACGCTGGGCAGCGGGGCGCGGCACGGCCTGATCGACCACTGCCCGACCGATGTCGAGCAGGTTGTGATAATCGACGCCGGAAGGGCAGGTGGTTTCGCAATTGCGGCAGGACAGGCAGCGATCCAGATGCAGTTGAGTCTGCGCGGTGGCCGCGGCGCCTTCGAGCACTTGCTTGATCAGATAGATGCGTCCGCGCGGCCCGTCGAGTTCATCGCCGAGCAACTGGTAGGTCGGACAGGTGGCGTTGCAAAACCCGCAATGCACGCAGGTGCGGAGGATCTTTTCCGCCTCGGCGGCACGCGGCAAGCGTCGGGACTGTTCGCTGAGGGTGGTTTGCATGGCTAGAACTCCGCGTACATCCGGCCGGGGTTGAACAGCCCTTGCGGGTCGAGTTGCGCCTTGAGTTGCTGGTGATAACGCATCAGCGTGCGTGGCAACGGCTGGAACGGTGTGTCGCTGGCGCCATGAGTGAAGCAGGTGGCGTGCCCGCCGAGTTCCTGGGCGAGGATCTGGATGTGCTCGTGATCGGATTTCAGCCAGCGTTGCGCACCGGCCCAGTCGATCAACTGCTGGCCGGGCAAGTCCTGCGGCCCGAGATTGTTCGGCAGCGACAGGCGCCACAGCGGCAGGCCCTCGTCGAAAAAGCCCAGGCGTTGCTCGTTCAAGTCGCGCCAGAAAGCCGAGTCCTGCGGTTCACCGCCGAGGCGTTTATGGGCGGCTGTGACCGAACCTTCGCCGCCTTCAAGGCGCAGATACAGGCTTTGCCCGTCATGACAGGCGCCGCTGATCGGCAACGGTTGCTGGCCCCACTCGGCAAGCCGCGCCAGCGCCCGGGCGCAATCGAGGTCGAGGCGGATGCTCAGGCATTGACGCGGTTTCGGCAGGACTTTCAGCGACACTTCGGTGAGCACGCCAAGGCAGCCGAAACTGCCGGTCAACAGGCGCGAGAGGTCGTAGCCGGCGACGTTTTTCATCACCTCGCCACCGAAGCGCAGGTGTTGGCCGAGCCCGGTGATGACCCGAGTGCCGAGAACAAAATCGCGCACCGAACCTGACCAGGGCCGCCGTGGCCCGGACAAACCGCTGGCGATCATCCCGCCCACCGTGGCGCTGTCGCCGAAGGCTGGCGGCTCGCACGGCAACATCTGCCCGGCCGCGTCGAGCGCCGCCAGCAACTCGCGCAATGGCGTACCGGCGCGCACGCTGACCACCAGCTCCGTCGGTTCATAACGCACGATGCCGCGATGCGCGCGGACGTCGAGCACTTCACCGGCCACTTCGCGGCCGAGAAACGCCTTGCTGTTGCCGCCCTGAATCTTCAACGGCGTGGCGTTGGCCCGGGCCTGGTTGACCTGATCGAGCAGCGCGCCGCTGGCGTCGAAATCAGCCATCAGAAGCGCTCCAGTTCGGGGAATGGCAGTTGCCCGGCATGAATGTGCATCGCGCCGAATTCCGCGCAGCGATGCAGGGTCGGGATGTTCTTGCCGGGGTTGAGCAGGCCTTGCGGGTCGAACGCGGCTTTTACCGCGTGGAACAGCGTCAGTTCAGCGCTGTTGAATTGCGCGCACATCTGATTGATTTTTTCGCGGCCGACCCCGTGTTCGCCGGTGATGCTGCCGCCGACCTGCACGCACAGTTCGAGAATCTTCCCGCCTAACGCTTCAGCGCGATGCAGTTCGCCCGGTTGGTTGGCGTCGAACAGGATCAATGGGTGCATGTTGCCGTCGCCGGCATGGAACACGTTGGCCACGCGCAAGCCGTATTCGGCGCCGAGGCGGGCGATGCCTTGCAGCACGCCGGGCAACTCGCGGCGCGGGATGGTGCCGTCCATGCAGTAGTAGTCCGGCGACAAGCGACCGATCGCCGGAAAAGCGTTTTTGCGCCCGGCCCAGAAACGCACGCGCTCGGCTTCATCGCGGGCCTGACGCACTTCGCTGGCACCGGCCCGGGTCATGACCTCGCGAACCCGCAGGCAATCGTCGTGGACATCGGCTTCGACGCCATCTAGTTCGCACAACAGGATGGCCTCGGCATCGACCGGGTAACCGGCGTGGATGAAGTCTTCGGCGGCGCGGATGGCGAGGTTGTCCATCATCTCCAGGCCACCGGGAATGATCCCCGCGGCGATGATGTCAGCCACGGCGCGGCCAGCCTTTTCCACTGAGTCGAAACTGGCCAGCAGCACTTTGGCGACCTGCGGTCTGGGCAGCAGTTTGACCGTTACTTCAGTGATGATCCCCAGCAAGCCCTCGGATCCGGTGAACAGCGCCAGCAAATCGAAACCCGGCGAATCGAGGGCGTCGCTGCCCAGCGTCAGGCGTTCGCCTTCGATGGTCAGCACTTCGATTTTCAGCAGGTTGTGCACGGTCAGGCCGTATTTGAGGCAGTGCACGCCACCGGCGTTTTCCGCGACGTTGCCGCCGATCGAGCAGGCAATCTGCGAAGACGGGTCCGGCGCGTAATACAGGCCGAACGGCGTGGCTGCCTGGGAGATCGCCAGATTGCGCACCCCGGGTTGAACCCGCGCGGTACGGGCCGCCGGGTCGATGTGCAGGATGTTGTTGAACCGCGCCATCACCAGCAGCAGGCCTTTTTCCAGCGGCAGCGCGCCGCCCGACAACCCGGTGCCGGCACCACGGGCAACCACCGGCACGTTGTGTTGATGACAGAGCTTGAGCAGGGCCTGCACTTGATCGAGTCGCCGGGGCAGGGCCACCAGCATTGGCGTGGTGCGGTAGGCCGAGAGGCCGTCGCATTCGTAAGGCTTGAGTTCGTCTTCGCGCCAGAGCAGGTCGAGATCCGGAACGGCGTGCTGCAGGGTTTTCAGCAGTTCAGCCTTGTTCACCTCCGGTAGCGGGCCATCGAGGCGTTCGTCGTAGAGAATGTTCATTCCGACCTTCCGAATCTTTGTCGCCGGTACGGTTTTTTGTGGCGAGGGAGCTTGCTCCCGCTGGGCTGCGCAGCAGACCTGAGATTGGTGCCGTGTCGAGGCAGGCAAGTCGCTTTCGCTGGATCAGGGCCGCTTCGCGCCCCAGCGGGAGCAAGCGCCCTCGCCACAAGGACTGTGGTGGCTGTCATCGCTGATTGCCCAGAAACTCCCGATACAACCGCGCGGTATTCCCCGGCTGTTCGACCATCGGCATGTGCCCGACGCCGTCCCACACTTCGACCCGCAGATTGGCGATACCCTTGCTCCACACCGGCACGCTGCTGACGTCGATCAAGCGATCCTTGCGGCCCCACAACAGCAGCGCCGGGCATTTGATCTCGGCCAGTTTCGGCTCCATCGGCGGGCTGGCACGAAAGTCGCGGAAGATCTCTTCCAGTTCATCACGCTGACGTTCGTATCGCTGAGCGATGGCGTCCAGTACCAGCCCGGGCACCCATGGCGGCGAGGCCATGGTCATGGCATAAAACTGCCGGAACTCTTCCCTCGAATTGATCAGGAACGGGTTATGCCCACGAGCCAGATGGCGCTCCATGTCGCTGGCTTCCGGTGCCGTGACGCCGGCCGGGTCGATCAGCGCCACCGAGGCAATCCGCTCCGGGTAGGTCGCCGCCAGCCAGGCTGCAATGTAGCCGCCCATCGAGTTGCCGATCACGTGGACCTTCTCCACGCCGCAGACGTCGAGCAGCTGAATCATGCGCTTGGCCTGCAGCGGAATGTCGTAGCCGCCACCGGCCTTGAACCCGGTTTCACCGTGGCCGGCGAGGTCCGGGATGATCACCCGGTACTGGCGGACAAAGTGCCTGGCGAAGCGCAGCCACAGATTTTTCTCGGCGCTGTAGCCGTGCAGCATCAGGATCGCGCTGGCCGCTTCATAGGGGCCACCTTGCCAGGTCGATACCGTCATTTCGGCGATCGGCACCTCGATTTTGTGCAACTTGTACAACTTGGCCTCGAGCGCCGTGCTCAGGTCATACAGCCAATGCCCGACCGCCGGGTAACTCAACCAGCTCCAGGCCACGAAAACCGCGAGAGCGACAAACAGCACAAGCATCGACGTCTTCCTTTTACGTGTTCAGGACAGAATGTGGTCAGCCGGTTTCAGCGCCCGGGTCAACCGGTAGTAGCTGAAACTGAAGCCCGGAAATATCGCGATCACATGACCGCTCTTGCTCTGATACCAACTGTGACAGCCACCGGACTTCCATACCGTGCGCTCCATCTCACGGTGGATCATTGCAGTGTAGGTACGTTCCGCCTCGGGGCGCACCTCGATGCTGTGCAGGCCTTTTGACTGCAAGGTGTGGATGCAGTCGAGGATGTAGTTCATCTGCGCTTCGATGATGAACAGCGCCGAGGTATGCCCGATGCCGGTGTTGGGCCCGGTGACGATAAACAGGTTGGGAAAGTCCGGCAGGCTGGTGCCCAGGTAGGCGCGCGGGTACTGCGCCCAGACATCCTTGAGTTGCACGCCGTGCCTGCCGGTCACCGGATAGGAGACCACGCCGTCGGTGGCGTCGTATCCGGTCGACCAGACAATCAGGTCGACGTCGATGTGTTGACCGTCCTGGGTGAGGATGCCGGTTTCGTCGAGCGCGGCGATGCCTTGCTCGCGGCTGTGCAGTGTGACGTTGGGCCGGGTCAGCGCCGGATAATAGGTGCTGGAGAGCAGGATGCGCTTGCAACCGATGGTGAAGTCCGGGGTGAGTTTTGCGCGCAATACCGGGTCCGGCACCTGTTGCTTGAGAAAACGCAGGGCCTGGCGCTGGACCAAATGAATCGCCGGTTTTGAGTATTTGAAGGCGATGACCCGGGTTTCGAATTGCCAGTAGAGCAGCCAGCGCAGCAGCTTGTAGGCCGGTTTCACCCCCAGCAGCCAGCGCTGGAAACGGCCGAAGCGGCGATCGGCGCGCGGCAGCACCCAATGTGGCGTGCGCTGGAACACATGCAGTTGCTCGACCTCAAGGGCTATCGCCGGAATGACCTGCGCGGCACTGGCGCCGCTGCCGACGATGGCCACGCGTTTACCCTTGTAGTCGTAGTTGTGATCCCAATTGTTTGTATGAAACGTCTTGCCCTGAAAGCGATCCAGGCCAGGGAAGGGTGGGATCACCGGTTGGCTCAGCGGCCCGGAGGCGTTGATCACGAACTGCGCGTAGAAAATCCCTTGGCTGGTGTGCACCGCCCAGCGCTTTTCGGCGTCGTTCCATTCGATGCGTTCGACGTTGGTTTGCAGCTCCACGCGTTCGCGCAGACCGAAGCGCTCGATGACGTGTTCGGTGTAGCGATGCAATTCGGCCTGGGCTGCGAACATCTGCGTCCAGGGAAATGGTGCAAACGACAATGAGTAGAGCGGCGATGGCACATCCACCGCCGCGCCGGGGTAGGTGTTCTGGCACCAGGTGCCGCCGAAGAAATCCCGACGTTCCAGCAGGCGAAAATCGTCGATCCCGGCCTTGAGCAAGTTGACCGCCGCACATTGGCCGCCAAATCCGCTGCCGATGATCAACACTCGGTAGGTCCGCATGAGCTTCCTTCTTATAGTCGTTTTTCCGTTTTCGTCCTTTCAGGTATAGCTAAAAATTTGCATTGTGGGAGCGGGCTGGCCGGCGATGGCTATTTAACGGCTGCCTGTTAGACTTCCAGCACATCCGTCTGACGGTGTTCGCAGGTTCCGTTGAGTGCTCGAGGCCCTTATGCGAAACAAGGGGGGAAAGGGACTTTCATTGGCCAGGAGGCTTTATACATCGCGAACCCTCGGGCTGGTGCTGGGGCTGTTGTGCGTGAGCGCGGCGATGTACCCGCTCGACCCGCCGCTGTGGGTCTGGGCGTTGATGCTGTTCAATGGCCTGCTCTGGCCGCACCTGGCGTTTCAATGGGCCCGTCGTGCCAGCGTTCCTTACCATGCGGAACACCGCAATCTGTTGGTTGACGCCTTTATGGGCGGCTTCTGGGTCGCCGCCATGCAGTTCAATCCGCTGCCCAGTGCCACCACCGTTTCGATGATGGCGATGAATAACGTCGCCATCGGCGGTTTGCGTTTTCTCGCGGCGGGCCTGGCGGCGCAGATCCTCGGGATCGGCGTCGGCCTGGTGGTTTTCGCCCCGGCGTTTATCCCGCAAACCTCACCCTTGCAGCTGTATGCGTGCCTGCCGTTGCTGATGCTGTACCCGTTGGCGCTGGGCTGGATCTGCTTTCGCCAGGCCTCCACGTTGGGCCTGCACAAGCGTGAGCTGCTGGCTTTGAGTCGCACTGACAGCCTAACCGGACTGCTCAATCACGGCGCCTGGAAGGATCAACTGGAAGTCGAATTTCAGCGTTGCCGCCGACAGAAGCAAGGCGCGGCGATTGCGTTGATCGACATCGACCATTTCAAGGCGATCAACGACACCTATGGCCACGTCGCAGGTGACATCGTGTTGCGCCAGTTGAGCAAAATGCTCAAACAGAACCTGCGTGCGGCGGATGTCGCCGGGCGCTATGGCGGCGACGAGTTCTGCGTGATCCTGCCCGACCTGCCGCTGTTCAATGCTGCGCAGGCCATGGAAGCCTTGCGCGAGCGTTTCGCCACACTCGGTTACGAGCAGAACCCGGCGCTCAAGGTCAGTCTGAGTATTGGTCTGGCGGCCTACGATCCGGCGCATGGCGACGCGACCCGTTGGCTCAATGAGGCCGATCAGGCGCTGTACGAGGCCAAGGCGACCGGGCGCAATCGGGTGATCTGCAACAGTGACGATCTGCCGAAGCAGGAGCTGCTCGATTCGGTCTGATCTATCACCGCCGTCCCCTGTGGGAGCGGGCTTGCTCGCGAAGGCGTTCTGTCAGCGGCATTGATGTCGGCTGACACTCCGCTATCGCGAGCAGGTGAAGGCCTAAAGGTGTTCGGTGTCGGCCGCAGAGATGTCGCATCCGGTATAGAGCCTTGCGTCGATGTCAGGTACGGTTTGAGTCCCCCCGACGCGAAACAAGGATCGATTCATGACGTTCGCATTCCCCCGCTCCCTGCTGGCCGCCAGCCTCGGCCTGTCCCTCGCCTTCAGTGCTGCCGGCGCCTTCGCCGAACCGCACAAACAAGTGCTGGCCGACGCCGAACAGTATCAACCCGAAGCCCTGAAACTGCTGGAACGGCTGGTCAATATCGACTCCGGTTCCGGTTATGAGCCTGGGCTCAAGCAAGTCAGCGAGATCGCCATCGAGGAGTTGAAAAAACTCGGCGCCACCATCGAGCTGGTGCCCAATGCCCCGGAAAAATCCAATCATGTGCTGGCCACTTTCAAAGGTACCGGCAAAGCGAAAATCCTCCTGATGGCGCACATGGACACGGTGTTCAAGGAAGGTTCCGCCGCCGAGCGCCCGTTCCACATCAAGGACGGGCGTGCCTACGGGCCGGGGGTGATGGACGACAAGGGCGGCATCGTCGCCGGGATCTACGCGTTGAAGATTCTGAAGAATCTCGACTTCAAGGACTACGCGCAAATCACCTTCCTGCTCGATGCCAGCGAAGAAACCGGCTCCGACGTCGCCACCGACCTGATCAAGAAAACCGCCAAGGCTCACGACGTGACCCTCAACCTCGAACCGGGGCGGCCGGCCGATGGTCTGGTGGTGTGGCGCAAGGGCAGCGCGACGGCGCTGGTCGAGGTCAAGGGCAAAGCGGCGCATGCCGGGGTCGCACCGGAACTGGGGCGTAACGCGGCGATGGAAGCCGCGCACCAGATTCTGCAGTTGGGCAAACTCGGCGACGAGGCGAAGAAAACCACGATCAACTTCACTGTGCTCCAGGCCGGAGATCGCACCAATGTGATCCCGGATCACGCGACCGCCAAGGCTGACGTGCGCGCAGCCGTGCCGGAAGAATTCGACCGGATCGAGAAAGACCTGGCGCGGGTGTCGCAGGACAAGCTGATCCCGGAAACTGAAGTGACCACCAGCCTCAAGCGCGGGTTGCCACCGATGCCGCAGACGGCGGAGTCGGATCGCTTGATGGCCATGGCCCAGGGGATTTACGGCGAGATCGGCCGCAAGTTGACCGAGGAGGGCAGTGGTGGGGCGGCGGATGCCAGCCTGTCAGCCGGCGTGGGCACGCCGACGCTGGATGGTTTCGGGATTGTCGGCGGCAATATTCATACGCCGGAGGAATACGCCGAAGTGGCGAGCGTGACGCCACGGATTTATCTGTTGTCGCGGATGATCATGGAGCTGGCCAAGCGCTGACTGGTGCTGCAACTGACGCTTTCGCGAGCAAGCCCACTCCCACAGAGGATCTTCAGTGAACACAGCATTGGTGTTCGACACAGATCCACTGTAGGAGTGAGCCTGCTCGCGATGGCGTCACGCCGGCCGACACACTACTTCTTGATAGTGCGCCGGGCCAGCAAGAATCAAGCGGATTGCGGCATGTTCCAGAACTGCTTGATTTCGTGAATGTTGCCCACGTTGTAACGTGGAATGATGCCTGCACATGGCGATGCCGCAGCGGTTGCAACCGGTGTGTTGATGACGTTTGCGCCAGCGTGCAGCAGTGGGGTGTGGTTCCAGTTATCGAGTTGCTTGTTCATGCAGATTTCCTTTCTGATTGAGTGAGCAGTGAAGTCTGCTCACGTTGTAGCCGGGACAGCAGGCTGTCATAGAGCGCTGTCTCCTGGCGGGCGATGCCGGGATAAGTCGGCACCAGATTGTCGTCGAAGCACCAGGCTTCTTCGGTTTTGGCTGCCTGCGGAGGATGAATAAGCAAACTCAGCGAGGCGGACATCGTTTCAGGGGGGAGCTGTTTGTGTACTTCCTTTAGTGGAAGCATGTGCAGCACCTCACCCGGAATAAGTTTAAGGATTCGTTCTTCGCCGAACTCGGGCCTTCTGCCAGCCTGCAGCGGCGCCTGATTCAGAATCTCTCGCGAAACGGTGGTGTAGCCGTCACCGCTGTAACCCACGCAATAGAGTTCGAAGTCATGGCTGTGGTTGAGGTCGTAGATAAAGGTTTCCCTTTCATCCCGTGACGTGACCGGCGACCAGAAACCCAGGCGAACGGTAAACAGATCGTTGGAGTGCAGGACAAATGCATAGGCCCCGTAAAGCCTGTTTTTGGTACTGAAACCGTCCTGTTGAATCGTGTTGTAGAGGTGTTCGCTCAACAACGTGCGGTTAGTTGCCAGTTGACGCAGATCTTCCACGATCCTTGAACTGTCCGTCTGCAGGTCGTAAGTCGCCATACGCTCGATAAATGTCTGCAGTTTCATGCCGCCTCACACTGGTCGAGTAAATGGTTCAGGCGACTGTCTTGCAGGTTTCTCAACAGCGGGGCGCAATTCAGTGCGGTCTGTCGATCCGTTCTGCTGATCATCTGAAAGGCCTTCCAGGCGACAGCGGGGTGATAGTGATAAATCAACTCCTGGGCCACTTTGCAGGCTCCGGGGTCCTGTGCCGCTTCAAGCAATTCAAGACTCACCAGAAAGCGCGCGGCGCTGTCGTCATGGGGGAACCAGCCGATTTTGCGCAATGAGCGAGGGTCGAACACACTGATGTCTGCGGTTCTATCGGGCAGATTGATGCTGCCGATAAACGCCGGGTGCCCGTTTCCTTCGGGATTGCTGTCGTAAAGCGTTTTGCTGCCGTCGATGAACAACGGATTTTCGGCATCCACGATCACCTGCTCTGCGCGAGTCAGATATTCACCGTCCAGCCGATAAAGCTGAATGGAATACGATTGCCCGTTGATGGCGAACAGAACGCTGTTTCCGGGTACGGAATAGAATTGCTCAGGCGCGGGTGTGTTATCAGGTGCCTTGAGGCTGATGTTTCCATCTTTGTTGCAATATAACGTCAACGTTCCAGTGTGGATGTTCGTCGCTTTCATGATCGCGGCGTGACGGGATAAATTCTCGGTATCTGTTGCAGGCTCGGATAACTGGTCGGCCAGACGCTTTACTTCGTTCCCCATGTTTGTTGTCTTGATGCAGGTAATAAGCTGGTCAGGCGTCAAGTCTGGGTTGAGCAGGTTTTTTATCATGGGAAGTCGCTTTGTTTTTGTGCTGTCAAATGTACGTTTGCGAATATTTGATCAGGCGCAATAATCAGGGTTTGTTGTTTTGTTTTGGTCAGCAGATGTCAGCGCTGAAGTTGCCTGAACGCTGACATCTGCGGGACAGCCCCGGGGGTTAAGCCTGAGGGGGCAGCATACGGAGTTTCTTGATCTCGTGAAGGTTGCCGACGTTAAATCGCAGGCCGTCCCAGCCCGGGCAGTTGGCCGCGTGGGCGGACTTGGTTGGCATGTTGATGACTTTGGTTTCTGCGCGCAGCAGAGGCGTTGTTTGCCAATTGGCAGTAACGGTTTTCATGACGAATCCTTGTCGTGAGTTGAGCGGAATATTTCTCGGTATATAAATTTAAGTTTGATATTCGGGTGTTAAACTTTTTGCTGTTTAACGGTTTGCGATTATAAGGAGGCGATAGTTAATATCAACTCAGTAGTTGTTGTTAAATGTTGTTGTTTGTTTATGGGTGTGTATCGCTGGGTAGAAGTTGACGGCAATTAATTCGCCTGTCCTCGCAACTGGCCGGTGACATTGCGTCTACCGGCCATCTTTAGAGTTGCCCGAGGCTCTTCGGATCAGAGGGCAATCATTCCTTCACGCTCATGTATTCCTTCGCCCAGAGAATGTAATCCTCAGGCTGGGTGTAGGTGTGCGTGAGTTCCGTGGCGCTCAGGTCGGAGGCCTGGGTGAAGATCTGCCGCTGTTCGCGCAGGCTGTCGTACGTTGCCTTGATCGCCGCGAAATAGGCGCCATGGCCGTCGATAGTCACGCGTACGCCGAGTTCAGCCAGGCGCTTGTCGTCGCGCAGCGCCGGGTTGCCGTAAGTGACCAGCATCAGCGGGACGCTCAGGTGCTCGGCAATTTGCTCAAGCTGATCGAAGTCCTGCACGCCGACCATGCAGATGCCATCGGCACCGGCAGCCTGGTATTGCTTGGTACGGCTGATGATTTCCTGATTTGGCAGGATCCCGGCGTTGGTGCGGGCGATGATCGCCATTTCCGAATCGACCCGGGCTTCCAGCGCCGCGCGGATCTTGCCGACGCCTTCGGCGACCGAGATCAGGTCGGTGGATTTGCGGCCGAATTGCGCCGGCAGCAGGGTGTCTTCGATGGTCAGGGCGGCGACGCCGGCGCGTTCCAGTTCGACGATGGTGCGCATCACGTTAAGGGCGTTGCCGTAGCCGTGGTCGGCGTCGGCGATCACCGGCAGTTGGGCGACGCGGCCGATGCGGGTGGCCTGTTCGGCGAACTCGCTGAGGGTGATCAGGGCAAAGTCGGGGGCGCCCAGCACCTGCAACGAGGCCACGGAGCCGCCGAGGATCCCCACTTCAAAACCCAGGTCTGCGGCAATGCGCGCGGACATCGGATCGAACACCGAGGCGGTGTGGTAGCAGGTGTCCGAAGCCAGCAATTGACGGAAGTTACGGCGCAAATCTTGATGGGAAAGCCTGGTCATACGAGTTCCACCAATACAAAGGAATGGAACGGCTTGAGCAAAGGTGTCAACGCCGAAGAATGAAAAGGCTATCACGCGAATGGGTCAAGGTTCATGACGAATTTGCGAGTGAGGCGTTGATGATGGTTCCAGCGGCTGAAAGGTTTCATCTGCAATCAGCGGATTTCCAGTGGCAGGGCCCGAGTTCAGGCCGCTACCGCCTGTTGCTGTTGCCTGGGCAGCAGCACTGCGCGCACCGAATTGCCCGGTTGCAACTGGAGGCGTTTGGCGGTGAGGCGGTCGACCACCAGGGTATTGCCGACCTGACGACCGGCGGCCACGGTGATGCGGCAGTTCTCCATGCGACGGTTGTGGATCAGCCATAAGGGGGCCTGTTCGTCCGGCGTGCCAAGGCTCAGAGTCAGCGCCAGGCTGTCGCGCACGGTACGAATGCCGCCGATCGGCGCTTCGATCACCGGGCCGCCGTCGAAGATGTCGATGTAGCCCTTATGCGTGAAACCTTCTGCGCGCAGGATCTTCAGCGCCGGTTCGGTGTTGGGGTGCGGTTGACCGATGACCGCTTGCGCCTGCTCGGTGAGCATGCAGGTGTACAACGGCTGGCGCGGCATCAGTTCGGCGATGAACGACTTGTTGCCCAGGCCCGACAAGTGGTCGGCGTGGCTGAAATCCATCTTGAAAAAGTGCCGGCCGAGGCTGTCCCAGAACGGCGAGCAACCGAGTTCATCGGCACTGCCGCGCAGTTCGGCGATCATCTTCTCGCCAAACAGCTGCGGGAATTCGGCGACGAACAGCAGGCGCCCCAACGACAGCAATCGACCGTTGCTGCCTTGGCGGTGTTCAGGGTGCAGGAACAGCGAACACAGTTCCGACTGGCCCGTCAGCTCATTGTTGAGAAACAGTGTAGGGATCTGCCGCGAAATGCCCAGATCCGGTGCCGAACTCACGGTCAGGCCGACCCGGTAGTTGTACCACGGCTCGCGCAGGCCGACCGCGCCGGTCAGGGCGCTGACGCCGACCACACGCAGGTCGTCGTCTTCGAGCACGAACAGATAATCGGCATCGGCGCGTTCTACCTGTTCGGCGAACGCGCGCTGGGCCCAGCGCACCCGGTGGGCGAGGCGATCCTCATTGGCCGGCAGGGTGGTGAACCCCGGGCCGGCCTGTTGCACCAGGGTCATCAGCGCTGGCAGGTCGCTGACTTTGACCGGACGGACGATCATGCGGTAACTCCTTGTACGCGCCTGTTCGGGCACTGTCGTTGGGTGAGCAGCCGGGGGCGGTTCACAGGGCTATCAGCCTGATCGTGCTGCCATCGGTGACCTTCAGTGCGGCACACAGATCCGGCGTCAGCGACAGCGGTTGCTCAGGCTGGTAATCCAGTTCGGCGACGATGGCCCGGAAGCCGTGCAGTGCGTCGTTGCTCAACAGATAACGGCCACGCGTGTCGATCGGCGCTTGCTGGCGCACGGTGGCGGTCTGGCTGTGGGCGATCGAACGGATGTTCGCGGTACGCGCATACAGGGTTGGACCCGCATCAAACAGATCGATGTAGCTGTTGGTTTCAAAGCCTTCACGTTCGAGGATGTCGAACGCTTCCTGGCCATCCGGGTGAATCCGGCCGATGCATTCCTGCGCCGCCAGGGGCAGCATCGGCACATAAATCGGGTACTGCGGCATCAGTTCGGCGAGAAACGTGCGACTTTGCAGACCGCACAGGCGCTCGGCCTCGACGTAGGGCAGGTCGAAGAAGTGCTTGCCCAGTGCATCCCAGAACGGCGAATGACCGTTCTCGTCGCTGTAGCCGACGATTTCGGTGATCACCGCATCGGCGAAACGTTGTGCGTGAGCGGCGATGAACAGCAGCCGCGCCCGCGACAGCAATTCGGAAAAGGCGCTGCGCACCAGCGCGTTGTCGATGTGAAAACCGCGCAGCAGGGTGTGGTCGTTGAGGTCGTGACACAGCGACAACGCCGGCACCCCGTGCTCGATGTTCAGCTCCCGCGAGGCACTGGTGAAGTGGCGGTTGCGCAGGCTGTAGAACGGTTCGTTGAAACCGGCAGTGGCAAGGATCTCCGAGCAGCCGACCAGCCGCCGAGTGTCGAGGTCTTCCAGTACGAAGAAGTAGTTCTCCGGGCCTTGCGCTTGAATGTCACCGTCGAACGAGGCGCAGGAACCGGCGATTTTTTCGCGCAGGCGTTCGCTGTCGTCCGGCAGCGACGTAACGCCGACCAGACTGTCGCGGGCCAGTTGCTGCAATTGCGGCAGGTCGGTTGGCTCGACTGGGCGTAAGACCAGCATGGATGCACTCCTGTATCAAAGGGTTCGGTGATCCCCACCGAACCTGACTATCACTGTCGGTTGCCACGCTTTAAAGCGGCGGTCGCCTGATTTTTTGTCAGACGCCGCTCTTTTTCTTGTCAGCCATTGCTCGGGTCAGGCAGCGCGGTGCTGGCGCCGAGTTTGTTCAGGAAGAACAGGTACACCAGACCCAGAGCGATCCAGATCAGGCCGAGTTTCTGCGCATCGACGCCCATGTTGTACATGATGGCGGCGACGATGATGAAGCCGATCACCGGGCAGATCAGGTGGCGCACCACCTGACCGGACTTCTGCCGACGCCAGTAGTAGTTGATCACTGTCAGGTGCAGCAGCATGAAACCGCTGAGGGCTCCGAAGTTGACCAACGAGGTCAGGGTGTCCACCGAGTTGATGAACAGGTAGCAGATCACCAGCGACAGCACCGCCACCAGATAAATGCTCAGGTACGGGGTGTTGTGCTTCGGGTGCACCTTGGCCAGCACTTTCGGCAACTTGCCATCGCGGGCCATGCCGAACAGCAGGCGCGAAACCGCGGCTTGCGAGGTGATCGCCACCGCAACGCCCCAGGCCAGCGCCGTGGCGACACCGGTCAGGGTTGCCAGCCAGCTGCCCGCCGCGATTTCGGCAATTTCATAGAACGCGGTGTCGGCGGATTTGAAGCCCATGCCGGCGGCCAGATCGGTGGCGATCCAGGTCTGAACGACGAAAATCACGCCCATCACCACCAGGGTGATCAGCGCTGCCCGGCCGACGCTTTTGCCCGGGTCACCCTTGATTTCTTCGGCAAGGGTCGAGATTGCATCGAAGCCGAGGAACGACAGTACGGCAATCGACACGGCCTGCATCAGCAGGGCGAAGTTGAACGTTTCCGGGTGATACAGCGGCGCCAGGGTCAGCTCGCCGTTGCCGCCGCCGTTGTGCAGGGCATTCCAGGCGTAGAACAGGAAGATCCCCAGCACCACCAGCTGCGCCAGCAGGAAAATGATGTTCATCCGTGCGGTGAAGGTGATGCCGCGCAGGTTGACGAATGTCGCGCTGACCAGGAACGCCAGAATGAAACCGACCTTCGGAATGTCCGGGTACAGATGGTTGAGGGCCATTGCCGCATAGACGTACAGCAGCGGCGGAATCAGCAGGTAGTCGAGCAGCATCAGCCAGCCGGCGATGAACCCGACGTGTTGATTGAGGCCGCGTTGCGCGTAGGAATATACCGAACCGGCGATCGGAAACGCCTTGGCCATGCTGCCGTAGCTCAGCGCAGTGAACAGCATCGCGACCATGCCGATGATATAAGCCAGCGGCACCATCCCGGGTGCCTCGGCATTGACGTAGCCATACACGCCGAAGGGGGCGATGGGGATCATGAAGATCATCCCGTACACCACCAGGTCGGTCAGTGTCAGGCTACGTTTCAACTCCTGTTTGTAGCCGAACTGTTCTATTTCCATGAAGCGCAACTCCTTGTCAGCCTATCGAACGTTTTTAGTTGTTATATCGGTCCATCGTTTACAGCATCAGCAGTCTTTACAGCAGCGGTGCCAGGCGTTCGGCCCACAGCGATACCGCCTCTGGGGTGCGCAGCAGATCGTTGCGCACCTCGATCAACACCGATTCCAGTCCTCGTGCATCGCCATGCACCGGCACGGTCATGTCACCCAGCGGATCAATCCGGTACGGCTGGTTGCCCGCGACTTTCAGCGGGTGCTGGCCGAGGCCATCGATCACCCGCTGGGCGTACGTTTTGGCCTGACCGAACAGCACGCCAACTTCAAGCGGCCGCGGCTGGCCGTAATACACCGGGGTAAAACTGTGAATCCCTACCACCCGTACCGCTTGGCCTTGTGCGACGCGTTGGTCGATCAGGGTCTGCAGTCGAGCGTGAAACGGTTTGAACAAGCTCTGGCGCCGGTACTCGCGAGTGGCTTCGTCCAGGTCGCGGTTGCCGGGCACCTGATAAATCTCGCTCTGCGCCGGAATGCTGTCGGGGGCATGCCGGGGCCGATTGAGGTCGATCAGCAGCCGTGAATAGTTGGCGCTCAACAGCGTCGCGCCGAGTCTCTCCGAGAGCTTTTCAGCCAGTTGCAGTGCGCCGATGTCCCAGGCGATGTGCTCGCGCGCGGCTGCATCGTCCAGGCCCAGATTGTTCAGGGCCTCGGGGATGTAGCGGCTGGCATGCTCACACACCAGGATCAACGGATACGATGAATCTTCGCGGCTCAGGTTGTAGACCGGGCGGGTGTACAACCCCTGCTCGGCGGATTCAGTACAGGCGTGCATAGTGCTCACACAGGTCAGCGGGCGAGAGCTGTTCCGTCAGCGCCAGTTCCTCGGTTTTAAGGGCGTGGTAAGTGTCGAGCAACGGCTTGGGCAGCCATTGATTGAAGGCGGCACTGTCACGCAGGCAATCCAGCGCCTGCGCCAGCGAGGCGGGCAGGGCAACGATGCCCCGGGCCTTGCGTTGCTCGTCGTTGAGTGAATCGGGAATGTCGTCGGTGATCGCGTTCAGCGCCAGGCGCTGTTCGATGCCCAGGCGTCCGGCAATCAGCAGCGCGGCCATCGCCAGATGCGGCGAGGCGGTAGCGTCCATGGCGCGGAATTCCAGGTTGTACTGCGCGGCCACGGATTTGCCGCCCAGGCTCACGGTCGGACAAATGCGCAACGCCGCTTCACGGTTCTGCTGCCCCAGACACGCATAGGACGCGCTCCAGTGATGCGGCTGCAGGCGTTCATACGATACCGGCGTCGGCGCGGTGAACGCACACAGCGCTGGCAGGTAATGCAGGATGCCCGCGGCCCAATGCTGGCCGAGGGTCGACAGACCGTTGCTGGTGCCGGCGTCGTAAAGCAGCGGCAGACCTTGCAGGTCGAGCAGGCTGACGTGCAGGTGCACACCGTTGCACACCGCGTCGGCCTTGGTTTTCGGCGCGAAACTGACGTCGACGCCCATTTGCCGGGCGATCTCGCGAGTGATCTCGCGCACGTTCACCGCACGATCCGCCGCTGCCACACCGAGCGTCGGGCGGCAGGTGATTTCGTATTGGTGCTTGCCGTATTCGGGCAGGAACATCTCTGGCTCGACGCCACCGGCGCGCAGGGCGCTGAGCAGCCAGCCGCCGAATTCGGCGCCCTGACGCTGGGCTTCAAGGGAAAACGCCAGATGCTCGGCAAAACCGGCATGCAGGTTGAATTCGTGTTCGAACGCGGCGTTGACCTGCAAGCCGAGGTTGTCGCGATAGCGCTCGATTTCATCGCGCAACAACGTGCGCGGGCAAGCGCTCCACGGGCGGCCATCGGTCTCGCGAATGTCGCCGTGGATGAAGTCCAGCGCTGGTGCCGCGGCGTCCGGGCCGTTGCCGACGGTGACGCGGCTGCTCAGATCCGGAATCAACCGCAAATCACCATAGGCGCCCCATGGGTTGGTCGAGGCGATGATGTCCTGGGGCGTCAGTGCACTGTTGGCCGGCACCCAGCCGCAACCGGCGGCGTGATAATGCTCCAGTTGATCGGTGGGAAACGAGCGGCCACGGGTGATGCCGATCAGGTCGGTGGTGACGATGGTGGTCATCGGCAACGGCGTCAGGCGCTCGCTCATGGCTGCATCTCCTGCAAGCGGCCGAGCACGGTTTGTGTGTCGGTGATCCAGCAGTAACCCTTGATCGCGTTGAGGCAGGCGTCATGCCGCGCCGGGGTGTAGGTGGCGCAGGCGTCTTCGACCAGTGTCACCAGATAACCGCGGTCGGCGGCATCGCGTACAGCCATGTCGACGCACTGGTCAGTGACGATGCCGGCGATGATCAGGTGGCGGGTTTCGAGGTTGCGCAGGACGTAATCGATGTTGGTCGAGTTGAACACCCCGGAGGAGGTTTTCGGCAACACGATCTCGTTTTCCACTGGCGTCAGGTCGTCGATGATCCGCGCCTGGGTGCTGCCCTTGGGCAGGTGCATGTCTGACAGCTTGTGATCCAGCGAGCGGTCGCGACCGTCGGCGGTCAGGCTCTCGATAATCGTGTGCAGCACGTTCTGCCGCGCTTCGCGAAAGGCGCTGAGCAAACGGCGCTGGTTGGGCACCACCTGCATGTGCGCGCGGGTCAGGAAATATTCGGCTTCCGGGCCGTTCAGGTGCGGGTCGTACTGCGGTTCGAGCCAGGCACGCTGCATGTCCACCAGCAGCAACGCGGTGTGGTCGGTGACAAACGGCAAGTCCCGCGGCGAGCGGTGGGGAAGGCTGAACATCCTTATTTATCCTCCAGCAGGTGGGTGTTGAAGTCGTTGCGCAGGGCGTCGATGCCTTCCAGGCGATCGGCCAGATCGGGGGTTCGCAGGGTCAGGCAGGCAATCAGCGCCTCGACCTGGGCCAGCGCCGGCACCATGGTGTCGAACGGTGAGGCCGATTCCACCGGGGCGCTGATGATCAGGTCAGCCAGTTCACGCAGCGGCGAGGCATAGATGTCGGTGAACAGCACCACCCGCGCGTTGTTGTTCTTCGCCGCCGAGGCCACCCGCAGGGCCTGGGACTGATAGCGCCGGTAATCAAACAGCAGCACCACGTCCTGGCGTTGCAGATCGAACAGGCGGTCGGGCAGTTGTGCGTTGTCTTCCAGGGCAAAACAGCCGGGTCGAAGCAGCCGCAAGTGGTTGAGCAGATAGTTGGCCATCAGGCTGCTGAAGCGCCCGCCGAAGCAGTAGATCTGGTGCCGGGTGTCGAGCAGCCAGTCGAGCAGGATGCGCACGTCTTCGGGTTGCGTCAGGGCCTGGGTTTCCACCAGCAGACGCTGGCTGTCGGCCAGATAATGGCTCCAGGCATCGTCTTTGTTCAGGTGCGAACGCGGCTGCAACAGGGTGCGCGGCGAACGCAGACGGTGATCCATGTCGCTGAGCAGGGCGTCCTGAAACTCGGCGTAACCGCCGAATCCGAGCTTCTTCACCAGCCGCACGATGGTCGGATCGCTGACGCCGGCGTGCTCGGCCAGACGCGCCATCGGACCCAGGCCGTTGCGTGGATACTGGTCGAGCAGGGCGCGAATCACTTTGCGCTCAGACGGCGTCAGCTCCAGCCCGGGATCGGTGATCAAGTCTCTGAGAGGGGGCATCCGGGCTCCTGCTGGATGAAGGGGGGGGTGTTGAATTCGTTTCACAATCCGTTAAAACAGTATTTATGTAACTCAGGTTACATGTCTAGTGAATTTTTAACGGTAGCGATTCAGCGTTTAAATAACGTCAGACCCCTGTGTCACAAGGCCTACACGGATGACGACGGCCCTTGTAGTCCATTGCCCATTGGTGTGTCAGACATTGCCGTTTTTTCTCTTTAGGTGTGTTGGACGGCAAGCTTGCAAGGCCCCCTGAACGGCCCGGTTTGCGGCACAATTGCCGCAAGACCGGCCGCTCGCCGCCGATTTACCTGATGTTCATCGAGTGCAGTGTTGTGCTATCCACCCGTTTGACTTTGATTTGCCATGCTCGAACCGTCGCACAGAAATTGGCGCGTTTTCCTACGAACGAACCTGTTGAAAATCAGCCTTTGAAGCTCGGTGCGCTGGCGACACAATTCGCTAATCCCAGCCTTTTGTTGTGCGGGCCGGAGTTGCGCACCCGGCAGACGGCCGAGTGGTTCGGTGCGGCGCCGCAAGTGGACGAAGCGCTGCGTGATTGCGATTGGGGGCGCTGGCACGGGCAAGCGATCAAGGATCTGCAAGTGCACGAGGCTGACGCCTTGCAGGCGTGGATCAGTGATCCACAGGCGGCACCCCATGGTGGTGAGTCGGTAATGCAATTGGGCGAACGCGTGGCGCGGTGGCTGACCAGCCTGCAAGGAATGCCGGGGCACATCGTCGCCATCACCCATCCGTTCGTGGTGCGCGCTGCATTGATGCAGGTCATGCAGGGCGCCGCGTTCAACGCCGTTGATGTTGAACCGCTGTCAGTGGTTGAGCTGCGCTTCAACGGCATCTGGCGGCTACGCTTGCCGGGTATCGATCTTGCGGGAGCACTTTGATGAAACGACTGCTGGTCATCGGCATCGGCGCCGGCAATCCCGACTACATCACGATGCAGGCGGTGAAGGCGCTGAATCAGGTGGACGTGTTCTTTCTGATGGATAAAGGCCAGAGCAAGGACAAACTGATCGATCTGCGTCGGGATATCTGTGCGCGTTACATCACCGATCCTGCGTATCGCTTCGTCGAATCCCACAGCCCCGAGCGCGCGCGCGGCGACGTGGACTACACCCGCGCGGTCGATGATCTGAATCGCGCCAAGCAAGAAACCTTCGAACAACTGATCAATGAAGAATTGGCTGACGAGCAGTGCGGCGGATTCCTCGTGTGGGGCGACCCGGCGCTGTACGACAGCACCGTTCGTATCCTGCAGGCGATTCTCGCGTCGGGCCGCTGTGCTTTCGAGTTTGAAGTGATCCCCGGGATTACCAGTGTTCAGGCGCTGGCCGCGCAGCATAAGGTGCCGTTGAACAGCATTGGCCGGTCAATTGAAATCACCACTGGCCGGCGGCTGGCCGCGGGGCAGGTCAGCGACACCGACAGTCTGGTGGTGATGCTTGATGCGGAAGACTCCTACCGCGATGTGGCGGATCAGCAGACAGAAATTTATTGGGGGGCCTACCTGGGCACACCGGATGAAATCCTGATCAGTGGCAAGCTCAAGGATGTGGCGGCCGAGATCGAGCGGGTGCGCAAGGCTGCCCGGGCTGAGCATGGGTGGATCATGGATACCTATCTGTTGCGCAAGCCCTAGATTATGTCTGTCAGGGCTGGCCCCTTCGCGAGCAGGCTCGCTCCCACAGGGAGCGCATTGCAAATGTGGGAGCGAGCCTGCTCGCGAAGGGGTCATCACAGCCAACTCAGGAGATCGCTTTGACCCCACGCCCAAACCGCTCCCGATACACCGACGGCGGCACCCCGACCACGCTGCGAAACGCCACGCGAAAACTTTCCACCGAGCGATAACCGCAGCGCTGGGCGATCTGTTCGGTGTTGTGCACGGTGCTTTCCAGCAACTCTCGCGCCCGGGCCAGTCGCTCGTGTTGCAGCCACGCCTTGGGCGATTGCCCGCTGGCCTCGGTGAAACGCCGCAGAAATGTGCGCTCGCTCATCGCCGCTTCGCTGGCCAGATCGCGAACTTCCAGTGGTTGGTGCAGGCGCTCGCGGGCCCACTGCATCACCCGCGACAAGTCGTTGCGTGGTGTCGGGCTGACCGGCGTGGGGATGAACTGTGCCTGACCGCCAGTGCGTTGTGGCGACATCACCAGACGCCGGGCCACCGCGTTGGCGACCTGGGTACCGAAATCCCGTGTCACCAGATGCAGGCACGCATCGATCCCGGCGGCGCTGCCCGCCGAGGTAATCAACTGGCCGGAGTCGACGTAGAGTACATCCGGATCCACCGCAATCGCCGGGAAGCGCCGCGCCAGTTCATCGGTGTAGCGCCAGTGCGTAGTTGCGCCATGACCGTCGAGCAAGCCACTGGCGGCCAGCACAAACACCCCGGAGCAGATCGACAGCAGCCGCGCACCTTGGGTGTAGGCCTGTCGCAAGGCGTCGATCAGGGCCGGCGGCACCTCGGCATCACGGTCACGCCAACCGGGAATAATAATGGTGCGCGCCTGTGCCAGTAGTTCCAGGCCGCCGTCGGCCAGTACCTGAATCCCGCCCATGGCGCGCATCGGCCCTTGGTCGACGGCGACGATGCGATGCTCGTACCACGGGAAATCGAACTCAGGCCGGGCCAGGCCGAAAATCTCCACGGCGATGCCGAACTCGAACGTACAGAGGCCGTCGTAGGCCAGAATCGCGACCAATCCAGGTGAATTTGGCATTTGGCGGAAAATTCCCGGTGAGTGTCTTGCCCGCCACTGTAGCGCCAAGTGCTGGCCCGATAAAGTCTGTTTACACCCCCAACAGATGTAGGAGCTAAACAGCATGACCAGCCTGGTTCGCGAAATTCCTGCCGCACCGTCAGCGATTGCCCTGATGCATTTCAGCAACCGTCTGACCTTCGAGACCGATTGTTCCGACGTCTTCAGCAGCCAGGAGGCCGGCGAAGTCGATTTTGTGCTGGTCGATGTGCGCGGGCCGCTGGCGTTCGAGCGCGGTCATGTGCCGGGCGCCATCAATATCCCGACACGTTTGCTGACGAGCGAAGGTCTGGCGGAGTATTCGAGGAACACGCTGTTCGTGGTCTATTGCGCCGGCCCGCACTGCAACGGCGCCAATAAGGCAGCGGTGAAACTGGCGGCGTTGGGTTACCCGGTCAAGGAGATGATCGGCGGCGTGACCGGATGGCTGGATGAAGGCTTTTCGCTGAGCGTCGAACAACCCGCCAAAACCCCCATCGCCTGCGAATGCTGAATGCTTTTGTAGGAGCTGCCGCAGGCTGCGATCTTTTGACTTTTTTTAAGAACAAGAGCAAAAGATCGCAGCCTTCGGCAGCTCCTACATGAGCAATAGGTACCCTTTTCGAGGGTTTGTCCTACAGCCTTTGCACCATGTCGGCGCACCGTTGATCCCGGTCAACGGTGGCGCCGATTTTCTGTAAGTATTTGTCGCTTAAACACAATTTGCCCTGTGCGCGTCGCCATAGACTGCCGGCCACTTCGGTTTTTGCTTTCAAAAAGCCATGACCGAACGTTCAATCGAAAGCTGCCAATAAAAGCCTCCGCACACAGGAGTAATAAATGAAGAAGCTAGTGATGTTCGGTGCCCTGGCACTGTCGATGTTGTCCCTGACCGCTGTGGCCGAAGACGCCAAACCGATTCGTCTGGGGATCGAAGCCGCTTACCCGCCATTTTCGATGAAAACCGCTGATGGCAAACTCACCGGGTTCGACGTCGATATCGGTGATGCCCTGTGCAAACAGATGGACGTCAAATGCGTGTGGGTCGAGCAGGAGTTCGATGGCCTGATCCCGGCACTCAAAGTGAAGAAGATCGACGCGATCCTGTCCTCGATGACCATCACTGACGACCGCAAGAAAAACGTCGATTTCACCATCAAGTACTACCACACCCCGGCGCGCTTCGTGATGAAGGAAGGCTCCGGTGTCAAAGACCCGCTGACCGAGCTCAAGGGTAAGAAAGTCGGCGTGCTGCGCGCCAGTACCCACGACCGCTATGCCACCGACATGGCCAAGGAAGCCGGGTTTGAAGTGGTGCGCTATGGCTCGCAACAGGAAGCCAACCTGGACATGCAATCCGGCCGTCTCGACGCGATGCTGGCAGACTCGGTCAACCTCAGCGACGGTTTCCTGAAGACCGACGCCGGTAAAGGCTTCGAATTCGTCGGCCCGACCTACGAAGACGCCAAGTACTTCGGCGGCGGTGCCGGGATTGCCGTACGCAAGGGCGATACCGAACTGGCCGAGAAATTCAACAAGGCCATCACCGAAATCCGCGCCAATGGCGAGTACAAGAAAGTCCAGGACAAGTACTTCGACTTTGACGTGTACGGTCATTAATACGCTGTAGAAAAAAGTGGCCCCGTGAATGCGGTGGCCACTTTTTTTGTGCTCTTTCCCTGAAGACAAAGACCCCCTGTGGGAGCGGGCTTGCTCGCGAAGGCGGTATAACATTCAACATAATCATTGATTGATACACCGCCTTCGCGAGCAAGCCCGCTCCCACAGGGGATTTTCGCCGATTCAATTTTCAGGAGTTTTCTCATGCAACGCATCGACCATGTTCTGCCCTGGAGCCATTTGGGCAGCGAACGTTCCCTCAGCGTCTTCCGTTACGGCGCAGGCACTCGCAAGGTGTACATCCAGGCCAGTCTGCACGCCGACGAACTGCCGGGCATGCGCACCGCATGGGAACTCAAGCAACGCCTCAACGAGCTGGAACAGCAGGGTCGTCTGCAAGGCGTGATCGAGCTGGTGCCGGTGGCCAATCCGATCGGCCTCGACCAGCACCTGCAGGGCAGCCACATGGGCCGCTTCGAGCTGGGCAGCGGGAAGAATTTCAACCGCTCGTTTGTTGAACTCAGTGCGCCGGTGGCGGCGCAAATCGGCGAGCAACTGGGCAGCGATGCCGAGGCCAACATCGCCTTGATCCGCCAGACCATGGGCCAGGTGCTCGATGAGTTGCCAGCCCCGGCTTCGCAACTGGAAGCGCTGCACCGCTTGCTGCTGCGCCATGCCTGCGACGCCGACATTACCCTTGATCTGCATTGCGATTTTGAAGCGGCGATTCACATTTACGCACTGCCGCAGCACTGGCCGCGCTGGCAATCGCTGGCAGCGCGACTGAAGGCTGGCGTGGCGCTGTTGTGTGAAGACTCCGGTGGCAGTTCGTTCGACGAATCGTGCTCGTCGCCGTGGCTGCGCCTGGCGCGGGCGTTCCCGAACGCGGCGATTCCCCCGGCGAACCTCGCCACCACTCTGGAACTGGGCAGCATGGGCGACACGCGGGTCGATCAGGCCCAGGCCAATTGCGAAGCGATTCTCGGCTTTCTCGCCGAGCAGGGCTTCATCAGCGGCGAATGGCCGGCGGCACCGAAAGATTGCTGTGAAGGCATGCCGTTCGAAGGCACCGAATACCTGTTCGCGCCGCACCATGGCGTGGTCAGCTTCCTGCGCAATGCCGGGGAATGGGTCGAGAAGGGCGACGCGCTGTTCGAGGTGGTGGATCCGTTGAATGACCGGCTGACTACCGTGCGCGCCGGCACCAGCGGCGTGCTGTTTGCGATTGATCGCGGGCGTTACACCCAGCCGGGGATCTGGCAGGCCAAGGTGGCGGGGCGCGAGCCGATTCGGGCGGGCAAGCTGATCAACGACTGACAGATTTCCTTGGATTTTCCGGTCTCATCGCGAGCAGGCTCACTCCTGCATTTGGAATGCGTTGTCCCTGTAGGAGTGAGCCTGCTCGCGATAGCGGTCTCGTCAGCACCACAATCTTCAGAGAGTGTTAGGCTCACCGACGAACCCGTCACTCTGTGAAGGAAGGCTTTATGTTGAAGGCGTTTGCCCTGTTAACCCTCCTGGCGTCCAGCGCCGTCCATGCGCAAACCACGCTGCAAAGCGACTTGCCACTGAAGTACATCGAACAGGTTCACCCGGACGCTGACACTCGGCCACTGGTTATTTTTCTGCACGGCTACGGCAGTAACGAAGCCGATCTGATCGGTATGAAGTTTCAGCTGCCGGCGCAGTACAACTACCTGTCGGTGCAGGCGCCGTTGGCGTTGGGCGAAGGGCGTTTCCAGTGGTTTCGCAAGAAAGGCGAAGGTGCCTACAACGGCGAGACCGATGACCTGAAGGCCAGCGGCGAGAAGTTGCGGGATTTTATCGCGCAGGCGGCGCAGAAATATCACGCCAGCCCGGACAAGGTGTACCTGATCGGTTTCAGCCAGGGCGCGATGATGACCTACGAAGTGGGCTTGCGTCCGCCCGTGGCGGTCGGTGGTATCGCGGCGTTGAGCGGACGGCTGTTGCCGGTATTGAAAACCGAGCTCAAGGCGCAGCAACAACCGTTGCCGCTGAAGATCTTCATCGGCCACGGCACCGCCGATGATCGGGTGCCGTACCGCGACGGCACCGCGGCCAATGCGCTGCTGCAAAAACTCGCCTACACACCCGAGTTTCACGCCTATCCCGGCGTCGGCCACAGCATCAGCGCGGCCGAGCTGCGCGACTTGAATGCCTGGCTGCAGCAGCTCAATCCGTGACGATCACTTGTCCTTGAGGATGGTTTTCACCAGCGCATCGTGACCGCTCTTGTCGCTGGCCCGGGAAATCACCTGGACCAGCGCCATGCGCTTGCCGGAGGCGGCGAGCAGGGTGGTGTTGAGTGTCTGGCCGCCGCCCTGAGTGGCGGTGCTGTCGACCTGACGCACACCGAGGCCGCTGCTTTTCTGGGTCAGGCTTTTTTCACTGAGCTTATTGAAATCCGGCAGAGCCTTGCGTTGATCATCAATGAAACTCGCCAGGCTGCCATCGAGAAATTCGTTGTCGTTGTCCTTGACGCTGGCGCCACCGGCGATCTGGTTTTCGGCGGCGATGACCACAGTCTTGGTCGCCTGATTGGTGTACATCGTGCCCTTGGCACCGGTTGGCCCGGCCGGCAGCGGGTCGGCGGTGAAGCCTTTGGGCAGGACGAAGGTGAACTTGCCGTCGAGCATCGACACGTTGTTGGTCGAGGCCTTTTCCTTGGGCTTGGCTGCCTGGGCGTTGAGGGCGCCGAGACCGGCGACCGCCGCCAGCAACAGGACGACGGCTTTCTTGCTGAGCAATGACATGTGAATCTCCGAGGGATGGTCGCGCCAGGGCCGCGATGATCCCACGGAGCATGCCTGGCATTCCAGCGCGGTTTGTCAGGCGTTTGCGTCAGCCTTGGGGTGGTTGGCCTTTGCCGGGACCTGTCGAGCCAGCAACTTGCGAGTGACGCCGAGCATGGCCACCGACACCGCGACACCGGCGATGAATCCGCTGAGGCCCAGGCTTGGCAGGGTCAGCGCCGACACCAGGCAAAACGCCGAAAACGAGTACATGCCGATCGCCGTCGCCCGCAGCAATGCCGCAGTAAATGCCGGGCCGCGGGTCTGCTGCGAGAACACCGCCATCACACTGCCGAGCACCGGGAACACCGCGAGCAGGCCGCTCCAGCGCTCACCCACGGTACTCGCGAGCATCGTCACCAGCAGCGTCAGCGCCGCGCCGGCAATCATGCGCCAGAGCAGTTTGTCCGACTTCGGCGCCGGGCCATTCAACACCGGTTGCACGTCGGGAAAAAGGTGCGGCGCCGCCAACAGGGCAATCGCCGCCGCAGCGATCGAGAACGGCAGCGACGGCGGAATCAGCGACAAAACCAGCGCCAGTCCCGCCCACACCGACAGCGAAACCGTCAGCGCCCACGGCCAGTTCGCCCGCTGCGCCACCTGCGCGTAGGTGATGCAGAACGCGATCATGGCGAACATCGCTGACAGCGCTGCGACCGCTGATTGCGCAGCAAACTGCGGCCCCTGTTCGATGGCGAGGAAGAACAGAATCGGCCCGACCACCACCGGCAACCCCGACAGCCAACCGGCCACGCTCGGCCCCCAGCGCTTGCCGGCGAGGGAAATCAGCAGCAGAAATCCGGGGATCAGCAGTAATTTGAGAATCAGCACGCGGGAGGCCTCGGGGAAGGAAGTGGCCAAGGTAACCGATTGGCGCATTGATCGACAGTTTTTGTATACAAAGTCTGCGGGTGATATCCGCTATGCTCTGAAGATCAGGGTTTACCGGAGTCGATACCGCGATGAGCAAACCATCAAAGTTGCTGCGTGGGTGCTGTGGCATCGGCTTGTGGGCGTTGTTACTCACGCCGACCTGGGCCAATTGGCAGGACGCCGTGCCCGGCGCGCAAATCATCGGCACCGGGGATTTCAGTGTGTTCGGTTTCGACGTCTACAACGCTCGGTTGTGGAGCGCGGCACGCCCGTTGTCGACCGAACAACCCTTCGCCCTGGAGCTGATCTACCGGCGCAAGATCTCGCGCGATGATCTGGTACAGGCCAGCGTCGATGAAATCAAACGGCTGGCCGGCTCGGGAGTCAGTCCGGCACAACTGGCCGCGTGGCAAGGGCAAATGCAGCAATCGTTCGTCGATGTGCAGGCTGGCACGCGGATTACAGGCGTGTATCTGCCAGGGCAGGGCGCACGGTTTTTTGTCGGTCAGCAGTTGCAGCATGAAATCGATGATCCGCAGTTTGCCCGGGCGTTTTTCAACATTTGGCTTGATCCGCGTACCCGTAACCCCGAGTTGCGTCAGCAGTTATTGGGTGTGAGTCGTTAAGATCAAAAGATCGCAGCCTTCGGCAGCTCCTACAGTGCAACGCATTCCAATGTAGGAGCTGCCGAAGGCTGCGATCTTTTGCTCTTCAAGGGTTCAACTGAAACGTCTAAGCTGCGACTTTCCGACTTGTTTCTGGATGTGTGCGTGAAATTCAGCTTACCCAAAATTGCCACTGCGCCGTTCTGCCCGCCGGAAGTGGCCGGCAGTGTGGAAGTCGATCCCCGCGCCTCGTTTTTCAAACGTGCGCTGCGTTTTGCCGGTCCCGGATTGCTGGTGTCGATCGGCTACATGGACCCGGGCAACTGGGCGACGGCCATCGAGGCCGGTTCGCGTTTTGGTTACAGTTTGCTGTTTGTGGTGCTGCTGGCGAGTCTGGCGGGGATGGTCGTGCAGTGCTTGTGTTCGCGCCTGGGGATTGCCACCGGTCGCGATCTGGCGCAGCTGTCCCGCGAGCGCTACAGCACGCCGGCCGCACGCCTGCAATGGGTGCTGGCGGAAATCTCGATCATCGCCACCGATCTGGCCGAAGTGCTCGGTTGCGCCCTGGCATTCCACTTGTTGCTCGGCTGTTCGCTGACCTTCGGCATCGCCCTGACGGCCTTCGACACGCTGCTGGTACTGGCCCTGCAGAACCGTGGCTTCCGTCGGCTGGAGGCGATCATGCTGGTGCTGGTGGCGACCATCGGCGTGTGTTTCTTCGTTGAACTGGTACTGATCAAACCCTACTGGCCAGACGTGTTCGCTGGCTTCAAACCGTCGCTTTCGGCGATCAGCGATGCCGCGCCGCTGTATCTGGCAATCGGCATCCTCGGCGCCACGGTGATGCCGCACAACCTCTACCTGCACACCTCGATCGTGCAGACGCGGATGATCGGCCAGGACCTGGCGAGCAAGCAGGACGCGGTGAACCTGGCACGCATCGACACCATCGGTTCACTGGCGCTGGCGTTGCTGGTCAACGCGGCGATTCTGATACTGGCGGCGGCTGCGTTTCACCAGTCCGGGCATACCGACGTGGTCGACATTCAGGAAGCCTACCACCTGCTCGACCCGCTGGTCGGCGGCGCGCTGGCCAGTGTGCTGTTCGGCGTCGCATTGCTGGCGTCGGGACAGAGCTCGACGTTCACCGGGACCATCGCCGGACAGGTGATCATGGAGGGTTATCTGAACCTGCGGATTCCCTGCTGGCAGCGGCGTTTGATCACTCGCGGACTGGCACTGATCCCGGCGTTCCTCGGCGTGTGGCTGATGGGGGATAACGCGGTGGGCAAGTTGCTGGTGTTGAGTCAGGTGGTGCTCAGCCTGCAACTGCCATTTGCGCTGTACCCGCTGATTCGCATGACCAGCGACAAACAGCTGATGGGGCCGTTTGTGAATAGACTGCCGACCCGGGTGCTGGCGTGGGGCTTGTTTGCGGTGATCAGTGGGGCGAATGCCTGGTTGATTTTGCAGATGGCGGTGTGAGCCTGGTTTTTCTGTAGCCTGAGCTGGCCCCTTTGCGAGCAAGCCCGCTCCCACCTTGGAATGCATTCCCCTGTGGGAGCGGGCTTGCTCGCGAAGAGGGAGGAACATTCACTGCAAATTTCAAAGGACAAAAAAACACCCGGTGCAACGCAAGTCGCACCGGGTTTTTGTTGCCAGCGAGCAGCGGATGTCGTGGATCCACCGCGCGCTGTGAACTCTTGGGTTAAGCGCGTTCCAGCGCCAGCGCCACACCCTGACCGCCGCCGATGCACAGGGTCGCCAGACCTTTCTTCGCATCACGCTTGATCATTTCGTGCAGCAGTGTCACCAGCACCCGGCAACCCGACGCACCGATCGGGTGACCGAGGGCGATGGCGCCGCCGTTGACGTTGACCTTGTCCAGATCCCATTGCAGATCCTTGGCCACTGCCAGCGATTGCGCAGCGAAAGCTTCGTTGGCTTCGATCAGGTCGAGTTGGCCGATGTTCCAGCCCGCCTTGTCCAGGCAGCGGCGGGTGGCCGAGACCGGGCCGATGCCCATGATCGCCGGGTCAACGCCGGCGTTGGCGTACGCGGCGATTTTTGCCAGCACCGGCAGGCCCAGGGCCTTGGCTTTCTCGGCGCTCATCAGGATCACCGCAGCGGCGCCGTCGTTCAGCGACGAAGCGTTGCCGGCGGTGACACTGCCGTCCTTCTTGAACGCCGGACGCAGTTTCGCCAGCGATTCGGCGGTGGTGTCGCCGCGTGGTTGTTCGTCGATCTTGAACGCTACCGGGTCACCTTTGCGCTGTGGGATCAGGATCGGCGTGATCTCATCGACAAAGCGCCCGGCCTCGATGGCCGCCGCCGCTTTGCGCTGCGAAGCGGCGGCGAAGGCGTCCTGCTGCTCGCGGCTGATCTCATATTTATCGACCAGATTCTCGGCAGTGATGCCCATGTGGTAATCGTTGAACGCATCCCACAGGCCATCGCTGATCATGGTGTCGACGATTTGCGCATGCCCCATGCGCAGACCGGTGCGTGCGCCCGGCATCACGTAGTTGGACAGGCTCATATTCTCCTGACCGCCAGCGATGATCACCTCGGCATCGCCGCAACGGATCGCCTGCGCGCCCAGGTGCAGGGCTTTCAGGCCCGAGCCGCAGACCTTGTTCAGGGTCATGGCCGGCACGGCGTGGGGCAGACCGGCCTTGATCGCCGCCTGACGCGCCGGGTTCTGGCCGGCGCCGGCCGTCAGCACTTGGCCCATGATCACTTCATCGACCTGCGCACCGTCCAGACCGGTCTGTTCGAGCAACTGGCGAATCACCGCAGCGCCCAGATCCACCGCGGACACGCTGGCCAGAGAACCCTGGAAACTGCCGATCGCGGTGCGGGTGGCGGCAACAATTACGACGTCTTGCATTTTCGAATTCCTCACTGGGCAGCGAACTGCATTTCCGGTACGTGATCCGGGACGATCAGTTTACCAGCGGTTTTGGCGACGATTTCCTCGACGCTGACGCCAGGTGCGCGTTCCTTGAGGACAAAAGCGCCATTTTCGATTTCCAGATAGGCGAGGTCGGTCAGTACGCGCTTGATGCAGCCGGCACCGGTCAGCGGCAGGCTGCACCTGGCCAACAGTTTGGACTCACCGTCCTTGGAAGCGTGGGTCATGATCACGATGATGTTGTCGGCCCCGGCCACCAGATCCATCGCGCCGCCCATGCCCTTGACCAGTTTGCCGGGAATCATCCACGAAGCGATGTTGCCTTCGACGTCGACTTCGAACGCACCGAGTACGGTCAGGTCGACATGCCCACCACGGATCATCGCGAAGGATTCGGCGGAGTTGAAGATCGATGCGCCGATGCGCGCGGTCACGGTCTGTTTGCCGGCGTTGATCATGTCGGCATCGATGGTTTCTTCAGTCGGAAAAGGCCCCATGCCGAGCAGGCCGTTTTCCGATTGCAGCATGACTTCCATGCCTTCGGGAATGTAATTGGCGACCAGGGTCGGAATGCCGATGCCGAGGTTGACGTAGTAGCCGTCCTGCATTTCGCGGGCGACGCGCTGAGCCATTTGTTCGCGGGTAAGTGCCATGTTGTTATTCTCCGTCAGCCTGAATTATTTGCGGATGGTGCGCTGTTCGATGCGCTTTTCGAACGTGCCGCAAATGACCCGGTCGACGTAGATGCCGGGGGTGTGGATCTGCGACGGATCCAGCTCGCCGGGCTCGACGATTTCTTCGACTTCGACCACGGTGATCTTGCCGGCGGTGGCGGCCAGCGGGTTGAAGTTCTGCGCAGTGTGGCGGTAGATGACGTTACCGAAATGGTCGGCTTTCCAGCCTTTGACGATGGCGAAGTCGCCGGTGATGGACTCTTCCATCAGGTACTTGCGCCCGTTGAACTCGCGCACTTCCTTGCCTTCGGCGACCGGGGTGCCGACGCCGGTGGCGGTGAAGAAGGCCGGGATGCCGGCGCCGCCTGCGCGCATTTTCTCGGCGAGGGTGCCTTGCGGGGTCAGGATGACTTCGATGTCGCCCTTGAGCAGTTGCTCTTCGAACAGTTTGTTTTCGCCGACGTAGGAGGCGATCACCTTGCTGATCTGGCGGTCGGTCAGCAGCACACCGAGGCCGAAACCATCGACGCCGCAGTTGTTGGAAACCACGGTGAGGTCGCGGGTGCCCTTGCGCTTGATCTCGGCGATCAGGTTTTCCGGGATGCCGCACAGGCCGAAGCCGCCGGCGATCACGGTCATGCCGTCTTCAAGACCCGCCAGAGCTTCCTCGTAGGAACTCACGCGCTTGTCGAAACCTGCCATATGCACCTCTTTTATTGTTTGTCGGGCGGCTGGCTAGCCGAATGACTGGAGTGTCTCGCTGAGCGATATATTTGTTAAGTTGATTTTTAAGGTTGATTGATTGATAAAGCTCAATAGTTGACGCTATCCCTGTAGGAGCTGCCGCAGGCTGCGATCTTTTGATTTTGTTTTTTAAGATCAAGATCAAAAGATCGCAGCCTTCGGCAGCTCCTACAGTAGGTACGACGTTGAAACGGTAAGGTATCCAGTATGACCATCAAACAGATCCGCGCCTTCCTCGCTGTGGCCCAGAGCCTGAGCTTCGCTGTGGCCTGTGAGCGCCTGCACCTGTCGCAATCGGCACTGAGCCTGACCATCAAGGCGCTGGAAGAGGGGCTGGGCGGGCGGTTGTTCAGTCGCAACACGCGCAACGTGGCGCTGACTGCCGAGGGCGAATCGCTGCTGCCGCTGGCCCGGCGCCTGATCGCTGACTGGGACAACGCCGAAGACGAAATGCGCCAGCGCTTCAGCCTGCAACGCGGGCGGGTGACGCTGGCGGCGATGCCATCGTTTGCCGGCAACCTGCTGCCGCCGATCCTCAAGACGTTCCGCGCGCGCTATCCGAACGTCAACGTCACGGTCAACGACGTGATCAACGAGCAAGTGCTGGAAATGGTCCGCGACCGGCAGGTGGAGTTGGGCGTGGCATTCGAGCCGATGCAGAACACCTCGCTGACATTTACCCCGCTGTACATGGACCGCTTTGTCGCCGTGGTGCCACAGGATTCAGCGCTGGCCGGGCTTGGCGAAATCGACTGGCAGACCTTGCTGCAGGAACCGTTCATCACCCTGCAACGGCCGTCGACGGTACGGGTGATGCTCGAAGAACACTTGCAGGCCCGGGGCCTGAAACTGCCGGTGGAATTCGAAAGCCATCAACTGGCAACGGTCGGGCGCATGGTCGCCAGCGGGCTGGGAGTCAGTGCGGTACCGGCGTTGTGTGCCGAGCAGATGCAGGAACTGGGTGCGTGTTGCCTGACCCTGAATGATTCGGTGGAGCGGGCGATTGGCGTGCTGACTGAGCCGGGCAATGAACTGTCGGCAGCGGCGCAGGCACTGTTCGACATCCTCAAAGCCGAACATTGATCCTGTGGGAGCGGGCTTGCTCGCGAAGGCGGGGTATCAGTCGAGGACAGTCTTGGCTGAAAGGATGCTATCGCGAGCAGGCTCGCTCCCACAGGGGAATCATCGGTTCAGGAAGTCAAGCGTTGCACCAGCATCGGCAGCAGTTGCTCGCATGACGCCTCGATCTTCAGATCCAGCAGATCATCGGCGCGGGTCTTGCCCAGATTGATCGCCAGCAACGGCTTGCCCCGATCAGCAATCACCCGGCACAGACGAAACGCCGAATACGCCATCAGCGACGAACCCACCACCAGCAATCCCGCAGCATTCTCTGCCGCCGCCATGGCTCGCGCCGCTGTCGGTTGCGCCACGTTCTCGCCGAAAAACACCACGTCCGGCTTCATCCGTTCACCGGCGCAATACGGGCACTGCGGAGTCTGAAAGCGTGCTTCGAAGGCCGGGTCGAGCAGGGTATCGCCGTCCGGCGCCTGCACCGCGTCGACCCCGGCCAGATACGGATTCTGCTCGACCATCCGCTGCTGAATGTCGTCACGCGCGCTGCGCTGGCCGCAATCCAGGCACAACACCCGGTGCAGACTGCCGTGGAGTTCGATCACGTCCTGACTGCCGGCCTGATCATGCAGGGTATCGACGTTCTGCGTGATCAAGGCGCTGATCAGTCCCTGGCGCTGCAACTCGGCCAGTGCTGCATGCGCCGCATTCGGTCGCGCCTGACGCACCCGCGGCCAGCCAAGCATGGCCCGCGCCCAGTAGCGACGACGTGATTCCGGGGCGGCGAGAAATTCCTGATACATCATCGGCTGCCGGCCACGACGCACTCCTTCGCTGTCGCGGTAATCCGGGATGCCCGACGGCGTGCTGATACCGGCGCCGGTCAGCACCAGGAAATCGCCATCGGCCATGGCCTGGTGCAAGGTATCGAGGTGTTCGCTGGTCGGGCTGTCGAGCATGGTCAGCGCTCCGTGGCAGATGAGTGCCTTGCAGGTTAGCACCGACTCGGTGGCGAGAGAGCCAGCGCCCCGACAACAGGCGCTTGCCCGGCCAGCGGTGATTCAAGTCGCTATGCCTTGGTGTAGTCGATAATTCCCTCGGTCAGAGTAACCACCTTGTCACCGTACTCACCTTCAAATGTCAGCTCTCCGAGCAAGCGATCGGTAGACGGATTCTCGGTCAGTGTGAGCGTCCCTGCAGTTGCATGATAAATGCCGGGGTCAGTTCCGCCACTGGTGGTGTAGGAGGCTCGTACAGGATCGTCGGATTTGCCGAAATGATGCTTGCCCTTGCTGATTCCATGACCGATGGACAGCCTGACCTGCTGAAGTCGGGGAGGATCGATTTCCCAGGCGATTTGATCGGCGTCCATTACAATGTGGTCTTCGTTTTTGGTCACGTTTACCGTGTCGGCAAGAAATTTCGAGGGCGCCACTCCAGCGAGGTCGGCAGTGAACAACTGGGCAGTGTTGACGACCGTTGGGTCAATGTCTTTCAGGTCAAATTGTCCGTCACTCACGTCCAGTTCAAACCCTAAAAATTGTCCCTTGAAATCAAACGTGGCAAGCATTTGCTGACTGTCCGCGTTGTACCGAATCGACAAAGTTCCGCTGCTCGAAGGAATGAAGTAGTCCTGGCCAAAGTAGTAGACCAACGCGTGATCCGGATTATCGCTGGTGCTAAGTGCATAGACTCGCTCGTCACCGTTGTCAGGCAGGCTCAATGGAACCAGAAAGTACAGGCTTCGATTGCCGGTTCCAGGTTTATGATGCGCTTCTATTCGCCAGTGCTGCTCAGTGCGCCGAACATCAATAGGCGGGTTGGCAGTGAACGTTGGTTGATTCTTGATGTTTGCTGTCATTGTTCCTTCGGCAGCCTGCGTGAGCGTGTCCATGAGCGTGCTTCCTGTCGGATGAGGGGGTTCCGGTGGCGAAAATCCATTCTAGGAGGTCGCTACAGGTCGCGATACTGTCATTTATGACAGGTATAAGGAGCGCTATTCTTATTCGTTTTTAGCCAGAATGGCTTGCGCCGGAAGTACTGACACCGTGGCGAGAGCACGCACCCTCGCCACAGATTCAGGCCCGGTCAGTGCTCATTTGCGCGCTTCCAGAATCAGATTGAACGGCGTCTGCGTCGCGCGGCGGAAATGCTTGAACCCGGCCTCGGCAAACACCTTGCGCAAACGCATTTCACCGGCCTGCGCACCCAGCCCCAGGCCGACTTCCTGCGACAGCGAATTCGGCGTGCAGATAAAGGTCGAGGCCGCGTAAAACAGTCGCCCAACCGGGTTGATGTTGTCGTCCAGCGCATCGTTGGCAAACGGCTCGACCAGCAGCACCGTGCCGTCATCCTTCAACGATTTAAACGCATGCCGCGCAGCGCCGACCGGGTCGCCCATGTCGTGCAGGCAGTCGAAGTAGCAGATCAGGTCGTAGTCGCTGCCGGGGTAACTTTTGGCAGTGCTCTGGAGGAATTTCGCCCGGCTGCTGACGCCACCTTCTTCGGCGCGCTGGGTGGCGACGGTGATCGACGGCGCGTGATAGTCGAAACCGACGAATTGCGAGTTGGGAAACGCCTGCGCCATGATCACCGTCGAGGCGCCGTGGCCGCAGCCGATGTCGGCGACTTTGGCGCCGTCTTCAAGTTTGGCGATCACGCCCTCCAGCGCCGGCAGCCATTCCGCGATCAAGTGACCTTTGTAGCCGGGGCGAAAGAAGCGTTCGGTGCCGCTGAACATACAGGGGTGATGATCGCCCCAGGGCAGGGCGCCGTTGCCGCGCATGGCTTTGACCAGTTTGTCCTTGTCGTGGAAGAACGACGCCACCACACCGAGTCCGCCGGCGACATACACCGGCGAGTCTTCGACAGCCAGGGCCAGCGCCTGCTCTTCCGGCAGACGGAACTGGCCATCGTGGTGTTCCATATAGCCGGACGCGGCGTGGGCGCTGAGCCATTCGCGCACCAGGCGCGGGTTGCAGGTGGTTTTTTCGGCGAGGGCTTGCGGGGTAATCGGCTGACTGTCGGCCATTGCCCGGTACAGCCCGAGTTCTTCGCCAACGATCACGTTCGCCAGCATTGCGGCGCCGCCCATGTCGTTGACCAGTTTGCCCATGAATGCATTGAGCCTTGATTCGTCCATCACGAGTGCTCCTGATACAGGATCACCGTCCGGTGGCAAAACGATGTCGAGGCATGGGCCGCAGGGCAGTGGTCACAGAAGTGGGCAGGGCACAGCTGACTCCGTCCTGCATTCCCCCTCGACCGGGTAATGAATCAGTCTAGCCGGGCTGGAGCAAGATGCAGCGTTTGTGGCTCACACAATCCCTCTGTGGGAGCGGGCTTGCTCGCGAAGGCGTTGTATCAGTCAACTAATCGGCTAGCTGACACACCGCTTTCGCGAGCAAGCCCGCTCCCACAGGGGATTTGTGATGCTCCATTCGCCGTTTAGCTCCAGTCGCCGCCCGTTCACAGGTCGCGCACCATCAGCCATTGATCGTTGTCCCAGGCCTGAAAGCGCTCCAGCACGGTCGTGGCAATCCCGCCAGTGTTTCGAGGGCTTTACAAAATCCCGCCACTCATCGGCCCGGCCACTGTTTTAGCGGCTCTTCGGACGATTGACTGGGACGCCGCTGACCCTCGGCGCGATAGTGGGGTGAGTGGGCCAGTCCCCCCAACCTGCAGCGGAGCACGATTGATGAGTACCCCCATTGATCTGACGGGCCTGAAAGAGCGCCAGAAAGTCGCCTGGGCCAGCGGCGATTATGCGGTGATCGGCACCACCTTGCAGATCGTCGGCGAAAACCTCGCCGAGGCCTGCGACTTGCGCTGCGATGAGGAGGTGCTGGATGTCGCCGCCGGCAATGGCAATGCGACTCTGGCGGCGGCGCGACGCGGTTGTCAGGTGACCTCGACCGATTATGTCGCGGCGCTGCTGGAGCGTGGACAGGATCGGGCGCGGGCCGAGCATCTTGATGTGATTTTTCAGGTCGCCGATGCCGAAGCATTGCCGTTCGCCGACGAGAGTTACGACGCGGTGCTCTCGACGTTCGGCGTGATGTTCGCCCCGGATCAGGCCACCGCGGCTGCGGAATTGGCGCGGGTCTGCCGACGGGGCGGGCGGATCGGCCTGGCGAATTGGACGCCGGAGGGCTTCGTCGGCCAGATGTTCAAAGTCCTCGGCCGCCACGTGCCGCCGCCCGCCGTGGCCCAGCCGCCGTCGAACTGGGGCACCGAAGCGTGGTTGCACAGCCACTTCGATGAGCGCCAGTTCCTGCTGCAGGTCACGCGGCGCACGTTCAACTTCCGCTATCGCTCGGCGGCGCATTTCATCGACATTTTCCGCCACTGGTACGGGCCGGTGCACAAGGCCTTTGCGGCACTGCCGCCGGAAAGCGGGCAGGCGCTGGAGAGTGATCTGGCGGACCTGCTCAACCGCTCGAACCGGGTGGGAGAGCGATCGCTGGTGGTGCCGAGCGAGTACCTTGAGGTGGTCATCACCAAGCGCTGAAAGATCAATGAAACCTTTGTAGGAGTGAGCCTGCTCGCGATGGCGGTATGTCAGTAGAAAAATATCCGACTGACACACCGCCATCGCGAGCAGGCTCACTCCTACAGGGGAATGGTGTTTGACAGGTATGGCGCTATTTCAAATGCGCCCCATCCACCCACTCCAGCGCCGTACGCCAGATGCAGATCCCCAGGAAGTACGCCGACGCCAGCAGCCACAAACCCATCACCAGCGGATTGATCACCGGGTGATTGAGCACCAGCGACAGGCTGCACAGCAGCCAGATCGCCGTGACCGCGATGTTGATCGGCATGAACCGGCGCACGCGGAACGGGTGGAGGAATTTCATGCGGGTGACGGTCAACAGCGCCAGACCGATGATGGTCAAAAAGGTGATCCACGGCCCCGGATTGATGATGTAAAGGCACAGGGCAACCACGTTCCACGCGGCGGGGAAGCCGACGAAATAGTTGTCCTTGCTCTTCATGTTGACGTTGCAGAAACAGAACAGCGACGACACCAGAATCAGCGACACGCTCAGCAGCAGGGTGTAGTCGGGCAGGGGAATGTAGCGGTAGATAAACAGCGCCGGGATGAACACGTAGGTCAGGTAGTCGATGACGAGATCGAGGATCGAACCGTCGAAACTCGGCAGCACCGATTGCACGTTGACCTTGCGTGCGAGCGCCCCGTCGAGGCCGTCGACGATCAATGCCACGCCGAGCCACATCAGGCAATGGGTCGGCTGGTTCTCCAGCAGGGCGAGGGTCGCCAGAAATGCAGTGACCACGCCGGTCGCGGTAAAACCATGGGCGCCCCATGCTTTGAGCCTGGCGATGTGTACGGTCGATATCACGGGGGCGTTCTCCAGATAAATGAAGCAAGCCGGTTATCACCCTTTGGCAAAGGGCGCCGGCAAACCGGGTCGGGTTGCAGCTATCGACCGGTCAGGCCGGGATAAGGTTCATCACCTTTGAATCTTAGCTGGCCGCACAAAAAATACCTCGGCGAAATCCGCCGACGGCAGCCGGTGTCAGCCAAACGGTGCTGGCGCGCCGGCGTCGGCGGTCTATCGTTGCCTGACGCAGTTATTGCCAATGCCTGAGGACGAGATCATGAACACCAGCGATTTGCTCGAACAACTGCTGCGAGGCCAGGCCTCGGCGGGACAACCAAGTGGCGCCTCGGCCGGCGCAGGTCTGGGCGGACTGGGCGGCTTGCTCGGTGGCCTGTTGGGCGGCGGCGCGAGTACAGGCGCCAGTGGCGCGCAGTCCGGTGGGCTGGGCGGTTTGGGTGGATTGCTGGGGGGTTTGCTTGGCGGCGGTGGCGGCGGTGGATTGGGCGGCGCGTTGGGCGGGGCACTCGGTGGCGGCGGTACACAAAGTCGTTCCGGCGGCACCAATTATGCGGCACTGGCCTCGCTGGGGATGATGGCGTTCCAGGCGTATCAGGCCTGGCAACGCAGCCAGGCGTCGGCGGCGCCACAGCAGATTCCGCCAACCGCAAATCTGCTGGCTGGGCCCGAAGTCGAGGAACACGGGCATGCTGTACTGCGGGCGCTGATCGCGGCAGCCAAGGCTGACGGTGAGATCGATGACCGGGAACGGCAAATGATCGATGAAGAGATTGGCAAACACACCGACGATCCAGAATTGCAGCAATGGTTTAACGCTGAAGTTGCCAAACCGCTGGATGCGAACGAAGTAGCTGGGGCCGCCAACGGCGACCCGGCGACGGCCGCCGAAATGTACCTGGTCAGCGTGATCCTGGTGGACGATCAGCAAGACGCCGAACGCAACTACCTGGATGAACTGGCTGCGGCGCTGCAGATCGATCCGCAATTGCAGGTGCATCTGGAGGCTCAGGCCAAAGGTCAGGTCTGAAATACCGTCAAAAATCGCGGTCTCGGGCAGCCCGTGCCGGGGCCGCGATGCTCCGTCCGTCAGGGCGATTTTCATGTTGATTGAATTTTTCTCCGTAGCGGTTGCTCTGCTGCTGTAGAGGCGTGAAACAACGCCCTGACCGGCCAACCGAGCGAGAACACTGACATGACTGCCCTGACCCCTCTGCATGCGCCGAGTGCGCAGCACCAGCCCATCACTGCCAACGGTGAATTGCGGCGTATTTATGAGGCACTGCTGCTCGAGGATCAGCCTGGAAATCTTGCGCAGGATTTTCTCGCCGAGCAGTTGCAACGTGCCGCGCTGTTACCCGAAGCGCTACCGCAGGATCCGTCTGCCTGGCAGGACTGGGTCGCCGGACATTGCACCGACGTTGCCCGGCAATACGCCGACTACCTGCAACAACGCAAGGCCGGTGGGCCGCGCCAGTTCTTCAGCAACAAGTCCCATGCGCTGTATTTTCTGCAAGCCGTGGCGCCGACCAAACTGGTGGATGGTGCGTGGTTGTATGGTTTGTTGCCGCAATGGCGCGACCCGCGTTTCGACGGGTTGTTGTGTACCTATCTGGAAGAACTCGGCGACGGCAATCCTGCGCAAAACCATGTGGTGATCTATCGCAAACTGCTCGCTGAGCACGGCTTGCAGGACGCCAGCGCCATCGACGACGAACGCTACCTGCAAGGCGCGCTGCAACTGGCACTCGGTGCCTGTGGCGAAAGCTTTCTGCCCGAGGTGATCGGCTACAACCTCGGCTACGAACAACTGCCGCTGCACTTGTTGATCAGCGCCTATGAACTCAGCGAGCTGGGCATCGATCCGTACTACTTCACCCTGCATGTGACCATCGACAACGCCAGCACCGGTCATGCGCAAAAAGCCGTGCAGTCGGTGCTCGATCTGCTGCCGCTGGAGGCTGATCGCGGCGAATTCCTGCGCCGGGTGTCGCTGGGCTATCGACTCAACGACCTGGGGCTGGGCAGTCGCGCGATCATCGAGGGTTTTGACCTGGAGCAGGAAGTGCTGGCGATGCTCGAACGCAAGCGTCCGTTCGGTCAGCACATGCATTCCGACTACTGCCGCTTTGAAGGCAAAACTGTCAATCAGTGGCTGGCCACCCCCGAGCAACTACCGGGTTTCCTGCAGGCGATGCAGGACAAAGGCTGGATCAAACGCAATCAAGATCCGCAGGCCAGCCGTTTCTGGCAGTTGATCGATGGTGACGGTGCGGCGATGTTCGGCGTGTTCAGCCCTTATGAAAAGCAGCTGCTGCACGACTGGATTGCCGGCGACTGGACGCCGTCCGAGAAAGCCCAGGCGCCAAGACGCACTCGTCAGGTCGCCACCCCGGACGCCGCCGTGCCCGAGCACGATCCCGATGTGCAGCGCCTGACGGCCGCGCTGCAAGGTCAGGACGGACACGCGCAAATGGCGACGCTGATCCCATGGTTGTCACCGGCCCGGCACGCGCACCCGGCGGGTCTGCTGGCGACACGTCGCTTCATCGAACTCAAATCCAGTCTGCGCTAAGGAAATCTCCATGAATCAGGAAGAACAACTGTCCGCCAACGACCTGACACTGCTGCAACTCGGCCGGCGCTTGCAGGCTGACGGCTACCGTTTCGTCACGCCGACGCCCTTGACTCATCAGCGCGTCAACCAGCGTGACGAAGGGCAGGTCGCCGACACCCTGCGCGACGTCTTCGGCTGGTCGCGCCCGTTCGAGCCGGGGCTGTTGTCTGCCGACGAACAACGGCAATTGCAGGATGCGCAAGTGATTGACGTCTACGACGGCCGCTTGAAGAGCCGGGTGCGCTGGTCGAGTCTGGATGACTTGCTGTTCGTGCATTCGGGCTTTCCCACCGACGCCGCCGACTCGGTGTTTTTCGGCCCCGACACCTACCGTTTTGCGCAATTGATTCACGCGCATCTGCAGCAGAGCTTTGCGCCGATCCAGCGTGCCGTGGACATCGGCTGCGGTGCCGGTGTCGGGGCGATTCTGATCGCCCGCGCCCGGCGTGAAGCGCAAGTGCTGGCGGTGGACATCAACCCCGCCGCGCTGCGCCTGACCGCGATCAACGCGGCACTGGCCGAGGTCGCCAATGTCGAGGTGCAGGCCAGCGATGTGTTGCAGGGCACCGAAGGCAGCTTCGACCTGATTGTCGCCAACCCGCCGTACATGGCCGATCCGGCCGGGCGTGCCTATCGGCATGGCGGTGGCTCGCTCGGCGCCGGATTGTCGCTGCGTATCGTCGAGCAGGCGCTCAATCGGCTGGCCCCCGGTGGTTCGTTGCTGCTGTACACCGGCGTGGCGATGGTCGATGGCCGCGATCCGTTTTTCGACACCGTGGTGCCGCGTCTGGATTCGACGCGATTCGCCTGGACCTATCGCGAACTGGACCCGGACGTGTTCGGTGAAGAGTTGTTGAGCCCCGGTTACCAGCGAGTGGACCGGATCGCCGTGGTCGCGCTGACCGTGACCCGCATTGGCTGACACAAGGCAGGTGCGCCATGACCAGGAACCTCGACGACTACAACCGCATGCGCGATTTTTCGGCGACGTCTGAGCCCGCCGCCGTCAAACGCCGTGGCCGCAGCAAGGCCAGTGACCATGCGCTGCAGTTCTGCATTCAGAAGCACGACGCTTCGCACCTGCATTACGACTTCCGCCTGGAGCTCGATGGCACGCTGAAGAGCTGGGCGGTGCCGAAGGGGCCGTCGCTCGATCCAAAGGTCAAGCGCCTGGCGGTGCACGTCGAAGACCATCCGCTGGATTACGCCACGTTCGAGGGCAGCATTCCCGAAGGCCATTATGGCGCGGGCGATGTGATCGTCTGGGATCGCGGCGTGTGGATTCCGCTGGAGGATCCGGCCAAGGCTTACGCCAAAGGCAAACTCAAGTTCGAGCTGCAAGGCGAAAAGCTCTCCGGCATCTGGAATCTGGTGCGCACGCACATGCCGGGCAAGAAGGAAAACTGGTTTCTGATCAAACATCAGGACAGCGCCGCCCGCCCACAAGACGACTACGACGTGCTGAGCGCAGAGCCGGACAGCGTGCTCAGCGAACGCACCCTGATCAGCAAACCGAGGCTCGCCGCCGAGCAAGCCAAACCTGTGAAAAAGTCTGCGGCCAAACCTCGCAAAGCGGCGTCCGGAACACTCACCGGAGCACGCAAGGCCAAACTGCCGGCGCAACTCAAGCCGGAACTGGCGACCCTGGTCGACAGCGCACCCGAAGGGCAGTGGAGCTACGAGATCAAGTTCGATGGCTATCGGATCATGGCGCGCATCGATCACGATCAGGTACAACTCTTCACCCGCAACGGTCACGACTGGACGCACAAACTGCCGCAACAGGCGCAAGCCCTCGCTGAGCTGGGCCTTGAATCGGCGTGGCTGGACGGCGAAGTGGTGGTCACCAACGAGCGCGGTGTACCGGACTTTCAGGCGCTGCAAAACGCCTTCGAAGCCGGGCGCAGCGCCAGCATCATGTACTACCTGTTCGACATGCCGTACCTCAACGGTGTCGACCTGCGCGAAGTGCCGGTCGAGGAGCGCCGCGCGGCGTTGTCCACGGTGCTCGGTGGGCATGAGCAGCCGTTGCTGCGCTTCTCCGAAGCCTTCGACGAAACGGCGGATGCACTGCTCAACAGCGCCTGCCAGATGCAGATGGAAGGGTTGATCGGCAAACGCCTCGGCTCGCCTTACGTGTCGCGGCGCAGTAGCGACTGGATCAAGCTCAAGTGCAAGCATCGGCAGGAATTCGTGGTCGTCGGCTATACCGATCCGAAAGGCTCGCGCAGTGCGTTCGGCGCGTTGCTGCTGGGCCTGCATGATCGCGACAGCGGCGAGTTGCGCTATGCCGGCAAGGTCGGCACCGGGTTCAACGAAACCACACTGAAAAGCATCCTCGCCCAGCTCAAGCCGTTGCAGGTGAAGAAGGCGGCGGTGGTCAATCCGCCGAGCGGCTTCGAAGCCAAAGGCGTGCATTGGCTCAAACCGAATCTGTTGGCAGAAGTGGCGTTCGCTGAAATGACCAAGGACGGCTCGGTACGCCACGCCGTGTTCCATGGTCTGCGCAATGACAAACCGGCCAAGGCGATTACCGAGGAGCGAGCGAAACCCGTGAAAACTTCAGCGAAAGCCACCCCTGCGAAAAAAGCGGCCGCGTCGAAGAAAGCTGCCGAATCAAATAAAGCGGCTGAGTCAAAGAAAGCCGAACCGGCGCCGTCACAGCTGGGGCTGGCCAGCGGCAAGGTGCGTATCACTCACCCGGATCGGGTGATCGATGCGGTCAGCGGCACCACCAAGATGCAACTGGCCGAGTATTACGCCAGCGTCGCCGAGTGGATTCTGCCGCAGCTCAAGGATCGCCCGGTTGCGCTGGTACGGGCGCCGGACGGCATCGCCGGCGAGCTGTTCTTCCAGAAAAACGCCGAGCATCTGGCGATTCCCGGCATCACCACGCTGGACAAGGACGTCACTGGTCAGCCGGTGATGCTGATCAACAACGCCGAAGCGTTGATCGGCGCGGTGCAGATGAGCACGGTCGAGTTGCACACCTGGAACGCCACCACGGTCGATCTGGACAAGCCTGACCGGTTTGTCCTCGATCTCGACCCCGACCCGGCATTGCCATGGAAAAGCATGGTGGAAGCCACGGCACTGACCCTGACCGTACTCGATGAACTGGGACTCAAGGCGTTCCTCAAGACCAGCGGCGGCAAGGGCATCCACTTGGTGGTGCCGTTGACGCGCAAACTTGGCTGGGATGAGGTCAAGGATTTCAGCCACGCGATCGTCAGCCATATGGCCAAGCTGTTGCCGGAACGGTTTTCTGCGGTTTCGGGGCCGAAGAATCGGGTTGGACGGATCTTCATCGACTATCTGCGTAACGGTCTTGGCGCGACGACGATCTGCGCTTACGCCGCGCGCACCCGTGAAGGCTTGCCGGTATCGGTGCCGATTTATCGCGAAGAGGTGGCCGAGCTGAAGGGGGCCGATCAGTGGAACGTGAGCAACGTCCACCAGCGCCTGGCGGAGGTCGGTGACGAGCCGTGGGCAGACCTGAAGAAAACCCGCCAGAGCATCACCGCAGACATGCGCAAACGGCTGGGCCTGAAAAAGTAATCAGGCGTCGCGCAGCAAGTCATGAGCGTTGAGTAGCTCGAAAGCAATTTCCGGTCGATTTTCCAGACCTCGGCGGATCGCCGCCGGGATTGCTTGCCGGGTTTTGCGGCACAGGCCGGGCAGTTCGTCGATGACGATTGCAATGCCGCGCATGGTGCGCACCTCATTGAAGCCCGGTGCGACGTCCACGCGAATGCCCAACTGCTCGAACATCTTGCGCTGCAGGCGTTCGAGATCGGCCAGACTCTGCAGGTTTTCCAGACGTTCGAGCAGGCGCTTTTCTTCCTGCCGGGTCAGCAGCAAGATGCGCACATCCGCGCCGGGCGTTTCCAGCAACGGATCGCGCCCGCAAATGCAGGCGCCGGGTGGGCAAGGCGAGCGAATGGGCAAAGGAGTCGTCATGGCCTCCATCATAGAGGCCGTTCGGCCAGTTTGCCCATGGTCGCTCAGTTCCCATCCATCGGCGGTACTGTACGGGGCTGTTACTGATTCAGGCCTTCGTAATGCGCCAGTATCGCGTTGGCCAGTTCTTCATCACTGGCGTTGATGCCGGGATTGTCCTGCCGCACCTGTTGCAATACAGACTCCAGATAGACCCCTCGGATCGCACCGTCGCTGGCGACAAATGCCGTCAGGTCGTCACGGGCGGGGATGACCATCTTGTGGTCCTTGAAGGTTGAATAAAGCGAAGCGGATACCCCGGCCGAGGTGGCGACGTCCTTGGCATCCACACGGGCCATGGCCGAGCCGAATGGCAGGCATAAGATTAACGACGAAACGAGCAATAACTTGCGCATGACGGTATTCCTCCACAAGCGCGAAGCAAAAGGGAAGTACTACATAGCGTGAGAGGTGTGCGAAAGGAGGGAGTTCCATCGAAGCACAGGACTCAGTGAGCGCCTGGTGAGCAGGGCACCTGCTATTAACTGTAGACCCGATTTGCCTGCCAGCCCTGCGCGAATCGCTGAAAGACTTCAGCCAGAGCGGCCGCAGGGTCATGTTCCGCCCAGGCCGGCCGATAAAGCCCAGAGCGGAAAAAGACTCTCAAGTCGGGAACAGACGCGCGGGTTTGCCCTGACGTGATATTCTTCGCGCCAACTTGGTTTGACCTAATTCAGTCTGCCTGCCCTTGGGGCGGGCTGACGGAATCCCTGTCGCTCAAGTAGCTGAAGCCAATAATGATAAGAAGTCAGTTCAGAAGGGACATTAACTGAGGTCGATGCAGTCCGTCGGCCTTGTGTGCCCACCCGTCAAAATTGCAGTGTGAAGGTGCTCGCGACCCTGGCCTGAGTGTCGCGAAAAAGGCTCCCACACGTACAACAGCGGCGGGCGGAAGGCGTTTTATCATAGGTGCAACAGATGTTTAAGAAAGTGAACACGGCCTTGCTGGGGCTGGCTTTGGCGATGGGGATGTCTTCCGCCAATGCTGCAGAAGCGAAGAAAGTAGATGTACTGCTGATCGGCGGCGGCATCATGAGCACCACCCTGGGTGTGTGGATCAATGAGCTGGAGCCAAGCTGGTCGATGGAAATGGTCGAGCGCCTGGATGGCGTCGCCCTGGAAAGCTCCAACGGCTGGAACAACGCCGGTACCGGTCACTCCGCCCTGGCTGAGCTGAACTACACCCCGGAAGACGACAAAGGCAACGTGACGATCCCGAAAGCCGTCGAGATCAACGAAGCGTTCCAGGTGTCCCGTCAGTTCTGGGCCTGGCAGGTTCAGCAAGGCGTTCTGAAGAACCCTCGCTCGTTCATCAACACCACTCCGCACATGAGCTTCGTGTGGGGCGATGACAACATCAAGTTCCTGAAAAAGCGCTACGAAGCCCTGCAAGCGAGCCCGCTGTTCGCCGGCATGCAGTACTCCGAAGACCCGGCTGTGATCAAGAAGTGGGTCCCGCTGATGATGGAAGGGCGTGACCCGAACCAGAAAATCGCGGCCACCTGGAGCCCGCTGGGTACCGACATGAACTTCGGCGAAATCACCCGCCAGTTCGCCGGTTACCTGCAGACCAAGCCTAACTTCGATCTGAAGCTGTCGAGTGAAGTCGAAGACATCACCAAGAACGCCGACGGCACCTGGCGCGTCAGCTACAAAAACCTGAAAGACGGCACCAAGACCGAAACCGACGCCAAGTTCGTGTTCATCGGCGCCGGTGGCGGCGCTCTGCATCTGCTGCAGAAGTCGGGCATTCCTGAAGCCAAGGAATACGCTGGCTTCCCGGTCGGCGGCTCGTTCCTGGTGACCGATAACCCGGCCATCGCCGAGCAGCACCTGGCCAAGGCCTACGGTAAAGCTTCGGTTGGCGCACCGCCGATGTCGGTTCCGCACCTGGACACCCGTGTTTTGGACGGCAAGCGCGTCATCCTGTTTGGCCCATTCGCGACCTTCAGCACCAAGTTCCTCAAAGAAGGCTCGTACCTGGACCTGCTGACCAGCACCACCACCCACAACATCTGGCCTATGACCAAGGTCGGCATCAAGGAATACCCGCTGGTCGAGTACCTGGCCGGTCAACTGATGCTGTCGGATGAAGACCGCATGAACGCGCTGAAGGAATACTTCCCGAACGCCAAAGCCGAAGACTGGCGCCTGTGGCAGGCCGGCCAACGCGTGCAAATCATCAAGCGTGATGAAGCCGCTGGCGGCGTGCTGAAACTGGGCACCGAAATCGTTGCTGCACAAGACGGCTCCATCGCCGGCCTGCTGGGCGCATCGCCAGGCGCGTCGACCGCTGCACCGATCATGCTGAGCGTGCTGCAGAAAGTCTTCAAAGACAAAGTCGCCACCCCTGAGTGGCAAGCGAAGCTGCACCAGATCGTGCCAAGCTACGGCACCCAGCTGAACAGCGATCCGGCCAAAGTGGCACAAGAGTGGGCGTACACCGCCAAAATCCTCGAACTGCCAACCCCTCCGGTGATTGGTCAGGCTGCTGCTCCAGTTGCACCTGCCGCTGAAAAAGCTGCGGCGCCGAAGGAAAATGCTGCACGTGACATGGCTCTGTAACTAGACGCCAGATACGCAAAAGCCCACTGAACCGTTAACGGTCAGTGGGCTTTTTTATGCCACAAACCTCCTGCGGCAGCTCCTACACAGGTTTCGCTTTTGCCAGATAGGCGCCAAGCCGCCGCCCCATTTCTTCCCCCAGCGCCTGCAACCCGCTCAACGGCCGCACCATCACCTCGAACTCGACAATCTTCCCGCTCTCATCAAAGCGAATCATGTCGATGCCCTTCAGCTCTTTCGCCCCCACTTTGGCGCTGAACTCCAAAACCACATTCAAACCATCGGCAGTCGCCAGTTCGCGGTGGTATTTGAAATCTTCAAAGACGTTGAACACGGTGTTGAGGATCATCGTCACCACTGGCGCGCCGGGGTAGGGCGAGTGGGCCATGGGCGAACGGAACACGGCATTGGCATCGAGCAGTTCGGGCAAGGCCTTGAGGTTGCCGGTGCGGATCATCTCGTGCCAGTGCTTCAGGGATTCAGCGGCGTTGGGGTGCAGGTTCAGTTCGGACATTGACCACTCCTGGGATTGTTGTTGTTCTCGCGCGACGGCACTCACTCTAGTTCAAAGCGGCGGATCACGGACCGTTGTGCGTCGATCTGAATACCAGACCATGGCCGGACCGGATCAGATGGGTATCTGATCCGCATTTTTCTGTTGGATCTGCCTCTGTAACCGGTTCAGTCAGGCGCTCAGAATAGCCCGGCAGTTCGGTCACTCGCGGCAGTCCTTCATCCCGAAGCGCCCGGTGCACCGCCAGCTCAGTATTGAGGAGAGCAGCATGAACAAGATGGCGATTTTCCTGGGTGGGTTTCTGACGTTGACCATTCTGATCGGAATGCTTGCGACGATTTCTCCGGTCTGAGGTGGCCTGTTGCAATAGACGTCCACAGATGTGCAGCGCGCAATCTGTGTTTTTCACCATAACGGCAAAATTCTGGTTAACCAATTTCGTGACCCGGTCAGCCAGCCAATCTGTTTTCGGCCTGTTGGCGGTGGTATCGAATTCGGCGATACCAGTGCATTGAGTGCGCCGTCCCAAATAATCGATGTCGTCTCTGCTGGCCTCTTCGCGAGCAAGCCCGCTCCCACAGTGGCTCAGCGTTAACCGGACAAAATGTGGGAGCGGGCTTGCTCGCGAAGGCGCCTGTCCAGACAACGCAATAACCGGCTATCAGCGATCAAGCACATCCTCCATCCACTGCAGATACTGCGCTCGCTCGGAAATCGAGTTGTGCCCCGTATCCGGCACCTCCCGCAGCGTCGCCACGCCTTTGGGGAAACTCTGTAGCAGTCGCTGCGTGCTGTCCCGTGGTATCACCTCGTCATCGCTGGCCGCCAACAGCAAGGTCGGTACGCGAATGTGCGCGGCATAGCGGCCCGACTCGAAGCGATCCTTCAGCAGCCACTTCACCGGCATCCACGGATATTGGCGGACGGCGATGTCTTCAAGGCTGTTGTACGGCGTCACCAGAATCAGTTGTTTCGCCGGGCGCTGACTCGCCAGGCGCACCGCTACCCCCGAACCCAGGCTGCGGCCGATCACGGCAATCTGCGGATGGCTGGCGTACACCTGATCGAACAGTGCCAACGCATCTTCGGCGATCGCTTCCTCCGAGGGCGAGCCGCCGCTGCCACCGAAACCCCGATAGTTCAGCAAAAACAGCGCGTAGTCGGGAAAGGCCTCGCTGAACGACGGCAGATTGCGCGACACGTCCTCGGCATTGCCGCCAAAGTAGATCAGTGCCTTTGGCCCGACGTGTGCGCGCGTGGCTACCCACACATCGGCATCCGGCATCGTCAGTTTCAACCGCGAATCCGTCGTGGCGACGGCGCTGTCAGGCTGGGGGAAATAGATCAGCGAGCGCTGAAATACGAACAGCGCCCCGCACAGCAGCAGGTAGAGGGCGATGAGCAAGGCGACGAGTGACATCAGTTTTCTGGACATTCGACTAACTTTAACCGGGCGCGGGTGTTCGCTGTCGCAGTGTAGTCCAGCGCAGCAGACGGCCAGCCGTCGCACACAACGTGCAACAGCTTCACGCAGCAGGGGAACCAGCATGAGCCACACTGAGGGTTGCTCCCGTCGCCGGTTGCTCACACTGGCTGCCGGGGTTTCGGCGGTCTTCACCTTTGACCGGGCGTTGGCCACCGCCACGCCGCCACCGGCCACTTCGCCCAGCACGGCAGGAGACCAGACCATGCAGACCCGCGCCATCCCTTCAAGCTCCGAGCTGTTGCCAATGGTGGGCCTGGGCACGTACCGCGGCTTCGATGTTGCGCCCGGCGACCCCGCCTATAAACAACTGCCGGCGGTGCTCGATGAACTGTTCAAAAAGGGCGGCACGCTGATCGACAGCTCGCCGATGTATGGCCGCGCCGAGCAAATCACTGGCGAGCTGTTGTCGATCCACGAACCGCGCTCGCCGGCATTTCTGGCGACCAAGGTGTGGACCCGCGGGCGCAAGGAGGGCATCGCGCAGATGGAGCAATCCTTCAGCCTGTTGCGCACCGAACGCATCGACCTGATGCAGATCCACAACCTGCTGGACTGGCAAAGCCATCTGCCGATCCTGCGCGAGTGGAAAGCCGAGGGGCGCATCCGCTACATCGGTATCACTCATTACACGCCGTCGGCCTATGAAGAAGTCGAGGCAGTGCTCGGGGCCGAACAACTGGATTTCCTGCAAATCAACTACGCCCTCGACGACCGTGGTGTGGAGAAACGCATTCTGCCGTTGTGCCGCGAGCGCGGGGTGGCGGTGATCTGTAACCGGCCGTTCGGTGGCGGCGGCTTGCTGACACGGCTCAAGGGCAAGCCGCTGCCGGGCTGGGTATCGGATGTGCAGGTCAACAGTTGGCCGCAACTGGCGCTGAAATATCTGCTTTCGCATCCGGCGGTGACTTGCGTGATCCCCGGCACCGGCAATCCGCGCTACATGGCCGACAACGCCGGCGCCGGGTTCGGGCCGATGTTGACCGATGCGCAGCGGTATCAGTTGATAGCGTTGCTGGGGTAGGCAATCAGCCGCGATACCGCAACGCTTCAACCAATAACGCAAACGCCGGCGCCGCCTGACGCCGGCTCGGGTAGTACAGGTGATGACCGGCGAAGGTCGGGCACCAGTCTTCCAGCACTTGCAGCAGGCTGCCGTCGGCCAGATACGGCGCGACAATGTTTTCCGGGATGTAGCTCAGACCGAAGCCATCGAGTGCGGCGTCGAGCAGCGGGTAGACGCCGTTGAGGGTGACTTGCCCGGAGACACGCACCTTGAGGCTTTCGCCGCCCTTCTCGAACTCCCAGGGGTACAGCCCGCCGTTGGTGGGCAGGCGCAGGTTGTTGCAGGCGTGGTCAGTCAAATCTCTTGGCGTTTGCGGGCGTGTACGGTTGGCGAAATAGGCCGGCGAGCCGACCACCGCCATGCGCATGTCGGGGCCGATGCGGGTGGCGATCATGCCTTGTGCCACGTCTTCGCCCAGGCGCACGCCGGCGTCAAAGCCTTGCCCGGCGATGTCGACAAAGCCATAGTCGCAGCACACCTCGACGGAGATGTCCGGGTACTTGGGCAGAAATTCCTTGAGCACCGGACGCAGCAACCAGTTCAGCGAATGGTCGGTGGCGCTGATACGGATCCGGCCTGCCGGGGTTTCGCGCAGGTTGCTCAGGGCGGCCAGTTCCAGTTCGATCTCTTCGAAGCGCGGACCGATGGTCTGCAGCAGATGTTCGCCGGCCTCGGTCGGGGAGACGCTGCGCGTGGTGCGGGTCAGCAGGCGCAGGCCCAGGCGCGCTTCGAGGGTGCGGATGGTATGGCTGAGCGCCGATTGCGAGACGCCGAGTCTGGCCGCGGCTTTGGTGAAACTGCGCTCGCGGGCCACGGCGAGGAAGGCGAGCAGGTCACTGGCGTTTTCTCGAAGCATTGATGAGTGTCCTGCATAAGTTTTTTCGAATTCTAGTCGATTATCTGAAGAGTCTGGCTCGGTAAAGTGACGCAAGTTCCCTGTAGGAGCTGCCGCAGGCTGGGGCAGCTCCTACAGGGAGGTCTCTTACATATTTGGAGTCTTGTGATGAATTCAGTCGCTGCCAATGCGCAGATCTCAGGCGTCACCGTTACCCCTAACGGTTCGCAACCATCCGTCCAAGGCCCGGCAGACTGGTTCACCGGCACGGTGCGTGTCGACGCGCCATTCAAGGGCAGCGATGCCGCGCGCGTCAGCGGCGCCACGGTGACGTTCGAGCCGGGTGCACGCACCGCGTGGCACAGCCATCCGTTGGGTCAGACGCTGATCGTCACCGCCGGTTCAGGTTTTGTGCAGGAGTGGGGGCAACCGGTTCGCGAGATCCGTCCCGGCGATACCGTGTGGATTGCGCCGAATGTGAAGCACTGGCATGGCGCCGCGCCGATCACGGCGATGACGCACATCGCGATTGCCGAGGTGCTGGAGGGTGAAGTGGTGGAGTGGATGGAGCAGGTGAGTGCTGCACAATATCCACACTGATTTCTGTAGGGGCTGCCGCAGGCTGCGATCTTTTGACTTGGTTGTTGAAGATCAAGATCAAAAGATCGCAGCCTGCGGCAGCTCCTACAGGGGGGGGTTGGACAATTAGGTCATCGGCGGTAACGAATCGAGGATCTTGTCCAGCGTAATCGGATACTCGCGCACCCGCGCCCCGGTGGCGTTGTAGATCGCATTCGCCACCGCCGCGCTCACACCACAAATCCCCAGTTCCCCCACGCCCTTGGCTTTCATCGGTGAAGAGATCGGGTCGGTCTCGTCGAGGAAAATCACCTCTTGATGCGGGATGTCGGCATGCACCGGCACCTCGTATCCGGCCAGATCGTGATTGACGAAAAAGCCCAGGCGCTTGTCCACCGCCAGCTCTTCCATCAACGCCGCGCCGACGCCCATGGTCATCGCGCCGATCACCTGGCTGCGCGCGGCTTTCGGGTTGAGAATCCGTCCCGCCGCGCAAACCGCAAGCATGCGTCGCACGCGGACTTCACCGGTAGCAGCATCCACCGCCACTTCGACGAAATGCGCACCAAAAGTCGACTGTTGATACTGCTTGGCAAGGTCGGCGAACTCGATGCTGTCCTCAGCCTCGACGGCGCCATTTTTTGCGGCGTCACGCAGCGGCAGGGTCTTGCCGGCGGCGCGTACCTGACCGTCGGCGAACTCGACGTCACCCCCGGTCATGCCCAGCTTCGTCGCCACCGCTTCGCGCAGTTTCATGCACGCGGCATAGACCCCGGCGGTCGAGCAATTGGCGCCGAACTGGCCGCCGGAGCCGGACGACACCGGGAAGGTTGAATCGCCCAGACGCACGGTCACATCCGCCAGAGGCACGCCCATCATCTCGGCGACCGTCTGGGCGATGATGGTGTAGCTGCCGGTGCCGATATCGGTCATGTCGGTTTCCACCGAGACCTTGCCATCGTGCTCCAGCCGCACCCGCGCGCCGGACTTGAGCAGCAGGTTGTTGCGGATTGCCGCCGCGACGCCCATGCCGATCAGCCAGCGACCTTCGCGACGGCTGCCGGGTGTCGCGTTGCGCTGGTTCCAGCCGAATTTTTCCGCGCCGGTCTGCAGGCATTCGATCAGTCGCCGCTGGGAGAATGGGCGCTCGGTTTTCACTGGATCGACCTGCGTGTCGTTGAGGATGCGGAACTGGATCGGGTCGAGCTTGAGCTGCTCGGCCATCTCGTCCATGGCGATTTCCAGCGCCATCAGCCCCGGTGCTTCACCCGGCGCGCGCATGGAATTGCCCTCGGGCAGATCCAGTGGCGCCCGGCGCATGGTCACTCGGCGATTTTCTCCGGCATAAAGTAACTGGCTCGGTTGCGCGGCGACTTCAACCTTGCCGTCCTTGAGGTTGCCCGACCAGCCTTCGTGGGCGATGGCCCTGAGTTTGCCGTCCGCCGTCGCGCCCAGGCGAATGCGCTGGATCGTGGCCGGGCGGTGGGTGGTGTTGTTGGCCATTTGCGGGCGAGCGAGGGCAACTTTCACCGGGCGATTAGCCAGGCGCGCACCGAGGGCGGCGAGAATCGCGTCCGCACGAATGAACAGTTTGCCGCCGAAGCCACCGCCAATGTACGGCGAGATCAGGCGCACGTTTTCCTTGGGCAGGCCGAGGGTGGTGGCGACGTCGCCGACGCTCCAGGCGATCATCTGGTTGGACGTCCACAAGGTCAGACGATCACCTTTCCACGCGGCAAGGGTCGCGTGCGGTTCCATCATCGCGTGGGACTGGTCGGGTGTGGTGTAGGTCTGGTCGAACTGCACCGGCGCAGCGGCGAAAGCCGAGTCGAAATCGCCGTGGGTGACGTCGGGCAACTCGTCGTCTTCGACACCTTGGTCGCGCACGTTGGCCAGCTCGAATTCGCCTTTGGCCGTGACATAGTCGACCTTGACCAACTGCGCCGCGGCGCGGGCCTGTTCGAAGGTCTCGGCGACCACCAGTGCCACAGCCTGGTGATAGTGCTGCACCTCGGAATCGGCGAGCAGCGGCGCCGAGTTGTATTGGCCTTTGCCGAGCTTGCCGGCATTGGCGGCGGTGACGATAGCCAGCACGCCGGGCGCGGCTTCGGCAGCGTCGAGGTCGATATGGCTGATGCGGCCCTTGGCGATGGCCGAGCCGACCATGAAACCGTAAGCTTGATTCGCCACGGCCTCGTGCTGCTCATAGGCATAAGGTGCCTGGCCGCTGGTCTTCAGCGGGCCTTCGACGCGGTCGGTAGGTTTGCCGATCACCTTCAACTGGTCGATCGGGTTGGTAGTGGCGGGCGTGTCGAACTTCATGCTTGATCCCTCGCTTGCGCCAACACCGAACCGAGCGTGCGCTCGACCAGGGTCAGTTTGAATTGGTTGTCGTGGGTCGGCGTAGCGCCGTCGAGCAGGCGTTCGCTGACGGCTTTTGCGCCTTGCGGCAGCAGGGCTTCGGCAGCCTCTACCCGCCACGGTTTCGGCGCGATGCCACCCACCGCCACACGGCCGCTGCCGTCCTTGTGCAGGATCAGACCGACCGACACCAGCGCGAAGGCATAGGAGGAGCGATCACGCACCTTGTGATAAATGTGCGTGCCGCCAACCGGGGCGGGCAGGGTTACCGAAGTGATGAACTCGCCAGGCGTGAGGCTGGTTTCGATGTTCGGCGTGTTGCCCGGCAACTGATGAAAATCGGCGATGGCGATGCTGCGCGTGCTGCCGTCAGGTTTGACCGTTTCAATCTGTGCATCGAGAGCGCGCATCGCAATCGCCATGTCGCTCGGGTGGGTGGCGATGCAGGCGTCGCTGACGCCGATCAGCCCCAGTTGCCGACTGACCCCACCAATCGCCGCGCAACCACTGCCGGGCTGGCGTTTGTTGCAGGCCTGATTGACGTCATAAAAGTACGGGCAACGGGTGCGTTGCAGCAGGTTGCCGGCGGTGCTCGCCATGTTGCGTAACTGGCCCGAGGCCCCGGCGAGCAAGGCGCGAGAGAGCAGGGCGTAGTCCTTGCGCACGCGGGTGTCGGCGGCCAGATCGGTGTTGCGCACCAGCGCGCCGATGCGCAAGCCGCCCTCGGCGGTGGCTTCGATCTGGTCGAGGCCCAAGTGGTTGATGTCGATCAGGTGCGGCGGAGTTTCGATGTCGAGTTTCATCAGGTCCAGCAGGTTGGTGCCGCCGGCGATGAACCTCGCGCCTTCGACCTGTGCCGCCAGTGCAGCGGCTGCGGCGGGGGAGTCGGCGCGGCTGTAATTGAACGCTCTCATGCCGGCACCTCCGCGACTTCAGTGATCGCTTCGATGATGTTCGAGTAGGCGCCGCAACGGCAGATGTTGCCGCTCATGCGCTCCTGGAATTCGCTGGCGATCAGTTGTGGAGCTTCGGTCAGGCTCGGGCTGACGTGGCTGGGAATGCCATCGCGAATTTCCTTGAGCACTGCCACCGCCGAACAGATCTGCCCCGGCGTGCAATAGCCGCACTGGTAACCGTCGTGCTTGATGAACGCGGCCTGCATCGGGTGCAGTGCGTCGGGCATGCCGAGGCCTTCGATGGTGGTGATCTCGCTGCCGTCTTGCATCACCGCCAGGGTCAGGCAGGCATTGATTCGGCGCCCATCGGCGATCACCGTGCAGGCGCCACACTGGCCGTGATCGCAGCCTTTTTTGCTGCCGGTCAAATGCAGGTGCTCGCGCAGTGCGTCGAGCAGGGTGGTGCGGTTGTCGACCTCAAGGGCTTGGGATTTACCATTGACGTTGATCGTCAGTTTGGCCATGGCGGGTTGCTCCAGACTGGCCGCGTAGGCCTTGAGGCTAATGAAGGGGGGCATTGCAAACGCGGTGGCGGTCACCGCGCCGAGGATCAGGAATCTTCGTCGGGAAATCGTCATGCTTCGATTCCTCTCTGGCTTAATCAGGACGGCAGGGATTGAAGGGCCCATGTGGCGCGCCGGCATGCTTGCCGGTCTCGTTCTTGGAATGACCTGCGCGGAGGGGAAAAGGTTTTTGCGGATTTTCGCTATAGAGTTATGCGCAGGATTCATCAATGAGCTGGGCGGCAGTCAACCTTGTGACTGTTGGCTTGCCAGCGATGGGGGCGTGTCAGCCAGCCCACTGCTTGAATGACAGACCGCTTTCGCGAGCAAGCCCGCTCCCACATTGAAATGCACTTCTGTGGGAGTAAACCCCCTCCACATCTGGAATGCATTTCCCTGTGGGAGCGGGCTTGCTCGCGAAGAGGCCCTCACAAACGACATCAATGCCCGCCAACCACCCTATGCGTAAGGGGCGCCACATACGCCTGCAATGTCACCAGCCACCCACCAGGATGGCCAGCACGACCGGCGTGACAGCCGCTGGGACGATGGTGATGACGGCCGCCGCTATCACCGCCGCGACCGCGACGACGACTGACCTAATGTTGTCCGGCTGAAGCCGGATCCGACAGGCGGGGCGGGATGGACGCAGTGATGGCAATTCAGTAGCATCGGCGCCCTTTCGTCTCTTCCTTCAAGGATGATCATGCCTGCCGCTTCATTTCTGCGCTGTTTGCCCGCGCTGCTCAGCGTTGTGTTGAGCGCTATCCTGCTCGTCGGTTGCTCCCAGAGGGGCACTTATCAGGATTCCAGTGCGCCGGACGCCGCCAAGTTGCGTTTCGTCGCCAGCACCGACAACGCCACGGTCGATTACTTCGACGCCGAGCATTGCGACGGCCTGACCACCGGCGTGTTGAACAATCTGTTTATCGCCAGCAGCCAGCGCCGGGTGGGCATGAGTGTCGCGGCGCCGGACAAGGCGCGCGACTACCTCGAAATTAAATTGCCACCCGACCAGGACGTGCACCTGCGGATCCATACTCAGACCGGTTACGCCACTTGCGGCTCGGGCTTCAACTTGAAGCCGGAACGCGGTGCCGAATACGAGGTGAGCTTCAGTCTCGTCGGGCGCCAGTGCTCGATTTTGCTGCAGCGCCTGCAACGGGTCGACGGCCAGGACGTGCGAACCCCGCTGCTGATCAAGCCGGACGGTCTGCCGGCGTGTTACGGGCGTAACCCGATATTCCCGCAACCGCCGGTGGCGCTCGCGGACACACCCGAGCGCACGGCGCTGATCGAGCGCATCGTCAGTCGCAGCCTGATTGTCTTGATGACGGCCAAAACCATCAACGACAACCCGGTGATCTTCCCTCCGGAAAAGCTTGATTCGCTGATCAGCGAGCGCAAGGCCAAATTCGGCTTCGCCATGCCGGACGACTACTGGGCGCTGTATCGGCAGAACCTGGTCACGTTCGATCAAGCGGTCGGCAGCCACACGGCGCGCGCGTTGCAACGTGCTACTGACGAATACCGCCAGCGCCTGCGCAGCGTCGACGACAAGCAGTTGCAAGCGTGGGCCGGCACCGACGGTGCCTCGGACAAGCGCAGCACTGCGGTGCTGATCGAGCGTGAGCAGGCGATGATCCCGTTCTTTTTCCAGACGAAGAAGGAAGTGCTGGCCGAGGCCGTCGATCAGCACTTTGCGCGCATGGCCGAGATGGATGCGCAGTACGACGTCTGCTCGCGCTTCGCCAAGTGCTGGAAACACTGACCTGGGACCTTGAGCAAAAAAGCCCACTGCGCCGTAATGGCCAGTGGGCTTTTTCATGTCCGCAGTCGCGGTCTACGGCGCGGTGTGGTGCAGCGATTAAAAATGAGCGCTCGCCCGGACGCTGGAATGCGCAGGCGCGGTGGCCTCGAGATCCAGCAAATGGGTGGCGAGTATGTCGCTCAGAAAGCGGAACTGATCGTTGATGCCGACCACTTCATTGCTGAAGTGATTGCTTGCGGCGGGCATCAGCACATCGTCGAAATCTTCGTTGAACAGCAGCGCCTGGGTCTTGCGCGAGACGACCTGCTGGTCGTAGTAGTTGCTGCCGAACACCGGGAAGCTCACGGAGAGGGTGATGGTGCGAATCATGATGGTTACTCCTCGTTGCGTCTCGGATGGGTGAATCGTGCCTTCGCCGGGCGGCGGGCGGAAGGCAATCGTGGCGATGGTGAATATCGATGGCGTTGATGGTCAGGTTCTTTCAGCGGGACTGATGGCCTCATCGCGAGCAGGCTCGCTCCCACATGGGAGCGCATTTCAAAGTGGGAGCGAGCCTGCTCGCTGGGGCCAGCCTGGCCACAACCGACAAATGGCCCAATACCCGCACCTATACTCAAATCTGTTTTCCTCCATTCAAGGACTCCACCACCGTGAACCTGCGTGCGCTGAGCGTCGCCGCACTGTTGCTGCTGGCAGGCTGTGCCTCCTCGGCGCGGGCCCCGTTGACGCCGCCTGCCGTGGTGGTTTCACCCGCCACCTGGCAACAGATCGACCGCGACATCGTCAGCGCCTCGCAGCAGTCCACCGAGCAGGTCAGGGTGTTTGCCCAAGGTTCGATGGAACATTGGCGTATTCGCGTCTATGAGCAAACTGAAGAAAATTTCATTCCGTGGTTCAGCAGCTACTGGACCCAGGAATGGCTGTCGATGAAAGTCAGTTGGTACACCATCAGCGCCAGCGGCGAACAGGATGCGTCGACCAAGCGCCTGGCGACCTATCTGCTTGAGCAATATCAGAAAAGAGTGCTGGCGCCGGTGGCGGTAGAGATCGATCCGGACGCGATCCTCGGTCAGGCCACGGCGTTTTATGCGCAGTTGATGGCCAAGCAAATGCCACTCATCGCCCAGCGCTACGGTGTGCCGGTGGCCCAGCTCTACGGGCACCTGCAGAAAGTCCCGGCCATCGCCCTGGGGCCGCCGCCCGCACGGGATGCTTCGCTGTATCAGATCGTCAGCACCGAACCGCTGAACACGCTGCCGGCGTATGCCGCACTGATCGACAAGATTCACACCGAGGGCGGCAGCAAGGGCATCGCTGGAACCGACGCCGGCATGGCGCCAGTTGCCAAGCGCGCCAGCCAGCGGATGGAAGCGGAGATGGCCCCGCGCGGGGCGGCCAGTGCCGTGGCGGCTGCGGCGGGCAAGTTGGTCGGCGGGGTGATCTCGATCGGTGTGGCGGGCATCCGCGCGATCATCCAGGCGAGTGACCGGCCCGACAGCGAAGCGCTGATTCGCAGCAGCCTGGGCAGCACATTCGACAAGGCCTGGCTGAAACTGCTGCAGAACCCGACCACCGGGGTCATGGCCGGTACGCTGCATATCGCCGGGCAGGTCGAAGGCAGCCTCGGCGGGGCAGAGCAACCGTCGGTCGGACTGGGCGTCAACCGTGTCGAATGGCGGCCGCCGGAATCGACTACCCAGCAGATCGAACCCGACGTGCGAGGAGAGTGATCATGGCTTACATCGATATTTTTGTAGCACCCGTGCCGACTGCCAATCGCGAACAGTACAAAAAACACTGTGAGATCGCCGCGAAACTGTTCAAGGAATACGGAGCGAAGGAGGTGGTTCAGTGCTGGGGCGATGACGTGCCGGAGGGCAAGGTCACGTCATTCCCGATGGCGGTAAAACTCAAGGAGGGCGAGACGGTGTCGTCCGGCTGGCTGATCTGGCCCAACAAGGCCACCCGCGATGCCGGCATGGCAAAAATGATGGAAGACCCGCGCATGCAACCGGACGTCAACCCGATGGGATTTGATGGCCAGCGCATGATCTTTGGTGGCTTCAAGAACATTCTTGAATCCTGAAACTCACCAGATTCCGTGCAGGAGTGAGCCTGCTCGCGATGGCGGTGTGTCAGTCAGCGGGTTTGCAAAATGTGCCGGCCTCTTCGCGGGCAAGCCACGCTCCCACAGGGTTTTGCGGATGGCTACGATCATGGGCACGCCACAAATCCAGTGTGGGAGAAGGCTCGCTCCCACATAGGAGGGTGATCACTCTGGGGAGGGGGTGATCCGGCAGCTTTTGCGGTTGCGGATTTGCTCTTCCGTTGGCCGTTCGCGGACGAATTCGAAACGCGGTTCACCCTCGCTGTAATGCACCAGCCAGCCCCATTCCAGCTCGGTTTCATCCTGCCCGGGGGAGGGTGGCCTGGCCCACCACGGTTCTTTGCTGAGGATCTCGCGCATGGCGACCTCCGGTTCGATGGCAATCCTTGAACTATAGCCGGGTGTCGCCAGTCGTCAGAGAAGGCTGTGTAGAATCGGCCGATCGACGAGCGAAGGAGCAGGGCCATGACCGATGATGCGCGCAGGGATGAACCGTTCAAGCGACTGTTTTTCGCCCTCGACTGCCCGCCGCCACAACGCAAGGCCATCGCTCAGTGGCGCGCCGATCTGGGGTTGCGCACCGGCAAAGCGGTGCCTGCGGACAACTTCCACCTGACGCTGCTGTTTCTCGGGGCGGTGCCGTTGGCGCAGATAGGTGAGGTGTGTGAGGCCGCAGACAAAGTGCGTACTCCAGGCGAAGCGCTGCGGATTGCGCTGGATCGGCTGCAGGTCTGGCACAAGGCGGGGGTGTTGTCGCTGGCGCCTGAACAGGCTCCGCAAGCGTTGTTGCGGTTGGTCTATGCGCTGGAGCAGGCCATGTTGCCGTTCGGCTTTGAAGAGGCGAATCGCGAGTATAGGCCCCACCTGACATTGGCTCGGGATTTTCGCGCGCCAGCGCCGGAATCCCCAACGCCGCCCGAGTTTTTCCTGCGTGCCGAGCGATTTGCCCTGTTCGAATCGCACAAGGGCCGCTACCGGATTCTGCAGGATTGGCCGCTGATCTGATCCACAAAAAAAGGCGCCCGAGGGCGCCTGAAATTCACCTGAGCCGAGGGAGCCAGGTGAGGCCGTTCATGCGAGTGCAGCGGTGGTAAGGCGCTGCGGGAACGGAAAACCATCAGTTCTTTGTGTCACAACACAGACCCACTGTAGGAGTGAGCCTGCTCGCGATGACGTCGGCACATTCAGCATCATTGCTGGCTGACATACCGCCATCGCGAGCAGGCTCACTCCTACAGGGTTATTCGGTTATTTACCGAGCTTCACCCGGGTCCAGCCGCGAGTCATGATTCGCTGGGTGGCAATCGGCTGATCCGGCACCGCATACAACGTCGCCATCACTGCCTGCGACGGATACGAACCCGGGTCGTTGCGGATCGCTTCGTCCACCAGCGGCGTGGCGGCCGAGTTGGCGTTGCTGTAGCCGTTGCTGTTGGTGATCTCGGCGATGATGTCCGGGCGCATCAGGAAGTTCATGAACAGGTAGGCATTGTCGACGTTCGCTGCATCGCGCGGGATAGCGACCATGTCGTAGAAACTGCCGGCGCCTTCCTTCGGAATGCTGTAGTCGATCTGCACCTTGTTGCCGGCTTCCACCGCACGGGCCTTGGCCTGCAGCACGTCACCGGAGTAACCGACCGCCACGCAGATGTTGCCGTTGGCCAGGTCCGAGATGTACTTCGAAGAATGGAAGTACGCCATGTACGGGCGGATCTTCATGAACAGTGCTTCGGCTTCGAGGATGTGCGCCTTGTCCTTGTCGTTCACCGGGTAGCCCAGGTAGTGCAGGGCGGCCGGGATCATCTCGGTCGGCGAGTCGAGGAAGCTGATGCCGCACGCCTTCAGTTTCTCTGCATTTTCCGGTTTGAACAGCAAGTCCCAGGAGTTGGTCGGGGCATTGGCGCCGAGCACTTCCTTGACCTTGGCCGGGTTGAAACCGATGCCGATAGAGCCCCACATGTACGGGAACGCGTGGGCGTTGTCCGGATCACTGGCGGCAGCGTTTTTCAGCAGCACCGGGTTGAGATTTTTCCAGTTCGACAACTTGGTTTTGTCGAGCGGCTGATAGACCCCGGCCTTGATCTGCTTGGCCAGGAAACTGTTGGACGGCACGACGATGTCGTAGCCGGATTTGCCCGCCAGCAAACGCGCCTCAAGGGTTTCGTTGCTGTCGAACACGTCGTAGGTCACCTGGATACCGGTCTCGTCTTCGAACTTCTTGACGGTGTCCGGCGCGATGTAATCGGACCAGTTGTAAACACGCAGCACCTTGTCGTTGGCCTGGACGCCCGTGGCGATTGCGCCCATTAAGGACAGTGTCAGCAGAGTCCTGCCAAACATTTTCATCGGTACAACTCCATTCTTTTTATTCAAAAACACACATCGGGTGTACATAAAGCCTGTGGCGAGGGAGCTTGCTCCCGCTGGGCTGCGAAGCAGCCCCAAAAATCTTGTGAGCGCTACGCACTCAAGCGGGAGCAAGCTCCCTCGCCACAGTTGTTCATCGGTGCTGCTTAGGCAGTCGCGGCGCGTTGCGGCTGCTGCCACGACTCATTCGCTGTCTGATCCATCGCTTCCTGAATCGCCTTCTTGCGGTTGGCTTCTGCCTTGCGGCCGAAGTACCAGACCAGGAAGGTCACCAGCGACACCGCCAGCAGAATCAGGCTAGCCACCGCGTTGATCTCAGGCTTCACGCCCAGGCGCACCGCCGAGAACACTTCCATCGGCAGCGTGGTCGAGCCCGGGCCGGAGACGAAGCTCGCCAGCACCAGGTCATCCAGCGACAGGGCGAACGACATCATCCCGCCCGCTGCCAGCGACGGCGCGATCATTGGAATGGTGATCAGGAAAAACACCTTGAACGGCTTGGCCCCCAGATCCATCGCGGCTTCTTCGATCGACAGATCCAGTTCACGCAGGCGGGCGGAGACTACCACCGCCACATAGGCGGCACAAAACGTGGTGTGAGCGATCCAGATCGTGACGATGCCACGCTCCTGCGGCCAGCCGATCAACTGCGCCATCGCCACGAACAGCAGCAACAGCGACAGACCGGTGATTACCTCAGGCATCACCAGTGGCGCGGTGACCAGACCGCCAAACAGCGTGCGACCCTTGAAGCGCGTCACTCGCGTCAGCACGAAGGCGGCGAGGGTGCCCAGCGCCACTGCAGCGATGGCGGTGTAGCAGGCGATTTCCAGCGAGCGCACCACCGAGCCCATCAGCTGCGTGTTGTCGAGCAGGCCGACGTACCACTTCACCGACCAGCCGCCCCACACCGTCACCAGTTTCGAGGCGTTGAACGAGTAGATCACCAGAATCAGCATCGGCAGATAAATGAACATCAGGCCGAAGATCAACATGAACTTGGAAAAACCGAAGCGTTTCATCCCCGTGCCTCCATCTCTTTGGCCTGGCTGCGGTTGAACAGCAGAATCGGCACAATCAGGATCAACAGCATCACCACCGCCAGCGCAGACGCCACCGGCCAGTCGCGGTTATTGAAGAACTCTTGCCACAGCACGCGACCGATCATCAGCGTCTCCGGGCCACCCAGCAGTTCCGGGATCACGAACTCGCCGACCACTGGAATGAACACCAGCATGCAGCCGGCAATAATCCCGTTCTTGGCCAGCGGCACGGTGATTTTCCAGAAGTTGTTGAAGTTGCTCGAACCCAGATCCGACGCGGCTTCCAACAGACTGCCATCGTGCTTCACCAGGTTGGCGTACAGCGGCAGCACCATGAATGGCAGGTACGCATACACCACGCCGATATACACGGCGGTGTTGGTGTTGAGGATCTCGATCGGGTGATCGGTGAGCCCAGTCCACATCAGAAACGCGTTGAGCAGACCGTTGTTGCTGAGGATGCCCATCCACGCGTAAACACGGATCAGGATCGCGGTCCAGGTCGGCATCATGATCAACAGCAGCAGGACGTTTTGCGCTTCCTTGCTCGCCTTGGTGATCGCATAGGCCATCGGGAAACCGATCACCAGGCACATCATCGTGCTCAGCGCCGCGACTTTCAGCGAACCGAGGTAGGCCGACAGGTACAGCTCGTCTTCGCCGAGCATGGTGTAGTTGCCGATGTTCAGCATCAGCTGGAATTTCTGTTCGGCGTAGGTGTAGATCTCCGAGTACGGCGGGATCGACAGCGCGGCTTCCGAGAAGCTGATCTTCATCACCAGGAAAAACGGCAACATGAAGAACAGGAACAGCCAGATGAACGGGATGCCGATGACGAACTTTCGCCCGCTGGGCACCAGGCGCAGGAATTGCTGATTGAAGGTTCTCATGAGCGCAATACCACGCCGCTGTCGTCTTCCCACCACACGTAGACCTTGTCGTCCCAGGTCGGACGCGCGCCACGGCGTTCGGCGTTGGCCATGAACGACTGGACGATCTTGCCGCCCGGCAGCTCGACGTAGAACACCGAGTGGCCGCCGAGGTAGGCGATGTCATGCACCTTGCCTTCGGACCAGTTGTAGCGGACTTCGGGTTTGATGGTGCTGACGAGCATTTTTTCCGGACGGATCGCGTAGGTGATCGACTTGTCCTGCACCGACGTGCTGACGCCGTGGCCGACGTAGATCTTCTGTTGCAGGTCCGGGCTGTGGATGATCGCGTGACCTTCAAGGTCCTCCACCACGGTGCCGTCGAAGGCGTTCACGTTGCCGATGAATTCGCAGACCATGCGGCTCACCGGCGCTTCATAGATGTCCACCGGGCTGCCGATCTGGGCGATCCAGCCGAGGTGCATGATCGCGATGCGCTCGGCCATGGTCATGGCCTCTTCCTGGTCGTGGGTCACCATCACGCAGGTCACGCCGACGCGCTCGATGATTTGCACCAGCTCCAGCTGCATCTGCGAACGCAGTTTTTTATCCAGTGCACCCATCGGCTCGTCGAGCAGCAACAGCTTCGGACGCTTGGCCAACGAGCGGGCGAGGGCAACGCGCTGGCGCTGGCCGCCGGACAGCTGATGGGGTTTGCGTTTGGCGTATTGGGTCATGTGCACCAGGCGCAGCATCTCTTCGACACGGGCATCGATTTCGCTGGCCGGCAAACGGTCCTGCTTGAGGCCGAAGGCGATGTTCTGCGCCACAGTCATGTGCGGAAACAGCGCGTAGGACTGGAACATCATGTTGATCGGCCGCTCGTACGGCGGCATGTCGGTGATATCCACACCGTCGAGCAGAATCCGCCCTTCGGTTGGGCGCTCGAAACCGGCGAGCATGCGCAGCAGGGTCGATTTGCCCGAACCGGAGCCACCGAGCAGGGCAAAGATTTCGCCCTGATGGATCTCCAGGGACACATCGTCCACTGCCGTGGTTTCGTCGAACTTCTTGGTGACACGATCGACTTTCACCAGAACCTTTTTCGGTTGCTGGTGGCCTTCAAGTGCCTTCCGGTAAGTGCTGGAGGCGTTTGCCATGTGAAACTCCCAACAGGTTTCGTTCGCTCGGCCAACGTGGCCGGGCTTAAGTGGATTGCAAGCCTGTAAGCGCATTTCCTGTCGGATCACATTCCCCTGTGGGAGCGGGCTTGCTCGCGAAGGCGTCGTATCAGTCGACATCGTTAGTGCCTGACACACCACTTTCGCGAGCAAGCCCGCTCCCACAGGGTTTTGCGTTGTCCTGACGGGCACTGCTCCTACGATCCGGCTTGGTCGGCGCCGCCGTCCTGGCTGCCTGGGTCGTACTTGTTGTTATTACGGTTTGTTGTTTTCACGGATGACGGATGCGCACACGCGCAACCGCCGACCCCGTGGGGGCAGTAAACAGTTTTGAAATCCTGGGTTGAGTCAGCGCTGGTTGCGTCGCGCCGCCCGTTGCCGGCAAGCCTCGCCGAACGCCTGGAAAATCCGCAGGTAGTTCGGGTTGTCCAGCACCTGCCATTCCGGGTGCCACTGCACGCCGAGGGCGAAGGTCGGGCTGTGCTCGACCGAGATCGCCTCGATCAGGCCATCCGGCGCCACCGCTTCGGCACGCAGGCCGGGCGCGAGGCGGTCGATGCCCTGACTGTGAATCGAGTTGACCTGAAACTCGCGCGGCAACTCCAGCGCCTCGAACACACCGCCAGCGAGCACGCTCACAGCATGCGCCGGTGCGTACTGCACGGCCACGTCCGGGCTGTCGGCTTCGCGGTGATCGAGCATGCCCGGCAGCTCATGCACTTTCTGGTGCAGGCTGCCGCCGAAGGCCACGTTCATTTCCTGGAAGCCACGGCAGATGCCGAGTACCGGAACGCCCGCCGCAATGGCTGCACGCAATAGAGGAAGGGTGGTGGCGTCCCGCGCCGGATCGTGATCCGTGCCGGGTTCGCTGGCCGGGCCTTGATAGTGGAAGGGTTCCACGTTCGAGGGCGAGCCGGTCAGCAACAGACCGTCGAGTTGACCGAGCAGGTCTTCGATTTCAGTCATTTTGCCAAGGGAAGGAATGACCACCGGCAGCCCCAGCGCCGCAACGCTGACAGCGCGAACGTATTTGTCGCCGCTGATGTGATAGGGGTGCAGGCCAATCTGTTTGACGCACGCAGTAACGCCGATCAATGGCTTGAATGCCATTTTTATTCACCTCGAAGTTTGACACTTGAACGAGCTTTTCCGGAGCTTAGCCTCGTTGATTTTAATTAACAACTGCCATGTAAAAAATTCTAAACGCCGTTCATCAAATCTTCATGATTCCCGGCCTTGTGGCGCCTGCATTGGCACGTGGGTGTTAAAAAAAGCCCGAAAAATAAACGCTGAGCGGCCAGTTGTTCGCTATTGACTTCACTTTGCCTTTCGGATTGACTGGCTCGGCGAAACAGCAGTGAACATAATAATTAACAGCTAAATAGGTGCATCATGTCGGTCCCTCTGCGTACCGTTCAACTCAACGAAGCAAACGCATTCCTTAAGAAATATCCTGAGGTTTTGTACGTCGACCTTCTGATTGCGGATATGAACGGTGTGGTGCGCGGCAAGCGCATCGAACGCACCAGCCTCCATAAGGTTTACGAGAAAGGCATCAACCTGCCGGCCTCTCTTTTTGCTCTGGATATCAATGGCTCCACGGTGGAAAGCACCGGCCTGGGTCTGGACATCGGCGACGCCGACCGCATCTGCTACCCGATCCCGGGCACCCTGAGCATCGAGCCGTGGCAGAAGCGTCCAACCGCACAACTGCTGATGACCATGCACGAGATCGAAGGCGAGCCGTTCTTCGCCGATCCGCGTGAAGTGCTGGCCAACGTCGTGCGCAAGTTCGATGAACTGGGCCTGACCATTTGCGCCGCGTTCGAATTGGAGTTCTACCTGATCGACCAGGACAACGTGAACGGCCGTCCGCAGTCGCCACGTTCGCCGGTCTCCGGCAAGCGTCCGGTGTCGACTCAGGTGTATCTGATCGACGATCTCGACGAATACGTCGACTGCCTGCAAGACATCCTCGAAGGCGCGAAAGAGCAGGGCATTCCGGCTGACGCCATCGTCAAGGAAAGCGCCCCGGCGCAATTCGAAGTCAACCTGCATCACGTCTCCGACCCGATCAAGGCCTGCGACTACGCTGTTCTGCTCAAGCGTCTGGTGAAGAACATCGCCTACGACCACGAGATGGACACCACCTTCATGGCCAAGCCGTATCCGGGTCAGGCGGGCAACGGTCTGCACGTGCACATTTCGATCCTGGACAAAGAAGGCAACAACATCTTCGCCAGCGAGGATCCCGAGCAGAACGCCGCACTGCGACACGCGATCGGCGGTGTGCTGGAGACCCTGCCTGCGCAAATGGCTTTCCTCTGCCCGAACGTCAACTCGTACCGCCGTTTTGGTGCGCAGTTCTACGTGCCGAACTCGCCGAGCTGGGGCATCGACAACCGCACCGTAGCAGTCCGTGTGCCAACCGGTTCGGCCGACGCCGTGCGCATCGAGCATCGTGTTGCCGGCGCCGACGCCAACCCGTACCTGCTGATGGCTTCGGTGCTGGCCGGTATTCACCACGGCCTGACCAACCAGATCGAGCCAGGCGCGCCCGTTGAAGGCAACAGCTACGAGCAGAACGAACAGAGCCTGCCGAACAACCTGCGCGACGCGTTGCGCGAGCTGGACGACAGCGAAGTCATGGCCCGCTACATCGACCCGATGTACATCGACGTGTTCGTCGCGTGCAAGGAAAGCGAGCTGGCCGAGTTCGAGAACTCGATCTCTGACCTTGAGTACAACTGGTATCTGCATACGGTCTGATTTGCAGACCAACACCGACCCAATGTGGGAGCGGGCTTGCTCGCGAAAGCGGTGTGCCTCGCAATGAAGACGCTGGATGTAACGACGCCTTCGCGAGCAAGCCCGCTCCCACAGGGGATTCGGTTACCCAATTCGATTGACGGGTGTTCGCCCGTCATCCACCCCCTTGTCGAGCCACAACCATGACCACCACACGCAACGACTGGGAACAACGCTTCCAGTCCCTGACCATCGAATCCCGCGCGTTCATCAACGGTGAATATCGCCCGGCGATCAGCGGCGCCACCTTCGAATGCCTGAGCCCCGTCGACGGCCGTTTTCTCGCCTCCGTGGCCAGCACCGATGAAGCCGACGCCAACCTCGCCGTCGAAGTCGCGCGCCAATCTTTCAACTCCGGCGTGTGGGCCAACAAAGCTCCGGCCGAGCGCAAACGCATCCTGATCCGCTTCGCCGATCTGATCCTGCAACACCAGGAAGAACTGGCGCTGCTGGAAACCCTCGACATGGGCAAACCGATCAGCGACTCGATGAGCATCGACATCCCGGCGACCGCCAACGCGATCCGCTGGAGCGCCGAAGCGATCGACAAGATCTACGATGAAGTTGCCGCCACGCCGCACGATCAACTTGGCCTGGTGACACGCGAGCCGTCCGGCGTCGTCGCCGCCATCGTGCCGTGGAACTTCCCGCTGATCATGGCCAGCTGGAAATTCGCCCCGGCCCTGGCCGCCGGCAACTCGTTCATCCTCAAGCCTTCGGAAAAATCGCCACTGACCGCAATCCGCATCGCGCAACTTGCGCTGGAGGCGGGCATCCCGAAAGGCGTGTTCAACGTCCTGCCGGGCTTCGGCCACACCGTCGGCAAGGCGCTGGCGCTGCACATGGACGTCGACGTGCTGGCCTTCACCGGCTCCACGGCGATTGCCAAGCAACTGATGATTTATGCCGGCCAGAGCAACATGAAACGCGTCTGGCTCGAAGCCGGTGGCAAGAGCCCAAACGTGGTGTTCGCCGACGCCCCGGACTTGCGCGCGGCAGCCCAGGCTGCGGCTGGCGCCATCGCTTTCAACCAGGGCGAAGTGTGCACCGCCGGTTCGCGTCTGCTGGTCGAACGTTCGATCCGCGAGCAATTCATTCCGCTGCTGGTGGAAGCGCTGCAAGCGTGGAAACCGGGGCACGCACTGGATCCTGCGACCACCGTCGGCGCGGTGGTTGATCAGCGTCAACTGGACAACGTGCTGCGCTACATCAGCATCGGTCGCGAGCAGGGCGCCGAGTTGATCGCCGGCGGCCAGCGTACCCTCGAAGAAACCGGTGGCCTCTATGTGCAACCGGCGATCTTCGATGGCGTAACCAATGCGATGACCATCGCCCGCGAAGAAATCTTCGGCCCGGTGCTGTCGCTGATCACCTTCGACACCGTTGAAGAAGCGCTGCAGATCGCCAACGACAGCATCTTCGGTCTCGCCGCTGGTGTCTGGACCAGCAACCTGAGCAAGGCGCATACCTTCGCCCGTGGCCTGCGCGCCGGCAGCGTCTGGGTCAATCAGTACGACGGCGGCGACATGACTGCGCCGTTCGGTGGCTTCAAACAGTCGGGCAACGGTCGCGACAAATCGCTGCACGCGTTCGACAAGTACACCGAGCTGAAAGCGACCTGGATCAAGCTCTAACTCTTTTACAACGGTGGTCGCTCCTACGGGCGACCCTCGGAGAACAATAAAATGAAGCAACAACACGTCAACAGCTACTACGCCGCCACCCGCAACGAAGTCATCGACTTCCCGACCCTTGAAGAGTCGGTCGAGTGCGATGTCTGCATCATCGGCGCCGGCTACACCGGCCTGTCCTCGGCGCTGTTCCTCACTGAGGCCGGCTACAAAGTGACGGTGCTGGAAGCGGCGAAAGTCGGCTATGGCGCCAGCGGTCGCAACGGCGGGCAATTGGTCAACTCTTACAGCCGCGACGTCGATGTGATCGAAGAACGCTACGGCGACAAGACCGCGGAAATCCTCGGCAGCATGATCTTCGAAGGCGCCGACATCATCCGTTCGCGCATCAAGGAATACGACATCAAATGCGACTACCGCCCGGGCGGCATCTTTGCAGCGATGAACAAAAAACAACTCAACGGTCTGGCCGAGCAGAAGCGCAGTTGGGAACGTTACGGCAACAAGAATCTGCAGATGCTCGATGCCGCTGACATCCGTCGCGAAGTCGGCTCCGACGCCTACGTTGGCGGCCTGCTGGACATGCAGGGCGGTCACGTGCATCCGCTGAACCTGGCCCTCGGTGAAGCCGCGGCCATCGTGCGCCTGGGCGGCAAGATCTACGAGCAATCGGCTGCCGTGGAGATCAAATACGGCGAGCCGAACGTCGTGCGTACCGCCAAAGGCCAGGTGCGCGCCAAGTACCTGCTGATCGCCGGCAACGCCTACCTGCCGCAAGGTCTGGACAACCGCGTGACCGCGAAAAGCATGCCCTGCGGCTCGCAGATCGTCGTCACCGAGCCACTGACCGAGAAGCAGGCGCGCAGCCTGATCACCAACAACTACTGCGTCGAAGACTGCAACTACCTGCTGGATTACTACCGCCTCACGGCCGACAACCGTCTGCTGTACGGCGGCGGCGTGGTCTACGGCGCGCGCGAACCGGATGACATCGAACAGCTGATCCGCCCGAAGATCCTCAAGACCTTCCCGCAGCTCAAGGACGTGAAAATCGATTACCGCTGGACCGGCAATTTCCTGCTGACCATGTCACGCATGCCGCAATTCGGCCGCATCGAGAAAAACGCCTACTACATGCAAGGCTACAGCGGCCACGGCGTCACTTGCTCGCACCTGGCCGGCAAACTGATCTCGGAGATGATCCGCGGCGACGCCGAACGCTTCGACGCGTTCGCCTCGTTGCCGCACATGCCCATGATCGGCGGCCGCACCTTCTCCGCCCCGTTGACCGCCCTCGGCGCCGTCTACTACTCGCTGCGCGACCGTTTCGGCATCTAAGTTACCTCCCCGGCGGCGGCCCCCAAGACCCCGCCGGTTTTTTTAATGCTGTAGCAACACCGCCGATGGCGGCCTGACAACCGCTAACAAGCCAAATGACACAAAACAGATCCAACTGTGGGAGCGGGCTTGCTCGCGAAGGGGCCAGTTCAGCCAACGCACATGTCGTCTGACACAGCGCTTTCGCGAGCAAGCCCGCTCCCACAGTGGCGGTATTACCAAGGCCAGAAGGACTTTTATCCCACCGTCCATCGAACCTGCTGAGCAACACCGGCAAACGTGATTTAATAGCCGCCTTTCACGGTTCCGGGACACGGGAGCAACGTGATCCGCGCGCCTTGCGCGGCACCCGCCACCCACCCCCATTGCCCTTAAGTACTACTCACATAAGGCTGTCATGGATACGGGTTCTCGACTCAAACTAGTACGCGAAAGCTACAAACTCTCCCAGCGCGAGCTGGCCCGGCGTAGCGGCGTGACCAATGCCACCATCTCCCTGATCGAACAGAATCGCGTCAGCCCCTCCGTCAGCTCCCTGAAAAAGCTGCTCGAAGGCATCCCCATGTCCCTGGCCGACTTCTTCACCTTCGACCAGCCTCCGCGCGAACACCAATACGTCTTTCGCGCCAACGAACAACCCGACCTCGGCCGCCACGGCCTGCGCCTGCTCCTGATCGGCGCCTCCGTCCCAAGCCGCCAGATGCGCCTGCTGCGCGAGCAATACGCCCCGGGCGCGAGCTCCGGCGAAGAGCCAATCGTGCATGCGGAAGGCGAGGAGTGTGGGCTTGTTACGCGTGGAACGGTGGAGTTGACCGTGGACGGGCAAGTGAGCGTGTTGAATGCGGGGGATGGGTATTACTTTCCGACGACGCTGCCGCATAAGTTTCGGAATATCGGGGCGGATGAGGCGGAGATTATTAGTGCGAATACGCCGGCGAATTTTTGAGGAAACCCCTCGGCCGATCTTACAAACAGACCTAAAAACCGCAGGATTGCGGTTTTTTTGTATCTGAAATTTGGATCCTTAACGTTTTCAGGTACTCTCTTCAATGATGACTTTGTGCCATCATTTTTACAGTTTTTTGTGAAGGAGCATGTTTGAGATGTTAGAAAAAATAAACCAATACTTTGGAATTTCTATTTCGCCGATCAGAAGCGAGTGCGTGTCGGAGGTGCAGGGAGTTCAACTGGACTCTGATTTATACCAAAAGCTACTGGACAAAACGGAAGGGTTGTTTGGAGAGCAAATCCTTGTGCTCGGTATTTCTCCGGAAAGCTATATGAGGTACAAAAATGGAAAAATATCGTCGATCATTAAAGGAGAAACAGGATTTAAAAGTCATGAGGGTTTCGAAGCAGTAAATATGGTTGCAGTTGTTGATTCAATTTTTTCAGAGGTGAATCAGTATTTTGCAAGTAAGGTTATGTCAGAGTTCCAGCTTGTTACAAATGCGATTTTTCTATCGATAAATTCAATGCGAACAGATTTGCTGAATCAGGCTTTTTATTTTAAAGAACAGGAGTTTGTGGAGGGGTTGATTTCTGTCCAGGACTTTTTTAGTGAGATTAATGATGAGCTTGGTCATATTTCGGTTTCGGAAGTTAGGAGTGCAGCGTACATCACAAATCTAGTAGACATTCGACGGCAGATTTATCGGTCCTATAATCATTTTATAAAAAAAATGTGCCAGTGGCCGGGCTTGATCGGAGGTGTTGATAATTTAGGTAATTCGATCGCTATTGACTTCAATTCTTTGCATAATGATTATTATTTTTGTAGGCAGGCAATAAGCTGTTATATGGTTAGTCTGGTTTATGAGTATATATTGGCGGGTAGTGTTGATGATAAGTCCTGCGAGCTAATAGTGAGGAAAGTTAGAGTTTTTCTAGAAAAATTCAAGTCCATTGATGAACAAATAAGAATGGCGCTAGCAAGAAGGGATGCCGCTAATAAAAACTGGTTTTGGAATTTTCGAGTGGATAAGCAAATGGATAGTGGATCGATTAATTGGTTTTTGAATCAGTTCAATGATGATCCCGACTTCGAGGTTACCAAGGTTTTAGAGGTGTTCAGTCGAAGTAGAAGATTGCTAGGTGAAATTAAAATTGTCGAGAAGTAATGATTTTTTAGCTGAAGTGTGAATCTGGGTGAGTTCCAACTTGCCGCTTAATAACTCCAACTCACTGGGTGGGTTGATTTTCAAACTCGAAAAGGATTAATCGTGGGCCGAGATAACTTCTCCACTGGGGTGCCGCGTAGGTTAGCAGAGCGCGCAGGTCATATGTGCAGTAATCCAGAATGCAATAGCATTACTATTGGGCCTGCAGAAAAAAATCCAGATATGGTTTTGAAAAAAAGGACGCGCTTGTCATATTTGCGCTGCTGCACCGGGAGGTCCTCGTTATGATGATAAACAGACGCCTGATGACCGAAAGAGCCAGTCTAATGGCTTATGGCTTTGTGCCAACTGTAGCGATTTGATAGATAAGAATAATGGTGCCGATTTCCACGCTGACGAATTGCGGATGTGGAAAAAGAAACATGAAGAAATGATTCGTGCATTGTTGCGTTCCAATGCATCTCCGTTAGCGTTTGCACGTAAAAATACTGACGAAGCTCAACTTGCCCAAAGCATGGTTGATTTTATGGAGGGAAAAGGTGTTTTTTACGTTCATGCTATGTTTGAAGATCATAAGTACGTCGTTGAGTCTTTAAAGGAAGTAAGAGCTGAGTTGGGAGCTAAACTCGATAAGATCCCGGTTGGTGATAAGCTTTATGACAGCATTAAATTGATTCGAGATGCTTGTAGGGATTATATGAATAATACTTCCGCAATGACGTCGCCAATCGAGATGTCTGCGAATTTGGCAGTTATGAGGAAGAAGGTAGGTATTGTGTTGAAGTCGATACAAGAGCAATACGGTGTCAGTGTAGGTGGGAATTTGGCGGCTAAAATGCCTTCGTTGTAGTTGTCGGGAGTCGCTCAATGTAGGCGGTAAAAAGGGGCTGTTTTCTGATAGCCCCTTCTTGACCAAAAATTTAACTTTTATCGAACCCCCGCAGCTCAATCACCCGAAACACATCGCTCACATCCTGGACCATAATCCTAGCGATATTGGTCGCGGTGTTGATGTCTTGTTCGGCGTGATCGGAAAAATGTGCGCAAGCGATGAGGTCGAGGTATTTGAGGGCGGCGTTGAGGCGTTCGGCGACGCAGGAGTGGAGGTCGCGTAGTGGGGCATTGGCGTCTATGAATAGGACGGGGTGGTCGGTGGCGGGGTGAGACATTTTTGCGTAGTCGTGAAGCGGTTTATCACTTGGCATAAGTAAACTTCCTCGTATCCGGGAGAGAAGCTACTGCCATTCGCTGCGAGTCGAAGGGTGGTAGCTATGTGCGGGTTCGCAGACCGAGGATACGAGGAACCCGGCAGACCCGAAGGTCTCCCACACACAGCCACCATTGAACGGATTTTCGGACGCTGATGCGACCGCCACCGTTTTTTGGGGGCGCTAGGTTACTACACGTATCGTCGGGGCTGCGAAACCCTGTCTCTGAAAAGTCAGCGACAACACCACTCTAGTCATCCATTTCAGCCACCACAACCGACCTGTAGGACGCCAACCCAACCCTGTGGCGAGGGAGCTTGCTCCCGCTCGGCGACGCAGTCGGCGTATTCCGGCGCATGCGGTGAACCTGGAGAAAAGGACTGGCCGGTTTTGGGTCTGCTTCGCAGTCCAGCGGGAGCAAGCTCCCTCGCCACAGGTGGTGTTTTCCTACCCATTTTTCAGACTCAAAAATCTGCGCTGATCTTGTTTGCCTGTTTGAACTTTCCTAAAAACCGATGTCAATTTGATGGCGTGTCGCGACGCTCATTGAGAATGGATCAAGCAGTGCCAGGCTGATTCCTGGCAACCCAGGGAAGTGTGTGATGAGACTATTACTCGCCATGTTGTTGATGTTCAGCAGCTACACGTTCGCCAGTTGCGGCAACATCGATGACCACGATCAGCGGGCCTATTGCAATGCCAGGGAGAGCGGCAGCAGTTGCGGCAATATCGACAATCACGATATGCGGGCGGCGTGTAACGCGGAGATGGGCGGCAGTTCCTGCGGCAATATCGACGACCATGACCAGCGCGCCTACTGCAACGCCAAAAAGAGCGGCAGCAGTTGCGGCAATATCGATGATCACGACTTGCGTGCGCGGTGCAACGCGGAGCAGGGCGGCAGTTCTTGCGGGAACATCGATGACCATGATCAACGAGCTTATTGCAATGCCACGACCGGCGGCGGCAGTTGCGGAAATATTGGCGACCATGACCTGCGCACCCGGTGCGAAGCCATGAAACGTTGAAGCAATAAATCGCTCAGTGATTGCATCAAGCAGTGCCAGGCTGTTTCCTGGCAATCCAGGGAAGTGTGAGATGAAACTTATTCTTGCGATGTTGTTGCTGTTCAGCGGCTACGTTTCCGCCAGTTGTTCCAGCATCAGTGATCACGACAAACGCAGTTATTGCCAGGCCAGGCAGGAAGGCAGCAGCTGTTCTTCCATCGGCGATCACGACATGCGTTCGGCCTGCGAAGCGGAGAAAGGCAGTTCGTGTTCAAGCATCGGCGATCATGACCAGCGTGCTTATTGCGAGGCCAAAAAGGGTAGTAGTTGTTCGTCCATTGGCGACCATGACATGCGCTCGGCCTGCGAAGCGGAGAAAGGCAGTTCTTGTTCAAGCATTGGTGATCATGACCAACGTGCCTTTTGTGAAGCGAAGAAAGGCAGTAGTTGTTCGTCAATCGGCGATCATGATCTGCGCAATCAGTGCGAAGCCATGAAGCGCTGATCCGTCGGCCTGAATCCAAACGCAAAAAAGGGACACCCAACGGTGTCCCTTTTTTCTGGGCGACTGAAACGCAATTCCCGGACTGCCCAGTCAAACTTTTCACTTGTCACAACCCGGTTCATCGCCAAAGGTTCCCCCCATCGACACCACGTCGTAGACTGCGAAACAAGTTGTAACGCCTCACCCACGGACGGAACCGCGCATGATCGAAATCGGCAGCCGCAACAACGCCCCCACGCCGCAGCACCCCACTCAAGACATCTACATCTTCAGCATCGACTTGTCCCGACCGGCGACGCCGTTCTGTTTCGAGCAATCGATTGGCGGCGGGCATGCCAATCAGGGCGGGGCGCGGTGGCTGGCGCTGGATGAGCTGGACGCGTGGCCCGGCGAGTGGCGTGAGCATCTGCAGAAAGCCGATTGTGCGTGGGTGGCGCAGGTGATCGATGCGCATCCGGGGGCGGATCAGGCGATATTGGTTTCCGTGATTCTTGAACAACATTCCCAGCCAGTGGGCGCTTGAAAACTATCGGCAACTGGCTCAAACGCAACATCCATGTCGGCGGCCGTTACGGCGTTTAAACCACGGAGACTCGCATGACTCAAACCCTCGAACGCGCTATCGCCATCGCCGCCACCGCCCACACCGGGCAGGTGGACAAGGGCGGTGCGCCGTACATTCTGCATCCGCTGAAAGTCATGTTGCGCATGAACTCGCTGGAAGAACGCATCGTCGCCGTGTTGCACGATGTGGTCGAGGATTGCGGCGTCAGCCTCGATGACTTGCGCAAGGAAGGTTTCAGCGAAGAGGTGCTGACGGCGATTGAATCAGTGACCAAAGTGCCCGGCGAATCCTACGAGGATTTCGTCGAGCGTGCTGCGCAGAACCCGATTGGCCGGGTGGTGAAACTGGCGGATCTGGAAGAGAACAGCGACCTGTCGCGGATCGCCTCGCCGAGTTGGGAGGATCTGGAACGGGTCGAGAAGTATCGGCGGGCGATTGGGCGGTTGCGCGCGTAAGAAGGGATACCCCCCTGTAGGAGCTGCCGAAGGCTGCGATCTTTTGATCTTGCTTCTAAAAATCAAAGTCAAAAGATCGCAGCCTGCGGCAGCTCCTACAGGGGAGTGGAATACCTCAGGGAAATAGCCAGGAAGGCGAAAATATGAAATCGATTCTGTGTTTGTTGATCGCGGCTGCCGTTGGCGCTGCGTTGCAGGTCAGTGGTGTCCCTCATGGCTTGTTGCTGGGGGCGATTCTTGTCACCGCATTGGTCGCCACCAGGTTCGGGTTTGCCCCCGCGACGCCTTATGGTTTGGGCTACATCCAGGTCACGCTGGGCATCGCTACCGGGCTGATGTTCGAGGCGTGGGACAGTGCGACGGCTTCGGCGATGCTGCCGAGCCTCGGCGTTCTGCTGATATGCCTGACCGTGCAGATTGCCCTCGCCGGATGGTGGCTGACCCGCGGCGCTGGATGGAATCGCACCGATGCGCTGTTGGCGGTGTACCCCGGCGCACTGGCGGCAGTGTTTGATTTGCTCGAATCGGAAAAGGCTTCGAGCAAAGTCATCATCGTCCACCTGATGCGCTTGCTGTTGATCACGGTGTTGGTGAGCTTCTTGATTCCCGGGCAGGCCTCGGTGGCCGTGATGGAAAGCGCTCCATTGAGCACGGGCATGGCGTTGACGGTGCTGGCGCTGATCGGCTTGAGCATCGTCATCGGGCGCTTGCTGTTGGTGATCGGCGTGCCGGCGCCGTTCATGTTGACGGCGATTCTGCTCACTGCGGTGTTTGTGAAATCGGGATGGCTGCACGGCTTCCACATGCCGGACTGGAGCCTGAATCTGGCGGCGCTGATTCTTGGCGTGCGGATCGGTTCGCGCTTTCAGGGGCTCGGCCTTGCGGAATTGGGGCGGCACGGGCGGACGGCGTTGGTGTCGGTGGGGCTGATGATCGTGGTGGCGGCGCTTTTCGCCGAAGTGGCGGCGCGGTGGCTGGGCAGTGATCCGCTATCGCTGTGGCTGGCGTACATGCCGGGGGCGATCGAGACGATTGCGATTGTCGCGTTTGCCGGCGGGTTGAATGTGGTGTTTATCCTCACGCACCACCTGGCGCGGATGGTGCTGCTGCACTTTGCGCCGGCGTTGCTGGTGCAGGTGCGGCGGGCGCGGGAGGAAGTCTGAAGCACACCCCCCTGTGGGGAGGGAGCAAGCTCCCTCGCCACAAAGGTTCAGTTATCTTTACCGAATGTGGGCGGCAAAGCCCTCAAGCCCTGGTGCAATACCTTCCTTCAGCGTCAACGCCGGAATCTCGTAATCGCCGCCGTTCTGCTGTCGATACGCAATCGGCCGCGTGCTCCACAATTCATCCAGCCGCGTGCCCAGTTCCTCGCAAGTCGCGGCAAATGTCGCCTCGTCCATTCGACCGACTCGATAGGCCACGAACGGCGGCACCACCTCAAAACCGGGGTAGTAGAGGATTCCGTGATTGATCGGGAACAGCACGTCATCAATCGGCCCGTTGATCCCGCGCGGACTGTAGTGCGAGTCCCAGCCGCCGGTGGTGACCATCAACATCGCCCGCTTGCCTTTCATTTTCCCTTCGCCATAGCGCTCGCCCCAACGCGAATCGGAGTGTTCGCCAACGCCGTAGGCAAAACCGCAGGCGTACACGCGCTCGACCCAGCCCTTGAGAATCGCCGGCATGGAAAACCACCACAGTGGGAATTGCAGGATCAGTGCGTCGGCCCAGAGCAGTTTTGCTTGCTCGGCGGCGATATCGGCGGCCTGGGTGCCCTGGGCGTAGGCCAGTTTCGAATCGCCTGAGGCGTCAAACGGGCGGCTGCGGTCGCGTTCAGGGGCGTCGTCGGCGTCGAGGGTGGTCTTCCAGTTCATCGCGTAGAGATCGGAGACCTGCACGGTGTGGCCGGCGGCTTGCAGGCGCTGGACGGTGAAGTCCTTGAGCGAGCCATTGAGCGAGGTGGGTTCAGGGTGGGCGTAGACCAGTAGCACATTCATGTTGCAGCTCCTTGGTTGAATGCAGGCAGGATCAATCCTTGATCGGTATATTGGAAATGAATGTCTGATATGTCAGGTATAGCCATGAATAATTTACGACGTCTGGATATCAACTTGCTGTTGACCCTAGACGTGTTATTGGCAGAACACAACGTAACCCGCGCCGCAGAGCGGTTGAGCCTGTCGCAGCCGTCAGTGAGCGTGCACCTGGCCAAGCTGCGCGAGATCTTCGGCGACCCGCTGTTGCTGCCCGGGCCACGCGGGATGCGGCCGACGGCGCGGGCCGATGAGTTGCGTGAGCCGTTGCGTGAAGCGCTGGAGGCACTGGAGCGAGCGGTGGCGCCGGCCAGTGCCTTCGATCCGGCCCAGGCCCGCCACATCTGGACAGTCGCGGCGACCGATTACGGCGAATCGACGGTGGTGCTGCCGGCCCTCAGCGGTTTGCGCACTCAGGCGCCGGGCACGCGGCTGGCGGTGCTCGATCTGGTGCCGGCGCAATTGGTCAAGCAGGCGGAGCAGGGCGTGTTTGACCTGGCGCTGCACATCACCGAAGAGGCGCCGCTGGATCTGCATCAGCGGGTGCTGTTCACCGAGCATTACGTGTTGGCCGGTCGCGTCGGGCATCCGGGGTTGACGCGTAAACCGAACCGCGAACAGTTCTGCGCGCTGGAACACGTAATGGTGTCGCGTGAGGGCGGGGGCTTTTTCGGGGTGACCGACAAGGCGCTGGCCGAGGTCGGTCTGGCGCGCAAAGTGGTGCTGTCGGTGCCGCACTTTCTGATGGTGATGTCAGTGCTGGCGAGTACCGATCTGGTGGCGATGCTGCCGTCACGGCTGGTGCGCGGCAACCCGGCGTTGCAAGTTGTCGACGCACCGCTGCAGGTGCCGGGCTACGAAATGGCGATGTTCTGGGGCGAGCGCGCGCACCGCGATCCGGCACACAAATGGTTGCGAGAGCACCTGGCGGCGTCGGTGTAGTGGGTCAGGCGTGGCCCAGGGCAATCGCAAAAGACACCACGATCATGCACGCAAACGCAAAATTGAGATTCATCAGCTGTTCATCCTGAGCCTTTTTCGAGTGGGGCCATTCTGAACAGACGCACGGCAAAGAAAAAATTCGGCATGTTGATTCCAATGATCGAAACAATTGATAGCGGCTGGTTTGTGTTTGCCCGAGGCTTTCGCTAGTCTCGGCAAAACCTGCAACTACAAGCATAAACAGGCATAACCATGCACGATCATTCGGTCACCGAACTCCCGTCCCTGCGCCGGCAGAAAATCCTCCTGATCCTCGAACGCGACGGCAAGGTCATGGCGTCCGAGTTGAGCCAGCACTTCGCCGTGTCCGAAGACACCATCCGCCGTGACCTCGCCGAACTGGACAACGCCGGCCTAGTGCAGCGCGTGCACGGCGGGGCGCTGCCAAGGCCCAAGGACTCCGGTAAGGATTTCTTCACCCGACTGGATGAGACTGACGAGGTGAAAGTGCGGTTGGCGCAATGGGCGGCGCAGAAAGTCGAGGACGGGCAGATCGTGCTGTTCGATTCCGGCTCGACCACGTTGCAGGTGGCGCGCTCGCTGCGGGCGGATATCCAGATCACCGCGGTGACCGCCGCGCCGATGACGGCGATTGCGCTGTCCGAATACAAGGGCGTGAAAGTGATTCTGGCCGGTGGGCAACTGAACCCGCGCACGATGTCGGCCGGTGGGCATGAGGCGGTGCGGTTGTTGGCCGGGATCAAGGCCGATCTGGCGTTTACCGGCGTCTGCGCGATTCATCCGGAGGTGGGCGTCACCTCGCTGCATTTTGATGAAGTGCCGGTGAAGCAGGCGCTGCTCGACAGCGCGGCGCGGGTGATTGCGGTGACCACCGCGGATAAATTAGGCGCGGTGGAGCCGTTTGTGGTGGCTTCGTGTTCGCGCCTGCATACGCTGATTACCGAGCGGCATGTGGCGTCGGGGAGTATCGAGGATTATCGGCGGTTGGGGATTGTGGTGGAGCAGTTGCCTGATTGAGATTTTGTGCTGAGGTTGATGGCCTCATCGCGAGCAGGCTCACTCCTACAGTTGGAATGCGTTCCCCTTGTAGGAGTGAGCCTGCTCGCGAAAGGGCCAGTGCGATCAACGCAGTTTTTCAAGCATCTGGTAATACCACATCCCCGCCGCCAGCAACGGATTGCCCAGCAAATCCCCCATCGGCACCCGAATGTGCTGGCACTGCGCAAAGGTGTCGAACTGTTCCATCTGCCCGGTGATCGCGCGGCTCATGATTTCACCCATGATGTGCGTCGTCGCGATGCCGTGTCCGGAATAACCCTGGCAATACCAGACATTGTCCGAGAGTTTGCCCAGTTGCGGGATGCGGTTGATTACGATGCCCATCGCGCAGCTCCACTGGTAGTCGATCTGCACCCCTTTGAGCGCCGGGAACGTCTGCTCGATGCACGGGCGCAGCTCGGCGGCGATGTCCCGTGAATCCTTGCCACTGTAATTGGCGCCGCCACCGAACAGCAGGCGCCCGTCGGCCGTGAGGCGGTAGTAGTCGAGGACGAAACGGCAGTCGTACACCGCCAGGTCTTCGGGGTTGATCTGCCGCGCCAGATCACCCAGCGGCGCGGTGGTGACGATGCCGCCCATGGCCGGGAAAATCTTGCCCTTGAGCTGACCCGGTTCGAGCTTGTGATAGACGTCACCGGCGAGCATCACCTGATTGGCGTCGATCTGGCCATGGGCGGTGCGCACCCCTGGGGTTTTGCCGTGAATGATCTCCAACACTTCACTGTTCTCGAAGATCAATGCACCAAGACTCTCCGCCGCCCGCGCTTCGCCGATGCACAGGTTGAGCGGGTGCAGATGCATGTTGCGGGTGTTCTTGATCGCGCCGTGGTAGAGGTCGCTTTGCAGCAGGTCGCGCACCTGGCTGCGGTCGAGCAGGCTGACTTGATCACCCAGGCCGCGACGCACGGCTTCTTCGTAGTCGTTGCGCAAATCAGTCATGTGACTGGGCTTGTAGGCAGCGTGTAAATGGCCGTGTTTGAGGTCGCACTGAATGCCATATTTCGCCACGCGCTGCTGGATGATTTCATGCCCGCGCCAGCGCAGGTGCCAGATGAAATCGTCGACTTCATCACCGAGTTTCGGGCGCATCTGTTTACGCATCGCACCGTCGCCGGAGAGGCTGCCGGTGACTTGCCCGCCATTGCGTCCGGTGGCGCCCCAGCCGATTTTATTGCTCTCGACGATGGCGACTTTCAGGCCTTTTTCGGCGAGTTCGACGGCGGTGGCAACGCCGGTGAAACCGCCGCCGATGATCACCACATCCACCTGGTGCCGGCCCTGCAGGGTCGGGTAGTCGGTGTCCTGGTTGAGGGTGGCGGTGTAGTAGGAATTGCAGCGTTGGGTCATGTCAGTGTCCACACAAAATTCGGAATTCGGAGTGCAATCCCCTGTGGGAGCGGGCTTGCTCGCGAATGCGGTGGGTCAGTCACTGAAATATTGAATGTGACGACGCCTTCGCGAGCAAGCCCGCTCCCACAGGGGGGATTGATGCTGTGCTTCAGGCTTCGGTCAGGTACCAGCGCCAATCCTGTTCACCCACCTCGGCCATGAACTGCCGGTACTCGGCGCGTTTCACCGCCAGGTACACCCCGAGAAATTCCTGGCCCAGGGCATCCCGTGCCCACGCGGAATTCTCCAGCGCTTGCAGCGAGGTCAGCCAGTCGGTCGGCAGCAATTCCTTGGCTTGCGCATAGCCGTTGCCCTCGACCGGCGCCCCCGGATCAAGACTTTCGCGAATGCCACGATGGATCCCGGCGAGGATCGCGGCCGCCGCCAGATACGGGTTGGCGTCGGCGCCGCAGATGCGGTGTTCGATGTGCCGGGTGTTGGCCGGGCCGCCCGGCACGCGCAGGCTGACGGTGCGGTTGTCGACGCCCCAGGTCGGCGCCAATGGCGCATAGCTGTTGGCCTGGAAGCGCCGGTAGGAGTTGGCATTGGGGCAGAACAGCAGCAGCGAATCGAGCAGCGAGGCGAGCATGCCGCCAATCGCGGTGCGCAGCAGTGGCGTACCGGCCGGGTCCTCGGAAGCAAACAGATTGCGCCCTTCGGCATCGGCGAGGCTGACGTGCATGTGCATGCCAGTACCGGCCAGATCATCGAACGGCTTGGCCATGAACGTCGCCCGCATGCCGTGCTTGTGCGCCACCGCTTTGACCAGGCGTTTGTAGCGCACCGCCTGATCCATCGCGAGCAAGGCGTCGCCATGTTCGAGGGTGATTTCCACTTGGCCCGGGGCGTATTCGGAGATCGCCGTACGCGCCGGAATGCCGTGCAGTTTGCAGGCGCTGTAGAGGTCGGCGAGGAACGGTTCGATCTGCTCCAGTTCACGCAAACCGTAGACCTGGGTGTGTCGCGGCCGGCCACCGTCGGCGTCCAGCGCCGGTTGCGGACGACCGTTGTGATCGCGTTTGGCGTCGAGCAGATAGAACTCCAGCTCGCACGCCATCACCGGGTGAAAACCCTCGGCCTTGAGGCCGTCGATCACTTTGATCAGTAGATGACGCGGGTCGGCGATGCTCGCCGGCAGGCCCTCGGTCGGGTGCATGCTGACTTGCACCGCCGCAGTTGGAATCTGCCGCCATGGCAGGCGCACCAGACTGCCTTCGAGCGGGTAGGCGCGGCAGTCGATGTCGCCGACGTCCCACACCAGACCTGAGTTTTCCACGTCTTCGCCCTGCACGGTCAAACCGAGGATGGTGCTGGGCAGCGGGCGACCGCTTTCGTAGACCGCCAGCAACTCCTCGCGGTGTAACAACTTGCCGCGCGGTACGCCGTTGGCGTCGAGGATGAACAGCTCGATCATGTCGATATCGGGGTTCTGTTCAAGGAACAGGCGTGCGTCTTCGATGGCTGCGAATTTCATGGTCAATCACTCACGATGGCGCCGGGCAGGCGCGCAGAATCGGGCCGGACGCAGCTATGGCGTCCCGGCAGGGATATCAAATGGAGATCAGTCAGACGTGACGTAGAACCTGTGGCGAGGGAGCTTGCTCCCGCTGAGGCGCGAAGCGGCTCTCGCTTTTTGATTCAAAGGCAGGGGACTGCTACGCAGTCCAGCGGGAGCAAGCTCCCTCGCCATAATGGATCCTTACTGACTGACAGAAATCAGCAGGCGATATCCGGCGGGCGTGCGGAGTGACGCAGCTTGGAACGGCGCAGGGCCATGGGGAGATTGACGATACGATTCATACGCCGCCCCAGTGGGAGAGGGCGCGCAGGCGAGAGACGTTCAACGTTTCTGGTTGTTGTGGTGACGTACTCATAACGCGTGTTTCCGTTGGCGGAAAACGTCGGTGGCGGGATGGCCCCGCCGACCGGTGTGCCCGGATAGTAAGGGGCAATCCGCGGGCCTGTAAACCGATGATTGTGCCCCTGCCTCTTTGGCCGCTGCTCAGTTCAGCAGATGAAAGCCCAGCCCGGCGAGGGCGCAAACGATCAACACTGCAATCACACCGCGCTTGAAAATGAACAGCGCCAGTGCGGCCAGCAACGCCAGCCCGATGGAAAACAGATCCGTGTGCCCGGCAAAACCGTTGGGCCAGAACACGTGATAAGCGAAGAAACACGCCAGGTTCAGAATCACCCCGACCACCGCAGCGGTGATAGCGGTCAACGGTGCAGTGAATTTCACTTCATTGTGGGTCGATTCCACCAGCGGTCCGCCGGCGAGGATGAACAGGAACGAGGGCAGGAAGGTGAACCAGGTCACCAGTGTCGCCGCCAGTGCGCCAGCGGCGAACGCATGTTCCGCGCCGAACGCCGGTTGCACGTAACCGCCGATGAAGCCGACAAACGCCACCACCATGATCAGTGGCCCGGGCGTACTTTCGCCAAGGGCGAGGCCGTCGATCATCTGCGTTGGCGTCAGCCAGCCGTAGTGCCCGACTGCGCCCTGATAGACATAGGGCAACACCGCGTAAGCGCCGCCAAAGGTCAGCAGCGCGGCTTTGGTAAAGAACCAGCCCATTTGCGTGAAGGTGCCGTCCCAGCCGAACAGCGCGGTCAGCAGCGCCATCGGCAAACACCACAGCACCGCGCCGACCAACAGCAGACGCCACAGCTTCGGCAGGCTGAATCGGGCATGTTCGGGCGTTGGCGTGTCGTCATCGATCAACGCCGGGCCGAAGGATTGGGCACTGCCGCGCTGGCTGCCATTGTCGAACCGTTGTGGCGCCAGTCGCCCGCCGAGATAGCCGAGCAACGCCGCACTGAGGACGATCAGCGGGAACGGCAGGTTGAAGGCAAAGATCGCCACGAACGACGCCCCGGCGATTGCCCACAGCCAACTGTTTTTCAGCGCCCGCGAACCGATGCGATGCGCCGCGTGCAGCACAATCGCAGTCACCGCCGGTTTGATTCCGTAAAAGATCCCGGCCACCACCGGCACGTCACCGAACGCGATGTACAGCCACGACAGCGCAATCAGGATGAACAGCGACGGCAATACGAACAGCGCCCCGGCAATCACTCCGCCCCAGGTGCGATGCAACAGCCAGCCAATGTAGGTCGCCAGTTGCTGGGCTTCAGGGCCGGGCAGCAACATGCAGTAGTTGAGCGCATGCAGGAACCGTCGCTCGGAGATCCAGCGCCGGCGCTCGACCAGTTCCTGATGCATGATCGCGATCTGCCCGGCCGGGCCGCCGAAACCGATGCAGCCGAGCTTGAGCCAGAAACGCCAGGCCTGGCGCAGGGTGACGGGAGCGGGTTTGGGCAGGTCTTCAACGGGTATGCTCAAGCGTGGCTCCTGAGATAGATGCTGGCGGAGCCGCTATCTAATCAGGCTTTTATGAAAAAGTGCTATCGGTAAGCTGAACCTGTGGCGAGGGAGCTTGCTCCCGCTGGGCTGCGTAGCAGTCCCGCTTTTTTGGGGCCGCTAAGCGCCCCAGCGGGACGGTGCGACGATTCGCCAAGCTCCCTCGCCAGGGTCTGATTCACTCTTCAGGATCAGGCATGCGCCAGACTCCAGCGCAGCGCCGCATTCTGGTCGCTCTCCCGCGCCTCGACCCAATGCGAACCCTGCGCCGTGGTCTCGCGCTTCCAGAACGGCGCGCGGGTCTTGAGCACGTCCATGATAAACGCGCAGGCTTCGAACGCCATGTGCCGGTGCTTGCTGCTGACGCCTACAAACACGATCGGTTCGCTGACCGCCAGCGCGCCGACCCGATGCACAATCTCCACTCCCAGCAGCGGCCAGCGCTCGCGCGCCTCGTCGGCGATCTGTTCGAGGGCTTTTTCGGTCATGCCCGGATAGTGCTCGAGGAACAGCTCGTTCACGCTCTGGCCAATGTTCAGATCGCGCACATAGCCAATGAAATTCACCACCGCGCCGACCCGTGGATTGCGCGCATGCAGGTCGGCGGTCAATTGGCCGACGTCGAAACTTTTGTACTGAACTCGAACCGTCATGCTCAGCCCCCGGTGACCGGTGGGAAAAACGCGATCTCGTCGAAGTCCTCAATGGCCGCACTCGGCTGGCACAGTTCCTGATTCAACGCGCACATCAGGTTGCCGGCGCCGAGCACTTCGCGCCATTCCTCGCCGCGGGCCATGAGCAATTGCCGCACGTCTTCGATGCAGGTCAGGTTGTCGCTCAAGGGGATTTTTTCACCGCCCAGATTGAGGCGATCACGGTAGCTGGCGAAGTAGTTGATCAGGATCATTGCGCGTCCTCCCATTGAAAATGCCCGGAGCGTCCGCCCTGTTTGCTCAGCAGGCGGATGTCGCCGATGACCATCGCCCGGTCCACCGCTTTGCACATGTCATAGATCGTCAATGCGGCGACGCTGGCGGCGGTCAGCGCTTCGAGTTCGACGCCGGTCTGGCCGGTGAGGCGGCAGGTGCTGGTGATCTGTACGCGGTCCGGTTCGCAGGCCTTGAGTTCGACATGAATCGAGCTGAGCAGCAGCGCATGGCACAGCGGGATCAGCTCGTGGGTGCGCTTGGCTGCCTGAATTCCGGCGATCCGTGCCACGGCGAAAACGTCGCCCTTGGGGTGCCCGTTGGCCTGGATCATCTGCAGCGTTTCCGGGCGCATCTGCACCCAGGCTTGCGCCACCGCTTCGCGGCGAGTCGCGGCTTTGTCGCTGACATCGACCATGTTGGCGCGGCCCTGATCGTCGAGGTGGGTGAGGGTGTTGCTCATGGCGAAAGCTCCTGGATCGGGCTGTAGATTCGGGGGGCGTTACGGTGCGGAACGTGGATCAGATTCAGCTGATGCTTGAGCGCCCAGCGCACGGTCAATGCGGTGGGAGCGGACAGACTGACGAGGGTGCCGAGGCGGGCGCGCACGGCCTTGTGGATCAGTTCGAGGCTGCAACGGCTGGTGACCACCACAAAGCCCTGACGCGCATCGACGTCTGCGCTGTGCATCGCGCCGATCAGCTTGTCGAGGGCGTTGTGCCGGCCAATGTCTTCGCGGCACAACAGCGCCTCACCGCGGGCATCGAAGTACAGCGCCGCGTGCAGGGCGCCGCTGCTGCGGGCCAGTGGCTGAGCCTGTTCGATACGCTGGCGGATGCCATCGAAATGCGCGGCCGGCGGCAATGCGCAGGGTTGCAGGATCTGTAGTTGCGGCAGCGCCTGCTCCAGCGCTTCGACGCCACAGATGCCGCAACCGCTGGTGCCGGTCATCTGCCGACGATGATCTTTCAGCGCCCAGAAGGCACGACTGGAAATCTGCACGTCGGCCTGGCAGGCCTGATCGAAATGCGTCAGATGGATATCGTAGATCTCGTCGACGCTGTCGATGATCGCGTTGCTCAGGCTGAAGCCACGGATGAAGTCTTCGAGGTTGCCGGGCGAGACCATCATCACCGCCTGACTCAGGCCATTGAAGGTGATCGCCAGAGCAATCTCCGCGGCCAGGGCGGCGTGCGAGAGCGGGGCGTCTTGCAGGTATTCGCGAAAGGCCACCTGTGACGGTTGCGGTGCGGGGGCATTGCCATCCCCCGGTTCGGCGGTTGTTGCAACCTGGCACTGCATCTTGAAAAGTCCCGAAGCGCTGAAGTGAGTTCAGGCTACGGGGGAGTCAAAAGTGCGTCCAATCGCTTGTTCTGATCTGGTGATTGGGTGGGTCGATCACCGCTGTCATATCCGAAATGTGTGTTGGCTGGGCGGGCCTCTTCGCGAGCAAGCCCGCTCCCACATTTGAAATGCATTCAACCTGTGGGAGCGGGCTTGCTCGCGAAGGCGGCCAGGCGTCCAACAGCAATGTCTGGATAGTCACTCAAACAATCGGCACCTCACCTCCAAACATTTTCCGCGCCTCGGCAAAGCACTTCTCGGCAATCGCCGAACGCGGCTCGGTCTTGCGCATCACCAGCCCCAGCGGCGCGAGCACGCTGGCATCCGGCAGTTGCATGAACGACAGGTGTTCGATCGGCTCTTCCAGCCCGCTGTCCAGCGGCATGATCGAGCAGCAGAATCCTTGGTGGATCGCCTGCAGCAGCTGATAGGTCGAATCACTTTCCATGATCGGCTGCGGATTCAGCCCGCGACTGCGGAAACTCAGGTCGATGGATTTACGGTAATGCATGCCGGTGGTGATCATCCCCAACGGCAGTTCGGCGGCGTCTTCCCAGCTCATTTCCGAGCCTTCGAAATGGAAGTGACGGTTGTCGTACAGCAGCCCGACGCGGGTTTCACCGATCTCGAAAAAATCGAAATAGTTCGGGTTGACGTGGTCGAGGTAGCACACGCCCAGGTCCAGTTGATTGTTGCCGAGGCCGGCGATGATCTCGTCGGAACTCCCCGACGACAGACTGAATTTCAGCTCGGGATAGGTCCCGGACAAGCCCTGAATGTAATTGACCGGATTGAAGTTGCTCAGCGGCACCAGCCCCAGGCGCAGGCTGCCGACCAGTTGCCCGCGGCACGCCGCCGCTTCGGCGAACAGACCGTCATGCGCGGCCAGCAGTGTGCGCGCCCAGGCCAGCACCCGCTCGCCGGCCTGAGTGAAACCCTCGAAGCGCTGACCGCGATTGACCAGCACCAGATCCAGCTCGTCTTCCAGATTGCGCAGACGCATCGACAGGGTCGGCTGGGTGATGTGGCAGCGGGCGGCGGCCTGGCCGAAGTGTCGGGTTTCGTCCAGTGCGATCAGGAACTTGAGTTGTTTGATGTCCACGAAGGCACCTGCTCGTTGAGAAATTGAATGGAGTATTGACGCAGATGCGCGCAGCGCACGGAAAACGCGAGGTGCGACGATCTCATTTGCCTGTGTTTGCGTCCAATCGGAAGCATTGAAAAGACTATCGATCAGCTCTATCGCCCATGGTTTCAAAGGCTTTGGCCGAGGTCAACGGCACCGATAGAGCAGGTCGATAATGTGGTTGGCCAGAGTGATTAGACAGTACTCATAAGTGGCACTTAGGCTGCTCGGCAATCTGATTGACTACTGCCGGAGAGTCCCATGAGCGCGAAAGCGGATGCCCTGTTTGTCCCCCTGAACATTGCCGTACTGACCGTCAGCGATACTCGCGATTATGCGAGCGACACGTCCGGCCAATTGCTGGTCAGCCGATTGCTGGAGGCCGGTCATACCTTGAGCGAGCGCAACCTGCTCAAGGATGATCTGTACAAGATCCGCGCCCAGGTCGCCCACTGGATTGCCGACGACAGCATTCAGGTGGTGCTGATCACCGGCGGCACTGGCTTCACCGGGCGCGACAGCACGCCAGAAGCGGTGGCCTGTCTGCTCGACAAGCAGATCGATGGGTTTGGCGAGTTGTTCCGCGCGATTTCGATTCTCGACATCGGCACCTCCACCGTGCAAAGCCGTGCGCTGGCCGGCTTGTCCAACGGCACGCTGGTGTGCTGCCTGCCGGGTTCGACCGGTGCCTGTCGCACCGCGTGGGAAGGCATCCTCGCCGAACAACTGGATAACCGCCATCGCCCGTGCAACTTCGTGCCGCACCTCAAATCAGTAGCCGCCTGTGGGCCGCGCGGATGAGCAAGGCAGCGTTGATGCCGGTCGAGGACGCCCTCGATCAGTTGCTCGGCATGGCCAATGAGCAACGGCTGGCCGACAGCGAAATACTGCCGCTCGACGAGGCGCGTGGACGAGTTTTGGCCAGTGATCTGGTGGCGACACTCGACCTGCCGCCGTGGCCGAACAGTGCCATGGACGGTTATGCGTTGAACCTGGCCGATCTGCATCGCCAGCCGTTGAAGGTCTCGCAAAAGGTCTACGCCGGCCAGGCGCCGGACGCGCTATTGCCCGGTACCTGCGCGCGGATCTTTACCGGCGCACCGCTGCCACCCGGCGCCACTTGCGTCGAGATGCAAGAAAACGTCGAAGTGCTCGAAGACGGTCGCGTGCGCTTCCTGCAGGCGCTGAAAGCGGGGCAGAACATTCGCGCGCAAGGTCAGGAAAATCGCGTTGGCGACATCCTGCTGCGCGCCGGCAAACGCCTCGGGCCGTTCGAACTGGCGGTCGCGGCCGGGCAGGGGCTGGCGCAACTGCACGTGGCGCGTCGCCCGCGTGTGGCGCTGCTGTCCACCGGTGACGAACTGGTCGAGCCGGGTCTGCCGCTGCGTCCCGGCAGCATCTACAACAGCAACCGCGTGTTGCTCGGCCACTGGCTGAAGGAACTGGGCTGCGAGGTGATCGACGCCGGGATTCTGCCGGATCGTCCGGCACAGACGCGGCTCAAACTTGAGCAACTGCAAGTGGCGGCCGACCTGATCCTGACCACGGGTGGCGTGTCTGCCGGCGATGCCGATTGCCTTGGGCAGGTGCTGCGCGACAACGGCAAACCGCTGCTGTGGAAACTCGCGATCAAGCCTGGCAAACCGCTGACCGTGGGGCATTTCGGTACGGTCCCGGTGATTGGCCTGCCGGGCAATCCGACCTCGGCGCTGGTGACCTTCGGCCTGCTGGCGCGGCCGTATCTGCTGCGCATTCAGGGCGTGGAAGAGGTCATGCCGTTGCGCTTTACGGTGAATGCCGGATTTGAATGGAGTAAAGCTGGCAGCCGTCGAGAATATCTGCGTGTGCGGCTGGAGGCGGGGCGCGCGGTGTTGTATCCGAACCAGAGTTCCGGTGTTTTGCTCGGTGCGACCTGGGCTGACGGGTTGGTGGAAGTGCCGGAAAACAGTACTCACGGCATTGGCGATGAGCTGCGCTTCATTCCCTTCAGTGAACTGTTCTGACCCCGACACAAATCAGAACTGTGGGAGCGAGCCTGCTCGCGAAGGCGGCGTGTCATACAACATCAATGTTGGCTGACAGGCACTCTTCGCGAGCAGGCTCGCTCCCACATTTGGATGTGTGATGTTCATCCATTCTGCGGGTGTACCTCAAACCTGTAGGAGTGAGCCTGCTCGCGATGACGGCGGCACAGTCAACATCTTCACTGACTGGTCGACCGCTATCGCGAGCAGGCTCACTCCTACAGAGGGAACGAGCTCAGCTCAGCACATAGTCCACCGGCAGCAGCATCGGTGGCAGGTCGGTCACGCCCAGTTCGCTGAGGATGTCACGCTCGATGGTGCGTACCAGCGAGTCAGTCGCCAAATCGTTTTCATCGCGGCCGAACGGGTCTTCCAGCTCATCGGCAATCGCATCCAGACCAAAGAACGTGTAGCTCACGATCGCCGTGAACAATGGGGTCAGCCAGCCCAGTGGTTCGGCCATGGCGAAGGGCAGCAGGATGCAGAACAGGTAGATCGTGCGATGCAGCAGTAAGGTGTAGGGGAAGGGCAGCGGGGTGTTTTTGATCCGTTCGCACACCGCTTGCGCCTGGGTCAGGCTGGTCAGGTGATTGGCCAGCAGCATGTAGCGCCACTCGCTCAGTTCACCGCTTTGATGCAAGTCGGAACACTGCTGGCCGACCTGCTGCAGAATCCGCCCGCTGTAGTCCGGCACCTGCGGATCGTGTTGCGGGGTGATCCACGCACGGCTGGCCGCCGCTTCGCTTTCCCGGCGCAATCGCGCATTCAGCGAGTGGGCAAAACCGCAGAGGTTGAGCAGCAACGGCTTGCGTTGTACCGACTCACGGATGACATGGGTTTCGCGAATCACCGAACGAATGTGCACCAGCACATCGCCCCAGGCCTTGCGCGCTTCATACCAGCGGTCATAGCAGGCGTTGTTGCGAAAATTCATGAAGATCGACAGCGACAGCCCGAGCAAGGTGAACGGCGTGGCGTTGACCTTGGTGAAGTTGCTCGGGTGGAGGATTTCAATCAGGACGATGGCCGAGGCCAGCAAGGTGACCATCAAAGTGCGCAGGGCGATACGTTTGGCAATCGAACCCTTGAGGGTGAAGAGGATGGCGAATTGGTTGACCTTGGGTCTGATGATCATGCTGGGCGATCCCGATTACGCAGGGTGAGGGCGGTTTCAACCGCCGGTCATGTTCATGAAGCGCACGACCTGCACGTCGTCGTTCACTTCGAAATTGTGCCTGTACGGCTTGAGTTTCATTGCCTCGATAATGGCTTTCTCCAGCCGCTGCGGTTGCCCCGGATGAGCGCGCAGCACGGCTTTCAGATCCACCGCATGCTCGTTACCCAGACACAGTAGCAGGCGCCCTTCGACGGTCAGTCGCACCCGGTTGCAGGTGCCGCAAAAATTGTGGCTGTGCGGTGAGATGAAACCCAGACGAATGTCCGGTGCTTCGGCCAGCCGCCAGTAGCGCGACGGGCCCTGGGTCGACTCGGCGGAGTCGATCAGGGTGTAGCGCTCGGCGATCTTCTCGCGCACCTGGGCGCTGGAGAAAAACGACTCCGCGCGGCTGTGTTCGCTGATGACCCCCAGCGGCATTTCCTCGATGAAGGAGACGTCGAGCTGGCGGTCGATGGCGAAGCTCACCAGATCGTTGATCTCCTGATCGTTGCGCCCCTGCATCACCACCACGTTGAGTTTAGTGCGGGTGAAACCGGCCTTGCGCGCCGCATCGATGCCGCTGATCACCTGCGCCAGATCACCGGTGCGGGTCATCTGTCTGAAGCGCTCGGGGTCGAGGCTGTCGAGGCTGATGTTCAGGCGCTTGACCCCGGCGTCGAACAGCGGCGCGGCGAGTTTGCCCAACTGCGAGCCATTGGTGGTCATGCACAGTTCACGCAGGCCGGGCAGGGCGGCGATCTGCTCGCACAGCTTGACCACGCCCGGGCGGATCAGCGGCTCGCCGCCCGTCAGGCGAATCTTGCGCGTGCCCAGCGCCACGAAGCTCTGCGCCAGTTGATAGATCTCCTCCAGCGTCAGCACTTGCTGGCGTGGCAGAAACTGCATGTCCTCGGCCATGCAATACACGCAGCGGAAGTCGCAGCGGTCGGTGACCGACATGCGCAGATAGTCGACGCGGCGGTTGTAACCATCGATCAAGACACGCTCTGACATGACAGCCTCGCAGGAGTGAGAAGTCCGCATTAACGGATCAGGTTGACGCAGGTTATGGGCAACTTCACAGGACGTCCAATCACTGTTTGTGAACGCTTGATTGAGCGCGTCGATGATCAATTGTTTTTTCTTGAAAGTTGCCGCTTTAGTTTCGCAAGGCCCCGTAAATAAAGGGTTTTTCAGCGTGATAGAGGGTTTCGATAAAGTGGTCATAAATAGCGATTAGACAATATTTTGTATCGGTTCATATCCTTGCCCTGGCAAATGAAACGACCGCTTTTTACTGTTGAAAGACGGTCGGATATTTAACCGAGATCAGGTTCACGCCTGTGTGCATCGTCATGGAGATGTCCCATGTCACAAGTCGACCGTTACAAACCTTACAAGGGTGCCGCTGCCGGTTGGGGCGCTGTGATCAGCCTGACCAAGAGTTGGCTGGGCAGTGAAAACGCCCTGAAAAACATCCGCGCCATGCTCAAGACCAACCAGAACGGCGGCTTCGACTGCCCGGGCTGCGCGTGGGGTGAAGCGCCCGGTGCGAGCATGCTCAAGTTCTGCGAGAACGGCGCCAAAGCGGTGAACTGGGAGGCTACCGGGCGTTTGGTCGACCCGGCGTTCTTCAACAAGTACACGGTGTCGAGCCTGGCCGAACAGAGCGACTACTGGCTGGAATATCAGGGGCGTCTGACCCACCCGATGCGCTACGACGCGCGGGTCGACCGCTACGTGGAAATCAGTTGGGAAGACGCGTTCGCGCTGATCGCCGAACACCTCAAGGGCCTGAAATCGCCGCACGAGGCCGAGTTCTATACCTCGGGCCGGGCCAGCAACGAAGCGGCGTTTCTCTATCAGTTGTTCGTCCGCGCCTTCGGCACCAACAACTTCCCCGACTGCTCGAACATGTGCCACGAAGCCAGTGCGGTGAGCATGGGCGAGACGCTGGGCGTGGGCAAGGGCACCGTGGTCTACGAGGATTTGCATCACGCCGACGCGATTTTCGTCATCGGCCAGAACCCCGGCACCAACCACCCGCGCATGCTCGAACCGCTGCGCGAAGCGGTGAAACGTGGCGCGCAAGTGGTTTGCATCAACCCGCTGAAAGAGCGTGGCCTGGAACGTTTCCAGAACCCGCAGAACCCGCTCGAGATGCTCAGCAACGGCTGGGAAGCGACGAACACCGCGTACTTCCGTCCGGCCCTGGGTGGTGACATGGCGATGATCCGCGGCATGGTCAAATTCCTTCTGCAGTGGGAGCGTGAAGCCCAGGCCTCGGGCGGGGAGCCGGTGTTCGATCACGCCTTTATTGCCGAACACACCTCGGGTCTGGACAGCTACCTGGCAGAAGTCGACGCCACGACCTGGGAGCACATCCTCGAGCAGTCCGGCGTGCCACTGCACGACATCGAACTGGCCGCGCGCATGTATGGCCGCGCCAAAAGCGTGATCATGTGCTGGGCCATGGGCCTGACCCAACACGTGCACTCGGTGCAGACCCTGCAGGAGGTCATCAACCTGCAACTGTTGCGCGGAAACGTTGGCCGTCCGGGCGCCGGTCTGTCGCCGGTGCGCGGTCACAGTAACGTGCAGGGCGACCGCACCATGGGCATCAACGAACTGGCGCCCAAGGAGCTGATGGACGCCCTGGAAAAACGCTTCAACTTCAAAGTGCCGCGCATGCACGGGCACAACACGGTGATGGCGATTGGCGCGATGGAGCGTGGCGAAGCCAAGGTGTTTATCGGTCTGGGCGGCAACTTCGCCCAAGCCACGCCGGACACCCCGCGCACCCACGAAGCGATGCGCAAACTCGACCTGACCGTGCACATCTCGACCAAGCTCAACCGCAGCCATCTGGTCACCGGTCGCGACGCGTTGATCCTGCCGTGCCTCGGCCGTACCGACATCGACATCCAGGCCGAAGGCCCGCAAGGCGTGACCGTGGAGGACACCTTCAGCATGGTGCATTTGTCGTTCGGTCAGTTGAAACCGAAGTCGGCGCATTTGAAATCCGAGCCGGCGATCATTGCCGGAATCGCCGCCGCGACATTGGGCAAACACCCGATCGACTGGGAATGGGCGGTGGGCGACTACGGGCGCATCCGCAACCTGATCGCCGACGTGATTCCGGGCTTCGAGAACTTCAACGAGAAACTGTTGATCCCGGGTGGTTTCCATCTCGGCAACGATGCCTCGGACCGCGTCTGGAACACCGAGTCCGGCAAAGCCCAGTTCACCCCGTGCGTGCTGCCGGAGCACTTGATCAGCGAAGGCGTGCGCAACCTGGCGGTCAAACCGGATCTGATCCTGCAGACCATGCGTTCCCACGATCAGTACAACACCACGCTGTATGGCCTCGACGACCGTTATCGCGGGGTCTACGGCATGCGCGACGTGATCTTCGCCAACGAACAGGACATCCAGCGCCTCGGTTTCGAACCGGGGCAGAAGGTCGATCTGGTGGCGCTGTGGGATGACGAGCGCGAGCGCCGGGTCAGCGGGTTCACCCTGATCGCCTACGACATTCCGCCCGGTCAGGCCGCGGCGTACTACCCGGAAACCAATCCGCTGGTGCCGCTGGAAAGCTACGGCGACCGGACCTACACGCCGACCTCGAAATTCGTCGCGATTCGCCTCGAAGCGGCCAAGGTCAGCAACCTGATCCCGTCATCGGTGGCGTAACCCGCTACCGATAAAAACACTGGCAATTTGACTGGCTGCAGGCGTTCGCGCCTGGCGGTGGCCCGGGTTCGTGCTGCCGCTTTTCAGCCTGGATGAGGACATCATCATGCTCAACATGGAGGCACTGGACCTGGCGCGAATTCAATTCGCGTTCACGGTTTCGTTCCACATTATCTTCCCGGCGATCACCATCGGCCTGGCGAGTTTCCTCGCGGTACTCGAAGGCCTGTGGCTGAAAACCCGTGACGACACCTACCGCGATCTCTACCACTTCTGGTCGAAGATCTTTGCCGTCAACTTCGGCATGGGCGTGGTCTCGGGGCTGGTCATGGCGTACCAGTTCGGCACCAACTGGAGCGGCTTTTCCGACTTCGCCGGGAGCATCACCGGGCCGTTGCTGACCTATGAGGTGCTGACGGCGTTCTTCCTTGAGGCCGGTTTCCTCGGGGTCATGCTGTTCGGCTGGAACCGCGTCGGCCGTGGCTTGCACTTCTTTGCCACGGTGATGGTCGCTATCGGCACGCTGATTTCAACGTTCTGGATTCTCGCGTCCAATAGCTGGATGCAGACCCCACAGGGCTTTGAAATCGTCGATGGGCGGGTGATGCCGCTGGACTGGCTGGCGATCGTGTTCAACCCGTCGTTCCCGTTCCGTCTGGCGCACATGGCGATTGCCGCGTTTGTCGCGACGTCGTTCTTCGTCGGTGCGTCGGCGGCCTGGCATTTGCTGCGCGGCAACAACACCGCGCCGGTGCGCAAGATGTTTTCCATGGCGTTGTGGATGGCGCTGATCGTGGCACCGATTCAGGCGGTGGTCGGTGACGCCCATGGCTTGAACACCCTGGAGCATCAACCGGCAAAAATCGCCGCCATCGAAGGCCACTGGGAAAACGCCGACAACGGCCCGACGCCGCTGGTGCTGTTCGGCATCCCCGACATGCAGGCGGAGAAGACCCAATATGCGCTGGAGATTCCGTACCTCGGCAGCCTGATCCTGACCCACAGCCTCGACAAGCAGATCCCGGCGCTCAAGAGCTTTCCGAAAGAGGATCGGCCGAACTCGACCATCATCTTCTGGAGCTTCCGCGTCATGGCCGGGCTGGGCATGTTGATGATCCTCGTCGGTGTGCTCGGTCTGGCCCTGCGTCGTGGCGGCAAGCTCTATCAGCATCGCGGCTTCCAGCGTCTGGTGTTGCTGATGGGGCCGAGCGGGTTGATCGCGTTGCTGGCCGGCTGGATCACTACCGAAGTCGGGCGTCAGCCGTGGGTGGTTTACGGCTTGATGCGCACCCATGACGCCGCGTCGCACCACTCGGTGGCGCAGATGAGTACCTCGCTGTTGCTGTTCGTGGTGATCTACTGCTCGGTGTTCACCGTGGGCATCGGCTACATGATGAAACTGGTGCGCAAGGGCCCGCAGCCCCATCACGAACATCCGCCGGAGGGCGATCAGTTGCAGACCCCGCGCCGGCCTATTTCGGCGGCTACCGCCCCGATGAAGGAGCACTGAGTCATGGGTATTCAAGGTATCGATCTCTCGTTGATCTGGGGTGTGATCATCGCCTTCGGGGTGATGATGTACGTGATCATGGACGGCTTCGATCTGGGCCTGGGGATCCTGTTTCCGCTGATCCCGGATGAGCAGGAGCGCGACGTGATGATGAACACAGTCGCCCCGGTGTGGGACGGCAACGAAACCTGGCTGGTGCTCGGTGGTGCGGCGTTGTATGGCGCCTTTCCACTGGCCTACGGGGTGATTCTGGAGGCGCTGTACCTGCCGCTGATCCTGATGCTCTGCGGGCTGATTTTCCGTGGTGTGGCGTTCGAGTTTCGCTTCAAGTCGTCGCCGCAAAAGCGTCACTGGTGGGACAAGGCGTTCATCGGTGGTTCGCTGCTGGCGACGTTCTCCCAGGGGGTGGTGATCGGCGCGTACGTGTCGGGCATTCCCGTGGTGGATCGGCAGTTTGCCGGTGGCGGCCTGGACTGGCTGGCGCCGTTCCCGCTGGTGTGCGGCGTCGGTCTGGTGGTGGCTTATGCGCTGCTGGGCAGCACCTGGTTGTTGGTCAAGACCGAAGGCATGCTCGAGTCGCGGATGCGTCTGTTCACTCGGCCATTGGCGTGGTTGCTGCTGGCGATGGTGGTGGTGATTGGCGTCTGGACCCTGCAGTTGCACCCGGAACTGGCCACGCGCTGGTCCAGTCATGGGCACTTGATGGTGTTCGCCGGGTTGGTGGGGTTGGCACTGCTGGCATTGTTCGGGCTGCTGCGCACCTTGCGTCAGCGTCACACCCACTGGCCGTTCGTGTTCACTCTGGTGCTGATGCTGCTCGGCTACATCGGCCTGGCGCTGAGCATCTGGCCGAACATCATCCCGCCGTCGGTGAGCCTGTGGGCCGCGGCGTCACCGCCATCGAGCCAGTTGTTCGCCCTGATCGGCGCACTGTTCATCCTGCCGGTGATCCTGATGTACACCTTCTGGAGCTACTACGTATTCCGCGGCAAAGTGAGGATCGGCGATGGCTACCATTGATTCGCGTGAGGTCAAAACCAGCCGCTGGTACAAGCGCCTGGGCTGGTTGTTGCTGATTTGGCTGGGCAGCGTAGTGTCACTCGCCGTGGTGGCGAGTCTGCTGAAACTGGCAATGCATGCAGCGGGAATGAGAACCCACTGACCCTGAAAAACCGGAGCCATGGCTCCGGTTTTTTTGTGCCCGCAATTCTGAACATCACTGATGCCCCCAGTGGGCGCGGGCTTGCTTGCGAAAGCGTCAGGTCAGCCAACATTGATGCTGAATGCGCCGGCCCTTTCGTGAGCAAGCCCACTCCCACCCTTGATCGCGTCCAGCCGCAAATCCTTCATTCACCGACGATCCCCAGTGGGAGCGGGCTTGCTCGCGAAGGCGTCAGGTCAGTCGACATTGATGCTGAATGTACAGGCCTCTTCGTGAGCAAGCCCACTCCCACCCTTGATCGCGGCCAGCCGCAAATCCCTGATCCACCGACGATCCCCAGTGGGAGCGGGCTTGCTCGCGAAGGCGTCAGGTCAGTCGACATTGATGCTGAATGTGCCGGCCTCTTCGTGAGCAAGCCCACTCCCACCCTTGATCGCGGCCAGCTGCAAATCCTTCATTCACCGACGATCCCCAGTGGGAGCGGGCTCGCTCGCGAAAGCGTCAGGTCAGCCGACATTGATGCTGAATGTGCCGGCCCCTTTGTGAGCACACCCACTCCCGCCCTTGATCGCGGCCAGCCGCAAATCCTTCATTCACCGACGGTCCCTGTGGGAGCGGGCTTGCTCGCGAAGGCGTCAGGTCAGTCGACATTGATGCTGAATGCGCCGGCCCCTTCGTGAGCAAGCCCACTCTCACAGTTGATCCGGTGCGCAGACACATCCTGCCAACAAACATGTTCGGCGCACTGTGATGGCTGATCTAGCCTTTTTCTGAATTCAACCATGGACAAGGCAAAGGAATGCCCAAGCGTTACTCATCACATCGCCTGCGAACCGGCCGTCATTGCGAAGAAAATCAGATCTACCTACTAACCGCCAATACCTTGGGGCGTGAGCCGGTGTTCACGGATTACAGGCTCGGCCGGTTGGTTGTGCATCAGTTCAGGCAGGCGCAGGAGGAGGGGTTTGCCGAGACATTGGCATGGGTGGTCATGCCGGATCATTTTCATTGGCTGATCCAGTTGCAAAAGGGAACACTTGGACAATTGATGTGCCAGGTCAAATCCCTGAGTACTCGTTCAGTGAACACAGCGGTCGGTAGAACCGGGAGCCTTTGGCAACACGGTTTTAATGATCATGCATTACGTCGAGAGGAGGACCTGGTGAAACTGGCCCGCTATGTAGTGGCTAATCCACTGCGGGCCGGACTGGTAAAAAAACTCGGTGACTATCCGTTATGGGATGCGATCTGGGTTTGAACTCAGGATGTGCATACACCGCATTACTTCAGAATAAATGCGATCCCTGTGGGAGCGGGCTTGCTCGCGAAGGCGTCAGGTCAGTCGACATTGATGCTGAATGCGCCGGCCTCTTCGTGAGCAAGCCCACTCCCACCCTTGATCGCGGCCAGCCGCAAATCCTTCATTCACCGACGATCCCCTGTGGGAGCGGGCTTGCTCGCGAAAGTGTCAGGTCAGTCGACATTGATGCTGAATGTGCTGACCCCTTCGTGAGCAAGCCCACTCCCACCCTTGATCGCGGCCAGCCGCAAATCCTTCATCACCGACGATCCCCAGTGGGAGCGGGCTTGCTCGCGAAGGCGTCAGGTCAGTCGACATTTATGCTGAATGCGCCGGCCCCTTCGTGAGCAAGCCCACTCCCACCCTTGATCGCGGCCAGCCGCAAATCCTTCATTCACCGACGATCCCCAGTGGGAGCGGGCTTGCTCGCGAAAGCGTCAGGTCAGCCAACATTGATGCTGAATGCGCCGGCCCTTTCGTGAGCAAGCCCACTCCCACCCTTGATCGCGGCCAGCCGCAAATCCTTCATTCACCGACGATCCCCAGTGGGAGCGGGCTTGCTCGCGAAGGCGTCAGGTCAGTCGACATTGATGCTGAATGTGCCGGCCCCTTCGTGAGCAAGCCCACTCCCACATTGGATCTTCGGTGTTTTCTGAAGGGGGCTATTGCGCACCAAACATCGCCGTCCAGTAGATCCCGGCGCTGCTCTTTGGATCGGTCGCGTAGGCGGCGCCGAGTTCTTTGTATTGCGGGTTCATCAGGTTGGCGCAGTGGCCGGGGCTGGCGAGCCAGCCGTCGACGACCTTGCGCACGGTGTCTTGGCCGGCAGCGATGTTCTCGCCGACCAGTTGCCCGCTGTAGCCGGCCAGTTCGGCGCGGTCGCCCGGGGTGCGGCCGTCGCGGTCCTTGTGATCAAAGTAGTTGTTGTTGGCCATGTCGCGGCTGTGATCCTGAGAGATCGTGCCCAGGCTCGCGTTCCAGGCCAATGGCCCGGCGGCAGCAAAGGCTTGCCCGCCGCATTGGCGTGGCTGGGCGCGGGCCACGTTGACCTGCTCGAGTAACTTCTGGCCTTCAGCCTGCGCATCACCGAGCTTCGCCGAGAGCAACGGTCGCGCCAGCACGATCCGCCAGTCGCGATCGGCGCGGCTGACCCCGACATCGACGAACTGCGGGTCCAGCACCACCTGGCAGAAACTTTCCTCAATCGCCTTCATCGCCGATGCCGCATCCCGTGGGCCGTTGAGCGTAATCGCCTGCACATTGACCATCGGGTAACTGGCGCTGGCCATGGCCTGTTGCAGATCGACCGCACCGCTGGCCGGCAGTCTCAGCCGTGGGTCGGCCGACAGCGGTGGCAACTCGTTGGACGCCTGGCTGCCGCAGCGCTGCGGCTGACTGCGATAGTTGTTGATCGACTCGATCAGTTGCGACTCGTCGGCAGCCATGGCCGAGGCGGCCACGACCAGACCCACGGACAGCGTGGCAAAACGCAAGACGGATGGCATGAAGCGCATGGAAATCTCCCTTGAGCTGAGTGCGCTCATGATGCGCGAAATGGCCCGGGGGAATGCAATGTCTTTTTCTTCATCGAGCGGCTTTTTCTGCGGAACGTTACTGCGGTATTTGCCGTCTACACTCTCCGAAGGCCCCGGGAACCGGGCGTCTCCCCCACGAAACACCTTGCCCGGAACGGGCGCTGCCGGAAGAACTGACATGGGATTGAAATGGTTGGCTGGCTGTTTCGCATTAACCCTTATGGCCGGCGTTGTGAACGCCACCGATCAGACCCCGATCAAGGCCAAGGCCGAAGAGAAAGCCCAGGTGCTGGAAGAAAAAGCCGCCGATAAAGTCAGCGCCGCACCGGCACCCAAATCCGAAGCGATCACCCCCACTGAAGTACAATCCGTGGACCCCGCCGGCACCGCGCCGCTGGACGATCCGATCACCTGCCTGGCGCGCAGTATCTACTGGGAAGCCAAGGGTCGCGACACCCCGGAAATGGAAGCGGTGGCCAATGTGGTGATGAATCGCCTGGGGCACGACGGCTTTCCAGGCACCGTGTGCGAAGTGGTCAAACAAGGTTCGGAAACCAAGAGTTGCCAGTTTTCCTGGTGGTGCGATGGCAAGGCGGATCAGGTCAAGGAAGACGCTGAATACACCTTGGCCAAGGATATCGCCGGCAAGGCGCTCAACCGCCAACTGCCGGATCGCACCCATGGCGCACTGTACTTTCATGATCGCAACGTGCATCCCGGCTGGGCCAAGGAATACAAAAAGACCGCCGAAGTCGGCAAATTCCTCTTCTATAAACCGGCCGGTGGTGATGCGCGCTAGACGCAGACTTCCCGTACACAATTGCGCAGCCAGCGGTGCGCCGGGTCGGCGTCCATGCGCGGGTGCCAGAGCATCGACACGCTGATCGGCGGCATCCTGAAGGGCAGGGCAAAACTGTGCAGGCCCATGCGCAGCTTGCTGGTGTGACGCTCCGGGACGGTGGCGATCAGGTCTGATTCGCGGACCAGTGTCAGCGCCGCCGAAAAGCCGCCGAATGAAGTGACGATGTCCCGCGTCAGTCCTGCGGCGAGCAGCGCCTCGTCGACCGGGCCGCTGCTGCGCCCGCGTCGTGAAATGAGAATGTGCTGGCCGCCGGCAAAGCGTTTGCTGCTGATCTTGCCCGAACTCAACGGATGGCCTTCGCGCACCACACCGATCCACTGATCCTGAAACAGGATGCGACTGTGCAGCGCCGGGTCAGTGCTGTCGTCGACCACACCGGTCTCCAGATCGACCCGGCCTTCGCGCAGCGGTGTGCTGTCCTTGTCGGCTTTTTGCACAAAGCGCAGGCGCACGCCGGGGGCCTCTTCAGCAATGCGTGCGAGCAGCGCGGCGGCAAAGGTTTCGACAAAACCGTCGGTGTTGCGCAAGGTGAATGTGCGCTGCAACTGGCCGGGGTCGAGCACTTCGGCGGGGCGCAACACCGCCTCGGCTTCCTGCACCAGGCGGCTGACCCGCTCACGCAACTCCAGCGCACGCGGGGTCGGCACCAGACCTCGGCCGGCGCGCACCAGCAACGGATCGCCGGTGGTCTCGCGCAATCGGGCCAGGGCGCGGCTCATCGCTGACGGGCTCAACCGCAGAATGTGCGCGGCACGCGCGACGCTGCCTTCGCGCAACAACACATCGAGGGTGATCAACAGGTTCAGATCCGGTGCACTCATGACATGGCGTTCCATGCAGGTATCAAGTGCAAAGCATGCGTCTTGCGCCTTGCCTTGTCGAGACTCAGGCTATGCCGTCTGATCATCAGTTGGAGCGTCCGATGCCCCGAACTCCCTTGAACACTCAAACCCGCTGGGCGCTGACCAGTCTGGCCCTGTCGATGTTGATGCCGTCACTGGACACCAGCATCGCCAACGCCGGGTTACCGACTTTGGCCGCAGCATTCGATGCGACGTTTCAACAGGTGCAGTGGATCGTGCTGGCGTACCTGCTGGCGGTCACCACATTGATCGTCAGTGTCGGGCGCCTGGGCGATGTGTTCGGGCGGCGACGACTGCTGCTGATCGGCATCGGCATTTTCACCAGCGCTTCGTTGTGCTGCGCGTTGGCTCCCGGGCTGGGCTGGTTGATTGGCGCACGGGCGGTGCAAGGCCTTGGCGCAGCGATCATGTTTGCCTTGACCGTGGCGTTGGTGGCGGATGCGGTGCCCAAGGCGCGGGCGGGCAGTGCGATGGGTTTGCTCGCCACCATGTCGGCCACCGGCACCAGCCTCGGGCCGTCGCTGGGTGGCCTGCTGATCGCGCATGTCGGCTGGCCGTCGATCTTTGTCCTCAACGTGCCGTTGGGCTTGCTCAATGCATGGCTGGTTTATCGCTATCTGCCGGCGGATCGGCCGACGCGGTCGAGGCTGGCGTTTGATTATCTCGGCACTGCTGTGTTGGTTTTGACCCTGGCGGTCTACGCGCTGGCGATGACACTGGAGGGTTTCACCCTGATATTGCTGCTGCTCAGCCTGTGCGGCGCAGGCCTGTTTATCGCGGTCGAAATGAAAGCCAAGGCGCCGCTGATTCGTCTGTCGTTGTTCGCCGACTCGCGACTCGGCAGCAGCCTCGCGCTGACGTTGCTGGTGACGACGGTGATGATGACCACGCTGGTGGTCGGGCCGTTTTACCTGAGCCGTGGACTGGGACTGGGCAGCACCGTGGTCGGTATGGCGTTGTCCGTCGGGCCGCTGCTGGCGGCGTGCGGCGGGGTGCCGGCCGGGCGTCTGGTGGATCGCTTCGGCGCGCGGCGGGTGGTGCCAGGGACGTTGCTCGGGATGGTTGGCGGTTGCAGTTTGTTGGCGCTGTTGCCGATGAGTTTCGGTCTGCCGGCGTATCTGCTGCCGATGGCGCTGATCGCCAGCAGTTACGCGTTGTTCCAGGCTGCGAACAATACCGGGTTGATGGCGACGGTCAGTCAGGATCAGCGCGGCGTGGTCTCAGCCTTGCTCGGGCTGTCGCGCAATCTGGGCTTGATCACCGGCGCGGCAGTCATGGGGGCGGTGTTTGCGCTGGCCACGGGAGACCCGACGCAAGCCCCGGCCGAGGTGATCGGCCGCGGCTTGCACAGCACGTTTGGTGTTGCAGCGGCGCTGATGATCATGGCCCTTATCGTCAACTGGCGTGGGTACTCAAAATACTCGCCACCTGCTGTGGCTGGCAGTTGAGGTACGGCGAAGACTTCAGCCAGTGCTGGTCCGGGTACCAGGAGAACATGAACTGGCCGTCCTTGAGTTTGTCGATCACCTGTCTTGCCACTTGCGGGCGTACCGCCGGGCAACCCTGACTGCGACCGATACGGCCCTGACGTTTGCTCCATAACGGGTTCACGTAGTCGGCGGCGTGGATCACGATGGCGCGGTCGCGAGCCATGTCATTGAAACCCGGCTCCAGACCGTCCATACGCAGCGAATAACCGTGGGTGCCCTTGTAGCTTTCCTGCGTGCGGAACAGGCCGAGGCTGGACTGGTAACTGCCTTCGCGGTTGGAGAACTGGGTAGCGAAGTTTTCCCCGGAATTGGACCCGTGGGCGACCAGGTCACGCAGCACCAGCTTCTGTCTGCTCAAATCGAAGATCCACAGCCGGCGGGCGGTGGAGGGCTGCGAATAGTCGATGATCGCCAGGTGGCGGGAGGGTTTCGCGCCGTTGTTGATCGCACATTGCATAGCGTTCAAGGCACCTTTCAGCGCCTGGGGATTGAGTTCCGGCGCGGCGTGCGCGAGGCTGGTCAAGAGAACCGGCGATGGCTTGCCGGCGGCGAAAGCTGGGCTGCTCACGACGACGAGAGTCGCAGTGGTCAGCAGAAGTCGGCGCAAAAACGTCAACATTTATAAAGTGTCCTCACTTGCTACTTATTTGGCACTTTGGCTCCTGACTCCCAGTCATACCCACAGACCCCTGATTCGGGCCTGACTGTTCAGCGCACCTGATGTAAGGTTGACCGTCATTGAGGCGGCCACGGATTGGAGTAAAGCAGTTGTTCAAAAAGTACGCATGCTACTTGAGCATTTGTTTGCTCGCTGCGCCGTTTGTCGCTTGTGCCGAGGAGCCGCTGCCGCCGTTGCAGACCCTGCCGACGCCACCGGCGCCAATGCCGGTTGAGCCGCAGAGTCCGCTGCAAGCGGTGCTGATCGGTTTGCCGCAGGCGTGCCCGGCGATTGCCGCGCATCTGAGCGGCGCGGCGCTGTCGCAACTGCAAGCGTTCTACCAGCAGCAGGACTGGCTGCCGGTGTGGGCCAGCGAGACAGGGCGTTTGCCGGTCTTGCGCGCGCAGTTGCAGCTGTTGGCCGATGATGGGCTCGATCCAAAGCGCTATCCGGTAGCGGCCAACCCGCCGCAGGATGGCGAATTGTGTGCCGATATCGACATCAGTCGTTCTTACCTGCAAGCACTGCAGGATCTGCATTACGGTCGTCTGCTGCAATCGCATTTCGAGCCGCTGTGGCATTCCGATGACACCCCGCGTGATCGTCAGGCGGAATTGCTGGCGATCGCCGTGCCCGGTCTGCACGACATCAAGACCGCGTTCGATCTGGCGCGTCCGCGTCTGGCGCAATACCAAAGCCTGCGCCACCTCTACGCCAGCCAGCGGCTGCAAGCCTTGCCGCACTGGCAGTCGGTGGGCAACGGCCCGTTGCTGCGCCCGGCGATGGAGGACAAACGCGTGCCGGAACTGGCCCAACGCCTGTTCAACGAAGGCTATCTGACCCACGCCATCGGCACGCCCGGCAATGCCTATGAGGGCGTGCTGGTGGAAGCGGTGAAGAGCTTTCAGGCCAACCATTCGTTGCAGGCCGACGGGGTAGTCGGGCCGGGGACGATTGCCGAGCTCAACATCAGCCCGCTGACGCGCCGCGAACAATTGCGCGTCAACCTTGAACGTTTCCGCTGGCTGGCCCAGGACATGGAGCCCGACGGTTTGCTGGTCAACGTCGCTGCCGCCGAGTTGACCCTATATCAGGCCGGCGTGCCGGTCTGGCAGACCCGTACCCAGGTCGGTCGCGCCGAACGGCAGACCCCGTTGCTGAAATCCCGGGTCACGCGCCTGACCCTGAACCCGACCTGGACCGTGCCGCCGACCATCTGGAAAGAAGACAAGCTGCCGGCGATCCGCAAGGATCAGACCTTCCTCAGCCGGCAGAACCTGCAGGTGCTCGACGCCCATGGCCAGCCGTTGGCCGCAGCGGATATCGACTGGGACAACCCCGGCAACATCATGCTGCGCCAGGAGGCCGGGCCGCGTAATCCGCTGGGGCAACTGGTGATCCGCTTCCCCAACCCGTTCGCGGTGTACCTGCACGATACGCCGAGCAAGGCCCTGTTCGACAAAGGCCCGCGCGCCTTCAGCTCCGGCTGTGTGCGGGTCGAGCACCCGATGCAACTGCGCGACCTGTTACTGACCCCGGCGGAACGTACGCGCACCGACACCTTGCTCGCCACCGGCAGCACCCACGAATTCCGCCTGTCGGCACCGGTACCGATCCTGATGACTTACTGGACGGCACAGGTCGGCAAGGATGGGCAGATACGTTATGCGCCGGATATCTACAGCCGCGACGAGGCCCTGTTGGCCGGGTTGGATCGGGCACACTGATCCCCAGTCATCCACACAACCCTGTAGGAGTGAGCCTGCTCGCGATAGCGTCAAGTCAGCCGACATCAATGCTGAATGTACCGACCCCTTCGTGAGCAAGCCCACTCCCACCCTTGATCGCGGCCAGCCGACAATCCCTGACCCACCGACAATCCCCGGTGGGAGCGGGCTTGCTCGCGAAGGCGTCAAGTCAGCCGCCATCAATGCTGAATGAACGGGCTCCTTCGTGAGCAAGCCCACGCCCACATTTGGATTTTCAGTGTGTCGGTCAGTGTGATTCGGCACCGGTCCGCAGCGTCTAGCCCCAGTGTCCCCGCAATCCCATGGGGCGAGACTTCGGAACCCGGCATGCAAGCGCTGTTGAACGAGATTCTTGACGCTGTCCGGCCCCTGATCGGGCAGGGCAAAGTGGCTGACTACATTCCCGCCCTCGGCACCGTGCCGGCCAATCAGCTGGGCATTGCGGTGTATGGCAACGACGGCGAAATGTATTGCGCCGGCGATGCCGAGACGCCGTTCTCGGTGCAGAGTATTTCCAAGGTGTTCAGCCTGGTGCAGGCAATCGAGCACTCCGGCGAGGCGATCTGGGAGCGCCTGGGGCACGAGCCGTCCGGCCAGCCGTTCAACTCGCTGGTGCAACTGGAGTTCGAACGCGGGCGGCCGCGCAATCCGTTCATCAATGCCGGGGCGCTGGTGATCTGCGACATCAATCAGTCGCGATTCGCCGCGCCGGCCTTGTCGATGCGTGACTTCGTGCGGCGTCTGTCGGGCAATCCGCAGGTGATCGTCGACGGCAAGGTCGCCGAATCCGAATACCAGCATCGCGCCCGCAACGCGGCCATGGCGTACCTGATGCAATCGTTCGGCAACTTCCACAACGATGTCGAAGCGGTGCTGCGCAGCTACTTCAGCCACTGCGCGTTGCGCATGAACTGCATCGATCTGGCCCGGGCGTTCTGCTTCCTCGCCAACGACGGTTTCTGCAAGCACAGCGGCGAACAGATCCTGACCCGGCGCCAGACCCAGCAGGTCAACTCGATCATGGCCACCAGCGGCCTGTATGACGAGGCCGGCAACTTCGCCTACCGCGTCGGTCTGCCGGGCAAGAGCGGGGTCGGCGGCGGGATCGTCGCGGTGGTGCCCGGGCAGTTCACGGTGTGCGTGTGGTCGCCGGAACTCAACGCCGCCGGCAACTCGCTGGCGGGGATGGCGGCGCTGGAGATGCTCAGTTCGCGGATTGGCTGGTCGGTGTTCTAAAAAGCACCGCAGTAGCTGTAGGAGTGAGCCTGCTCGCGATAGCGGTGTGTCATTCAATATGACTGCGTCTGACACACCGCTATCGCGAGCAGGCTCACTCCTACAAGGGTTTTGTGTTGCCTGGGAGAGCGCTGTTCCTATACATTTTCCGGCCGCCCCTCATATGGTGAATCCGCTTCATGTCTCTTGCGCTCGAACGTCTAGTCGCTGGCACGCCGATCCCTTTCGCTGGCAACCGTGTGACCGTAGTCAGCCCCGAACTGGCGGCGCGGTTTCAGCCCGGTGACCACCTGCTGGTCGAGCAGGTGAGTGGCGAGCTGTTGCTGATTCCGGTGGTCGATCAACAAGCGGCTGCAGTGGCGATCGAACGTGCTGAAGCGGCATTCACTGCATTGTCGGCAGTGTCCGACGAAGCCATCGGTCGCTTCTTCGACCTGTTCGCGCAACGCTTGGAAACCCCGGAATGCTGGACCTTGATCGAAGCCGCGAACCTGGCCGACATCGAACGCGCCAAGGCCCGTGGTCGCTCGACCACCCGACTGCTCGCCGACGAGCGCATGCGCCGCGACATGATCGCCGGTCTGCGCGCCTGGCGTGATGCGCCGGCCACGCGCGGCAAGGTCATCAGCTGCGTCGAACACGACGGCTGGAAGGTCGAGCAAGTGGTGTCGCCGCTGGGCATCGTCGCCTTCGTGTTCGAAGGACGACCGAATGTGTTCGCCGATGCCGCCGGCGTACTGCGCACTGGCAACACCGCAGTACTGCGCATTGGCAGCGACGCGTTGGGCACCGCGCAAGCGATCGTCACTCACGCGCTGAACCCGGCGCTGGCCGATGCTGGTTTGCCGGCGGGTGCGGTGTCGCTGGTGGAAAGTGTCAATCACGCGGCCGGGTGGGCGATGTTCGCCGACCGGCGTCTGTCGCTGGCGGTGGCCCGGGGTTCGGGGCGTGCAGTCAGCCAGTTGGGCAGCATCGCCCAGCAGGCGGGCACGGCGGTCAGCCTGCATGGCACCGGCGGCGCCTGGTTGATTGCTGATCGTGATGCCGATGCCACACGTTTTGCCGCCGTGGTGCGCAATTCGCTGGATCGCAAAGTCTGCAACACCCTGAACGTCTGCCTGATTCAACGCGAGCGTGCTGCCGAACTGGTGCCGCTGTTTCTCGATGCCCTGAAGCAGGCCGGCAGCACACGCAGGCAGGGCTGCAAATTGCACATCGTCACAGGCAGCGAAAGTTACCTGCCGGCCGAGTGGCAGAACGCGACGGTCGAGGTCTATCGCGCTGAGGGTTATCAGACCGAAGCCCTGGCCGAAACGCTGGCGGAATCAGAGCTGGGCCGCGAGTGGGAATGGGAAGAAACCCCGGAAGTCAGCCTGATGATCATCGACGATCTGGATCAGGCGATCACGTTGTTCAACCGCTACAGCCCGCAGTTCACGGTGTCGCTGATCAGCGAGGATGCGGGCGCCCAGGAACGCTTTTACAACGCGGTGAACGCGCCGTTTGTGGGCAATGGGATTACCCGCTGGGTCGATGGGCAGTACGCGTTGAACAAGCCGGAGCTGGGGCTTTCGAATTGGGAGAGCGGGCGCTTGTTTGCGCGCAGTGCGATTCTTTCGGGGGATGGGGTGTTTACGGTGCGTAGTCGTATGTCCCAGATTGACCTCACCGTAAAACGCTGATCTGAACACCAAACCTGTGGCGAGGGAGCTTGCTCCCGCTGGTCTGCGCAGCAGACCCCAAAAAAAAAAGCGCCGCTGCGCGCCCCAGCGGGAGCAAGCTCCCTCGCCACAGGGTTGTACTGTTCTCCTTCAGGCCGCTGCGCTGGAGTTTGCCTGCACCGCATAAGTCGCTGGCTCCTCAGCCAGCGGCACAAACGTACGGCGGTCAGCCGCCAGCGCATCGATCGAGCCGGTCTCGATGTCATACACCCAGCCATGCAGATTCAGCAGGCCTTTCTCCTGGGCCAGGCGCACGCTCGGGTGGGTCTGAATATTCGCCAGTTGCGCGATCACATTTTCCCGCACCATCGAACTCAATTTCGCCGCGTCATTGGCATGCGGCCGCGCCTCGTTCACCACTTTCGCCGACTCGGCATGTTGCAGCCAGCCGCTGACGGCGGGCAGATGATCCATGCATTTGCACTGGGCAATCGCGGTCATCGCGCCGCAATCGGAGTGGCCGCAGATCACGATGTCAGTCACCCCAAGCACCGCCACCGCGTATTCCACCGTTGCCGAAACCCCGCCCGGATGCGGGCTGTAGGACGGCACGATATTGCCCGCGTTACGGATCACGAACAGCTCGCCGGGTTCTTGCTGGGTCAGCAGTTCCGGCACCACGCGGCTGTCGGAACAGGTGATGAACAAGGTTCCGGGTTGCTGGGTGGTCGCCAGGTGTTTGAACAGTTCGGTGCGTTGCGGGAAGGCTTCGTTCTGGAACTTCAGGAAACCGTCGATCAGGCTTTTCATGGTGTAGTCCTCTTAGTTCGAGCAACCGTTGCCGAATTCGCTGTATTGAAGAATGTGTTTGTCGCCATTGCTGTCCAGATACGTCATCTCCACCGGCACCACGCCACAGACGTCGGCAACCGGGGTAATGCTCACGACTTCGGCGATGTCCAGGTGCATGCCGTAGTGGTAGGCCACGGCATCTTCATCGGCATGAACCTGAGTGGACAGGCCGGCAAGCAGGGCAAGGGCCAGCAGAATTTTTTGCATGGGGCAGCCTCCAGACGTATTGGGGAACGGTTGCAATGAAAGTGTTGGGGTGGCCCGCCCCTCGGGGCGGGCCAGGCGGATCAGAACGGACGCAGGGGCAGGAACTTGCCGTCGAGGGTGACCACGGCGCGGGAGCCGCCTTCCGGGTCTTCGACTTTCTTGATGTCGAGCTTGAAGTTGATGGCGCTGATGATGCCGTCGCCGAACTGCTCGTGGACCAGGGCTTTGAGGGTGGTGCCGTAGATCTGGATCATCTCGTGGAAGCGGTAGATGGTCGGGTCGGTCGGCACGCCGCTGAGGCTGCCACGCAGCGGGATGATCTGCAGGGCGGCAACGGCGTCGGCGTCCAGTTCAAGTTTGTCGCCAACCACTTGCGCGGCGGTTTGTGGCAGCGGGTGCTGGCCGAGCAGGGCAGCGGTGACGTAGGCCAGGCTCAGGCCGGTGTCGTCGGCCAGATCCTGCCACGACAGGCCTTTGCGTGCCTTGATGTCGAGAATGCGGGTGGTCAGGGCCAGGCTGGCATCGTTGTAGGCGTGGGACTGTTGCATGGTGTCACTCCTTTCAGGGTTGGCTTGCTGTGTGGGAGCAATCTTCTGCCGATTGATCCATAGCGTCCAAGACCGATATACAATGCAATGCATAAGCCCTGCCTATAGATGGTGAATACCATGCTGCTGCGACATTTGCGTTATCTGCTGGCCGTGGCCGACCACGGCGGGTTCACCCGGGCGGCGGAGGCGTTGCATGTGTCGCAGCCGACCTTGTCGCAACAGATCCGCCAACTGGAAGAAAGCCTTGGGGTGAACTTGTTTGATCGCACCTCGCGCACGGTCAAGCCCACCGATGCCGGTGAGGCCTACATCGAATGTGCGCGGCGGGTGCTGGTGGAACTGGAGGCGGGCAAGCGGGCGTTGCATGACGTGAAGGATCTGTCCCGTGGCAGCTTGCGTCTGGCCATGACCCCGACCTTCATGGCCTATCTGGTCGGGCCGTTGGTGCGCGATTTCGCGGCGCGCTATCCGGGTATTCATTTGCAGATTTTCGAACTGTCGATGGACGATATCGAGGTCGGGCTGGCTGATGACTCGCTGGACATCGCGATTGCCTTTACCCCGGTGCGCCACCCGGACATCGAGTGCATTCCGGCGTTTACCGAAACCCTGGGGATCATGATCGGCCGCGAACATCCGTTGTACGGGAGTACATCGGTGCTGACGGCGAGTGACCTTGCTCAGCTGGATTTCGCCTTGCTGGCGTCAGACTTCATTACCCGGTTATCGATTGATGAGTATTTTCGTCAGCAGGGGATTACGCCGAAGGTGCGGATCGAGGTGAACTCGGTGAGCACATTGCTCGAGGTAGTGCGCCATTCGCCAATGGCGACGATGTTGCCGGAGGCGATTGCCACCGAAGACCGGGCGCTGCGTCGGCTGCGGGTCGAGAACGAAGCGCCGCAGCGCGGGGCGGCGTTGTTGCGGCGGCGCAATAATTACCACAGTGCGGCGGCAGTGGCGTTTATGAATCTGGTACTGGAAACGAAAATCTAACCAACGATACAGTCCCCCCCCTGTGGGAGCGGGCTTGCTCGCGAAAGCGGTGTCTCAGTTGAGATGATGGTGACTGACACGGCCCATTCGCGAGCAAGCCCGCTCCCACAGGGTTATATGGTGACTCGCAGATGTAAAAAGGGCCTGCTTCTTTTGGAAGCAGGCCCTTTTATTTATTGAAGTTGTAACTCAGTAGAACCGATCAATCACCCGAACTTCATTCTTGTTCTGCATCGAATCCCACGCCTGTTTCAGCGTCTGCAGCACATTGCCGATGAAGTCCTTGTCGGCCGCAGCTTTTTTGCCGACATAACCGTGGCCGCGGCGGTACATCTTCAGGCGGGCCAGCAGGTTCTGGTTGCTGCGGTCGAATTCTTCTTCACCAGCGTGGGGCGACAGGCAGTCGATATGCACCTGACCCGACTTGCTGATCCAGAGAATGTGGCTGTCGTGGCTGTCTTTTTGCGCAGCGAACATACGAGCCAGTTCTTCGATAGTAGGTTGATTGTTCAGATTCATGATGTTTGCCCCTTGACCAGTCTGGTGATCTTTCAAAGTTGATTCGCTAATACAGGTAGCCCATCGGTTAGTTGATCCCTGGCACCGAAACCAGGACGTCAGCGGTCGCCCGTGAGAAGTACGGGGTCATGCATCTGTTGCATGTAGTCGTGTTGAATAACTGCTACGCAATAGCGTCACAACGAGGAGAAGCAGCGAAAACCGGGAGGCTCCTTGACGACGTTTTCAGGGTCGGCCACAAGCGTCTTGAGAATTTTCGCCAGCGCTTCTCGTCCTTGTACTGGACGTTCAGGCCAGGTCAGCTTCTTCAATCTGCCTTGTGGGCAGCGTGTATCCGGAAAAAACAACTCGGCGGTCAGACGAGTTTGCTCAAGCGTGTTACTGAATGTTCCCGATCGGGGAACGTCTTCATCATGCAAAAGCAAAACGGTGCCGTCAACGGTTTTGTAGTGATTATTTTTGTTCACTACATATTGTCGGACAAAGCTGTTTTGGAATGAGAAAAGTTTCGTTCAGACAACGGAAGCGGGGACGTTCAGGACGTAGAAGGTGCAGAGGTAACCGTCTACCGAGCGCTGCTGGCGGGTGAGCTCGCCACCACTCAATTGCGGGATCAGCCCGGCCCAGAAGCGCTGTGCAGGCAGGTTGGCGTCGATATGGAAAATCTGCCATCGACCCGGCAGGCGGCTCAAGAGGGCAGAGACGACAAACTGCGCGACGCCTTGGCCACGAAAGCGTCGAGTGAGGAAAAAGTAGCCGATGTTGTATTCGGCGCCGTCGATGTGGGTTTCGCCATCCACGGTCACGAAACCGGCCAGTTCACCGTCGACGCGGATCAGGAACGGTTGGGTGGCTGGATTGCGCCAGTAATCGTCCTTCTGCTGAATGCTGAAGAAGCCATGTTCGCCGAGCTTAAGTGGTAGCCATTGGCTGAAGTCGTACATGTAGAACTGCATGAGGTTTTCGATGGTTTGCAGTTCGTCGCGGTGGGCGGGGTGTAGTTCGATGGTGGGCATGGTCAATGAACTCCAAAAGGGAGACTTAAGAACCCTGTGGCGAGGGAGCTTGCTCCCGCTGGGGCGCGAAGCGGCCCTAAAGCCTGCAATCGCGATGTTTCAGATAGACCATAGTTGCAGGTTTTGCGACTGCTGCGCAGCCGAGCGGGAGCAAGCTCCCTCGCCACAGGAGCTCAGCAGGTTTGAGTTATTTGGCGGTACGCTTGGTTGCACTGGCGGTTTTACTGCGCGTCGATTTGCGTTTCTTCTTCCACGGCGCCGCAGCCTTGCCGGCAGGTGGCGGGCCGCTGATGGTCAGACTCAAGGCAGAACAGCGGCTGACCTGCTTGCTCATCCACGCCGCCTGTTTGGTGACGAACTCTTCCAGACTCATCTCGCCGCTCTGCACCATGTCCAGCGCCTGTTCCCAGATGGCGGTAGTGCCGGGGTCGGCAATCGCCCGGGGTACGGCGTCGATCAGGCTGAAGGCTGCAGGCGTTGCGGCCAGCGCCTTGCCGTTTTTCAGCAGATAACCGCGGTCCAGCAGGCCCTGAATGATCGAGGCGCGAGTGGCTTCGGTGCCGATGCCGGTGGTGTCCTTGAGTTTCTGTTTGAGCAGCGGATCTTCCACCAGTTTGGCGACGTTCTTCATCGCCTTGATCAGATCGCCCTCGGTGTAGGGTTTGGGCGGCTGAGTCCAGAGATCCTTGAGGTTCACGCCGGCCACGGCGCAATCGATACCCTGACTCAGCGCCGGGAGGGTTTGCGGTGCTGGCGCTTCACGACCCTTGGCCGGGGCGAGGGCTTCGGGCAAGGCGCGTTTCCAGCCCGGTTCGATAATCTGCTTGCCGACGGCGCGCAATGCTTCACCGGCGCAACCGAAATCGGCCTGGGTGCGATCGTATTCGTGGTTGGGCAGAAATTGCGCCAGATAGCGCGCGCGAATCAGGGTGTAGACCGCCCGGTGCTTACCGCTCAAACGCTCGAGATTTTTCGCCGCCGCGGTGGGGATGATGCCGTGGTGGGCGCTGACCTTGGCGTCGTTCCACGCTCGTGAGCGGCGTTGCGGGTCGAGGTGACCGTTCAGCGCATCGAGGCTTGAGTCGGCCTGACGCAGTGCAGCGAGTATCCCCGGCGCCTCACTGTGCTGGCTCAGCGGCAGGAAGCCGCAATCACTGCGCGGGTAGGTGATGACCTTGTAGGTTTCGTAGAGCGCCTGGGCGATGTCGAGGGTTTCCTGGGCGCCGAGACCGAGTTTCTTCGAGCAGACTTCCTGCAGGGTGCCCAGATCGAAGGGCAGCGGTGCCACTTCACGCATGCGCTCGGTGCGCAATTTCACCACCCGTGCGCTGGCCGCATTGCTGATCGCAGCCGCCGCTTGCTGCGCCAACGCCTGATTCAGGCAGCGATCCTGATCGTCGCAAACGTCGGAGGGCGCACGCCATTGTGCAGTGAACGGCGTGCCGTCGTGCAGCAGTTGCACATCGATCGCCCAATACGGCACCGGCACGAAATCGGCGATGCTGCGGTCGCGATCCACCACCAGCCGCAGTGTCGGCGTCTGCACCCGGCCGACGGGCAGCACGCCCTGATAGCCGGACTGACGGCCCAATAACGTGAACAGGCGACTCATGTTCATACCTATCAGCCAGTCCGCGCGGGAGCGCCCCAGGGCCGAGTGATACAGGCTGAAGGTTTCCGCCCCCGGCTTCAGTGCGGCCAGGGCCTTGCGGATCGACGCTTCATCCAGCGCCGACAGCCACAGGCGACGGATCGGCCCGCGATAGCGGCAGTGCTCGACCAGTTCCCGGGCAATCATCTCGCCCTCACGGTCGGCGTCGGTGGCGATGATCAGCTCGCTGGCCTCGCCCAACAGGCGCTTGACCGCCTTGTACTGGCTGGCGGTACGCGGCTTGACGGTCATTTTCCACTTGTCCGGAATGATCGGCAGATCCGCCAGCACCCAGCGCTTGTAGCGCGCGTCGTAGGCATCCGGCGGGGCAGTTTCCAGCAGGTGGCCGATGCACCAGGTCACCGTGACGTCCGTTCCCAGCCAGCAGCCGTCGCCCCGGCGCTTTGCACCGAGCACGGCCGCAATGTCTTTGGCCTGGGAAGGTTTTTCACAGAGGTACAGCCGCATAACCACCGTCGTCAATCAGTTCACTGGAGGTGCACAGAATGGCCGGAGTTCGCGCCCGGGGCAACTTTTATCTGTATGGATATACAGATAAAAACATTGCCGGGAATGACCGGTATTACCGGGACGGCGCGGGCGACTATCGAGAAATCGAATGGCACCGCGCTTGCCGGGCATGGCAGGTTCGTCGGGCCTTCAAGAAACGCGAGTGACAGGACGATCTCGCCAGAAGATCGCCACGGTCCGAACGCACTGACCACCCTGAAACAAGGAAGTCCCACCATGGCTCAAGCCAAAGCGAAAACCAGCAGCGCCTATGACGAAGTGAATGCCTTCAGCCACCTGTACGACCGTGGCGTCGGCCTGGTGAACGGCAAACCGTCGTTTACCGCCGACCAGGCAGCCGACGAAATCCTGCGCAAAAACCTGTCGTGGCACGACAAGAACGGCGACGGCAAAATCTCCCTGACCTACACCTTCCTCACCGAAAAACCGGCAAACTACAACCCGAACCTCGGCAATTTCAGCCAGTTCAGCGCGCAGCAAAAGGCCCAGGCCATACTGGCGATGCAATCGTGGGCCGATGTGGCCAAGGTGACCTTCGCTGAAGGCACGGGCGGCGACGGTCACATGACCTTCGGCAACTACGATGTCAGCACCGGCGGCGCGGCGTTCGCCTACCTGCCGAGCGGCGGCAGCTACGATGGCCAGTCGTGGTACCTGATCAACAACCAGTATCAGGTCAACAAGACCCCGGACACCAACAACTACGGGCGTCAGACCCTGACCCACGAAATAGGCCATACCCTCGGCCTGTCGCACCCGGGCGCCTACAACGCCGGCAACGGCAACCCGACCTACAACGACGCCAAGTACGCCGAAGACACCCGTGGCTACAGCCTGATGAGCTACTGGAGCGAAGCCAATACCGACCAGAACTTCAGCAAGGATGGCAGCGGAGCCTACGCCTCCGCGCCGTTGCTGGACGATATCGTGGCGGTGCAGAAACTCTACGGCGCCAACTATGCAACCCGCGCCGATGACACCACCTACGGTTTCGACTCCAACGCCGGCCGCGATTTCTACAGCGCTACATCGGCGGCTTCGAAGCTGGTGTTCTCGGTGTGGGACGGTGGCGGCATTGACACCCTGAACTTCTCCGGCTTCACCCAGAACCAGAAGATCAACCTCAATGAAGGTTCGTTCTCCGACGTTGGCGGGCTGGTTGGTAACGTTTCCATTGCCTATGGTGTGACCATCGAAAACGCGCGGGGTGGTTCAGGCAATGACCTGCTGATCGGCAATTCGGCGGTCAACATTCTGAATGGCGGTGCCGGCAACGACATTCTCTACGGTGGCGGCGGCGGTGATACGTTGTGGGGCGGCGAGGGTGCAGACACCTTCGTGTTCGGTGCAGCCAGCGATTCGACCAACAACCAGCCGGACTGGATCATGGATTTCAAAAGCGGCGTGGACAAGATCGACATCTCGGGCATCGCCGGTTTCGCCACGGGCGCGGCCACGTTGAACTTCGTCAATGCTTTCACCGGTCATGCGGGCGATGCGATCCTGACTTACTACGCGCAGGGCGGTCAGACCACGCTGCTGGTTGATCTGACCGGGCAGGGGCAGATCGACTTTGCCGTTGGTGTGGTGGGGCAGGCGCTGGCGACTGATATCGTGGCTTGAGCTGATCCTGACTGACACTGATTCAGGGCAACTATCGTCCTGTGGCGAGGGGGCTTGTCGAATCGTCGCACCGTCCCGCTCGGCGGCGAAGCCGTCGCAAACTCGGAAATCGCGTTATACCTGACACACGCGATTCCTGGATTTAGGGCTGCTACGCAGCCCAGCGGGACGGTGCGACGATTCGACAAGCTCCCTCGCCACAGTTCATTTGTCCCTGGAGAAACCCCCATGAGCACCACCGGCCTCAACCCCGTCATCACCCTCGAAGAACTCTCCGGTTGCCTGTTGGTGAAATTCCACGGCATCCAGGTCGCGGCGTCCTCGCATGTGCTGGTTCTCCATGAGGCCAACTATCCGCCGGTGTACTACGTGCCCCGCGAGGACATCGACGAGAGGTACTTCGCCCGCACTGACCACACCAGTTATTGCCCGTACAAGGGCGATGCCAATTACTTCAGCCTGCAGGTGCCGGGGCATGAGGGGGCGAACGCGGTGTGGACTTACGAGAAACCGAAAATCTCGGTGGAGCCGATCAAGAACTATGTGGCGTTTTATCCGGATCAGGTGAAGTTTGAAGTGATCAAGGCTGACACTTAGTTCCTGGATGAAGAGATTTAATTGTGGCGAGGGGATTTATCCCCGATGGACTACGTAGTAGTCCCATTTTTCACGGGGGGCGCTACGCACCCCATCGGGGATAAATCCCCTCGCCACAGGTTTTTTTCACCAAAGGATCATGTGTGCAGGTTCAGATTCAGTTCTTGTCCAGATCGATATTCTTGGTCTCACGCAAACAGATCATCCCCACCACCAGGCTGACCCCGGTAATCAGCACCGGGTACCACAGCCCATAGAAAATATCCCCGGTGTACACCACCAGCGCGAATGACACGGTGGGCAGGAATCCACCAAACCAGCCATTGCCGATGTGATACGGCAGCGACATCGAGGTGTAGCGGATGCGGGTCGGGAACAGTTCCACCATCAGCGCCGCCAGCGGTCCGTAGCACATGGCCGAGATGATGATCAGCGCGACGATCAGCGCCACGATCATCGGTTTGTTGATTTGCTGCAGGTCGGCCTGTTGCGGGTAGCCGGCGAGGGTGACGGCGCCGCGCAGGGCGGATTCGTCGTAGCCGTCGATCTTCACATCACCGACGCTGACCTGCACGCCGCTGCCGGCCGGGGCGGCGGCGCTGGAGTAGGGCAGGCCTTGCTTGACCAGGAAGGTCTTGACCTTGTCGCACGGGCTGTCGAATTTGGCCTTGCCCACCGGGTCGAACTGGAAGGTGCAGGTGGCCGGATCGGCCAGCACGGTGATTGGTGCCTGACGGCTGGCTTGATCGATTGCCGGGTTGGCGTAGTGCGCCAGGGATTTGAAAATCGGGAAGTACAGCGCGGTCGCCAGCAGCAGGCCGAGCATCAGCACCGGTTTGCGCCCGACCTTGTCCGACAGCCAGCCGAAAATGATGAAGAACGGCGCACCGATCACCACGCTGATGATCAGCAGAGTGTTGGCCACCGCCGGGTCCATTTTCAGAAACTGGGTGAGGAAGAACAGCACGTAGAACTGCGCGGCGTAGAAGGTCACCGCTTGCCCGGCGTTGATGCTGAACAAGGCGATCAGCACAACCTTGAGGTTTTCCCATTTACCGAAGGACTCGCGGATCGGTGCTTTCGATGCCTTGCCTTCCTCCTTCATTTTCAGATACGCCGGCGACTCGTGCAGGCTCAGGCGGATCCAGGTAGAAATGCCCAGCAGCACGATCGACAGCAGGAACGGAATACGCCAACCCCAGACTTCAAACTGATCGCCAGTAAAGTAACGGCACCCGAGCACCACCAGCAGCGACAGCAGCAGGCCGAGGGTAGCAGTGGACTGAATCCAGCTGGTGTGGAAGCCGCGTTTACCGATTGGCGCGTGTTCCGCCACATAGGTCGCCGCACCGCCGTATTCACCGCCCAGGGCCAGACCCTGAAGCATGCGCAGCACCACCAGAATGATCGGTGCGGCAATGCCGATGCTGGCGTAGGTCGGTAGCAGGCCCACGCAGAACGTGGCGATCCCCATCAGGATGATGGTGGCGAGGAAGGTGTATTTGCGCCCGATCATGTCCCCCAACCGACCGAACACCAGCGCCCCGAACGGCCGCACGATAAACCCGGCGGCGAAGGCCATCAGCGCGAAGATGAACGCCGTGGTGTCGTTGACTCCGGCGAAAAACTGCTTGCTGATCACCGCCGCGAGGGCGCCGTAGAGGAAGAAGTCATACCACTCGAAGACCGTCCCCAGGGACGAGGCGAAGATGACTTTCTGCGTGGCATTGCTGGTGCTGGCGCCGCTCGCGGCGTCCAGCGGCTGAGCGTGTTCTGACATATCGAAATCCCTCACAGTGATTGTTTTTGTTGTTCCACTGGTGTTGCGTGTCCGGATGCAGCGCGATGCCTTGAATCTGCTGTTGATTCCTGTGGGAGGGGGCTTGCTCCCGAAGGGGCCGTGTCAGTCAAATCATGGGTGAATGACACTCCGCTTTCGCGAGCAAGCCCGCTCCCACACTGGGGCTGTGAACAGGTCCTGAAAGGATCAACTGCGCCGCCTTCTCGGCAATCATCAGCGTAGGCGAACAGGTGTTGCCCGAGGTGATGCGCGGCATGATTGAGGCGTCGGCGATGCGCAGGCCGGGCACGCCATGCACGCGCAGTTGCGCATCGACCACCGCGTCAGCGTCATTGCCCATACGACAGGTGCCGACCGGATGGAAAATCGTCGTACCGATACGCGCCGCCGCTTCGTGCAGTTGCTCCTCGCTTTGCAGGCTGTCGCCGGGCAGATATTCCACCGGTTTGAACGCTTGCAGGGCCGGGGCACTGACGATGCGGCGGGTCAGGCGGATCGCATCCGCGGCCACGCGCAAATCTTCGGGATGGCTCAGGTAATTGGGTTGAATCAGCGGTGCTTCCTGCGGATCCGCCGAGCGGATTTCAATGCGACCCCGGCTCTGCGGACGCAAATCACACACCGACGCGGTGAATGCAGGGAAGCTGTGCAGCGGCTCGCCAAAACGCTCCAGCGACAGCGGCTGCACGTGGTATTCAAGGTTGGCGGAAGTCTGCTCTGGCCCTGAGCGGGCAAACGCGCCCAACTGACTCGGCGCCATCGACAGCGGCCCGCTGCGGTCATACAGATAACGCAGGCCCATGCCCATCTTGCCCCACACGCTGCCGGCGATCTGATTCAGGGTGCGGGCGTTTTGCAGTTTGTAGATCAGGCGCAGTTGCAGGTGATCCTGCAGATTGCCGCCGACCCCCGGCAGCTCATGAGTCACGCCAATGCCGAGGCGCTCGAGCAGCGGACGCGGGCCGATTCCGGAGCGCTGCAGAATGCTCGGTGACCCGACGGAGCCAGCGCAGAGGATGATCTCCTTGCGTGCCTTGAAGCTTTTCGTGTGCCCTTCGTGACGTGCGCTGACCTTCGATGCCCGCCCGTTTTCCAATAGCACGCGATCAACCTCAACCCCGGTCAGCACGGTCAGATTGGTCCGCTCGCGAATCGGTTTGAGAAAAGCCTTGGCCGCGTTCCAGCGCACCCCGGCCTTCTGGTTGACCTGAAAGTAGCCGCAACCCTCGTTGTCGCCCTGATTGAAGTCGTCGATGCTGGCGATGCCGCTCTGCTCGGCTGCGCTGCGAAACGCGTCGAGAATCGGCCATGACAGCCGCTGTTGCTCGACCCGCCATTCACCCTTGGCACCGTGAAATTCAGCGGCGCCGCCAAAGTGATTTTCGCTTTGTTTGAACAGCGGCAGCACGTCGTTCCAGGCCCAGCCCGAATTGCCTTCGGCCGCCCAGCCGTCGTAGTCACCGGCCTGGCCGCGCATGTAGATCATGCCGTTGATCGAGGAGCAGCCACCGAGCACTTTGCCGCGTGGGTAGCTCAGGCTGCGACCTTGCAGGCCGGGTTGCGCTTCGGTCTTGAAGCACCAGTCAGTGCGCGGGTTGCCGATGCAGAACAGGTAACCCACGGGGATGTGAATCCATGCGTAGTTGTCGCGTCCGCCGGCTTCGAGCAGCAACACCCGCTGCTGTTTATCCGCCGACAGTCGATTGGCCAGCAAGCACCCGGCAGGGCCGGCGCCGACCACGATGTAGTCGTATTCTTCAAGGGAAGTCTGCATTCCCTGACCTCGCTTTTTGTTTTTATTGTCGGACACTCTAGTTGTTAGCTTTCGTTAAAAGAATGTTAGTTTTTGCGCAGCCGCTGTGCGTTTTCAAACAGCCTGGATTGACCATAGCTGACAAGGACACCCCATGTTCGACTGGAACGACCTGCGGTTCTTTCTGGAGTTGCAACGCAGCGGCCGCCTGCTCACCGCTGCCCGGCGCTTGAACACTACTCACGCCACCGTGGCCCGACACATCGAGGCCATCGAAAAAAGCCTCGGCACCGCGCTGTTCGTTCAGCACGCCCAAGGCTACGAAATGACCCCGGCGGGGGAGGCGCTGCTCAAACACGCCGAAGCCATGGAAAACGTTGCGCTGCTGGCTCAGGAAGAAATCACCCAGTCCACCGCGCCGCTGGGCAAGATCCGCGTCGGCGTCACTGAGGGGCTGGGCATCAAGTTTCTCGCCAGCCGCATGATCGGCCTGTTCGAACGCTATCCGGGGCTGGAGGTGGAACTGGTCGCCGTGCCGCGCTTCGTCAGCATCCTCAACCGCGAGGCGGAAATCAGCATTCATCTGGAGCGCCCGGCGGCAGACATGCTGGTCACGCGCAAGCTCACCGACTATCGGTTGGCGCTTTACGCCAGCCAACGCTACCTCGACAACGCGCCGCCGTTGCGCAGCCGCGAAGATCTCGGTCGGCATGCGTGGATCGGTTATGTCGATGATCTGCTGTTCAGTCAGGAGTTGATGTTCCTCAACAGCTTCTGCCGCAGCCCGCGCGTCGTGTTCCATAGCACCAGCGTGATCGCCCAGCAGGAAGCGGCGCGCTCGGGGTTGGGCATTGCGGTGTTGCCTTGCTACATGGCGGCGTCGGATCCGGATCTGGTGGCGTTGTTGCCGGATGACAGCATCGAGCGCAGTTACTGGATCAGTACCCGGCGCGAGCTGTACAAATCGGTGAGGCTGCGGGTGGTCTGGGATTATGTCGTCGGCCTTTGCGAAGCGGAGCAGGGCCTGCTGCGCGGATAGTCCCACCCCACAAAAATCCCCCTGTGGGAGCGGGCTTGCTCGCGAAAGCGGTATGTCTGTGACATCGATATCGACTGACACTACGCCTTCGCGAGCAAGCCCGCTCCCACAGGGGGCTGCGGTTGTTGCCGGATGGCAGCATCGAGCGCAGTTACTGGATCAGTACCCGGCGCGAGCTGCACAAGTCGGTGCGGCTGCGGGTGGTCTGGGATTATGTGGTGGGGTTGGGCGAAGCGGAGCAGGGGCTGTTGCGCGGATAGTCCAGCCCACACAAATCCCCCTGTGGGAGCGGGCTTGCTCGCGAAAGCGGTATGTCTGTGACATAGGTATCGACTGACACTACGCCTTCGCGAGCAAGCCCGCTCCCACAGGGGGCTGCGGTTGTTGCCGGATGGCAGCATCGAGCGAAGTTACTGGATCAGTACCCGGCGCGAGCTGCACAAATCGGTGAGGCTACGGGTGGTCTGGGATTATGTCGTCGGCCTTTGCGAAGCGGAGCAGGGGCTGTTGCGCTGATAGTCAAGCCCACACAAATCCCCCTGTGGGAGCGGGCTTGCTCGCGAAAGCGGTATGTCTGTGACATAGGTATCGACTGACACTACGCCTTCGAGCAAGCCCGCTCCCACAGGGGTTCTGCGGTGTGGCTTGAATCCGGGGTTGAATAATATATGGATATCCGTATATTCGGTTTTCCATATGTTCGAGTCCACCCCCATGCTCACCCCCACCGAACTGTTCAAAAGCCTGGCCGATGAAACCCGTGCCCGCGCCACCTTGCTGATTGCCGAGCAGGGTGAGCTGTGTGTCTGCGAGCTGATGTGCGCCCTCGACGACAGCCAGCCGAAAATCAGCCGCCACCTCGCGCAACTGCGCAGCAATGGGTTGTTGCTTGATCGCCGTCAGGGTCAGTGGGTCTATTACCGGCTCAACCCGGATCTGCCGGATTGGGTTCACCAGATCCTCAAGGTCACCGCGACGGCCAACGCCGATTGGCTCAAGGACAATGCCTGTCGTCTGCACAACATGGATGGTCGTCCTGCCCGCGAAACCGCGTGCTGCTGAACTTCAAATATTCCCGGAGCTATCCATGCGTGTCCTGTTCATGTGCACGGCCAACAGTTGCCGCAGCATCCTTTCCGAGGCCGTGTTCAATCATCTGGCACGCGAGGGTTTCGAGGCTGTGAGTGCCGGCAGTTTCCCCAAGGGCCAGGTGTTGCCACGCAGCCTGGCGACTTTGCAACAGGCCGGTATTTCTATCGACGGTTTGTACAGCAAGGGCAACGACGCCTTCGAAGGCAACCCGCCGGACATCGTCATCACCGTCTGCGACAAGGCTGCGGGCGAAACCTGCCCGGTGTACTTCGGGCCGGCGATCAAATGTCATTGGGGGCTGGAAGATCCCTCTGATGTGAGCGGTGACGAGGCCGCAGTGGATGCCGCGTTCCGTGCCACGCTGGCGATCATCGAGCGCCGCTGCGCAACCTTCCTCGGTCTTCCTTTTAAAACACTCAGCCGCGTTGAGCTTCAGCGCGAACTTGATCGCATCGGCTCCCTCTGAGCCGGAGGACATATGTCAGAGCATCTGCCCAATCTTGATCACACCCTGTTCGAAGGCCGGAACACGCCACCTTCGCACGACCATCAACCGCGCATCCTGCTGCTCTACGGCTCGACCCGCGAACGCTCCTTCAGCCGTCTGCTGGTGGAGGAGGCCGCACGCTTGCTGGAGCACTTCGGCGCCGAAACGCGCATCTTCAATCCGTCCGGTCTGCCGTTACCGGACGACGCCCCGGTCGACCATCCCAAGGTGCAGGAACTGCGCGAGCTGGTGCTGTGGTCGGAAGGTCAGGTCTGGTGTTCGCCGGAACGCCACGGCGCGATGTCGGCGGTGTTCAAGACACAGATCGACTGGATTCCCCTTGAGCTCGGTGCGGTGCGTCCGACTCAGGGCAAAACCCTCGCGGTGATGCAGGTCTGCGGCGGTTCGCAGTCGTTCAACGTGGTCAATCAACTGCGCGTACTGGGTCGCTGGATGCGCATGTTCACCATCCCCAATCAGTCTTCCGTGCCCAAGGCTTTCGCGGAATTCGACGAGGTGGGGCGCATGAAACCTTCGCCGTTCTATGATCGCGTGGTCGATGTGATGGAAGAGCTGGTGAAGTTCACCGCGCTGCTGCGCGACCGCCAGGAATTTCTGGTGGATCGCTACTCCGAACGCAAGGAGAGTGCCGAACAACTGATGGCGCGGGTCAATCAGCGCTCGATCTGAAATGCACAAACCTTCTAGCCTCAACCCGCCAATTGTGGATTACTGGCCCCAGCCCACCACTGTACGCACGCCATGAGCAACTGGATCGACCTTGCCCGCGACCGGGAAACCGGCATCGAAACCCTGCACGCGCATTTCGCCGGGCACGCGCACGCCTACGATCCGCACTGGCACGAAACCTACCTGATCGGCTTCACCGAGCAAGGCGTGCAGCGCTTCAACAGCCGTCGGGCGCGGCATGACAGCACGCCGGGCAAGGTTTTCATGCTGGAACCCGGCGACATCCATGACGGCGATGCGCCCAGCCCGGACGGCTTCACCTATCGCATGCTCTATCTGCAACCGGCATGGCTGGAGCAGGCGCTGGACGGTTTGCATCTGGGCAGTTATGGCAGCGGCTTGCCGGGGATCGGCAGTGTGCTCAACGATGATCCCGAACTGGCCCGGGCCACCTTGTTTGCGTTCAATGCGCTGCATCAGCAGGACGTACGCATGGTGCGCGACGTGGCGCTGGATGCCTTGCTCGAACGACTGGCGATTCATCTGTACCGGCGACCGCAACCGACCGCTGCCAACCGCGCACCGTTGATCGCCCGGCAGGCACGCGATTACCTGGTGGCCTACCACGAACAGGACATCAGCCTGCAAACCCTGGCCGACGTCTGCGGCACCGACCGCTTTCGCCTGACCCGCGCGTTCAAGGCAGCCTATGGACTCGCGCCACACGCGTGGCTGATCCAGCTGCGTCTGAGCCGTGGCCGGCAGATGCTTGCCGCCGGCATGCAGCCAGTGGAAGTTGCCGGCCGCCTCGGATTCGCCGATCAAAGCCATCTCGGCCGCTGGTTCGTGCGTGCCTACGGCATCACACCGGGCGCCTATCAGCAACGCGCCATTGGTACCTTTCGACGCTGAACAAACGTTCAAGACCGTCACCTTGCTCAACCATCACAGTTGGCCCTGACTTTCTACAGGGCCGCGCCATGCTTGCGTTCATCCTCTTTGCCTTCGTTGCCTCGATCACCCCGGGGCCGACCAACCTGATTGTTCTCAGCACCAGCGCCCGACGCGGCTGGCGACCGTGTCTGCCGATCATTCTGGGCGCGGGGGCGGGCGCTGCGTCATTGGTGTGGGTGGCCGGCGCTGGCGCCAGTACGCTGATGCTGCCCGGCGTGCGCCCGGTGATCAGTGCGCTGGGGATGGGCTGGATGCTGTGGCTGGCGTGGCAGATCTTCACCGCGCCGGCTACCGCCATCGATCCCGCCGCCGGCGAGGAAAAACCCGAACTGGGCCTGCTCGGCGCTGCGCTGTTGCAGTGGGTCAACCCCAAGTCGTGGATGATGGCGATTGCCGTGATCAGCGTGTTTACCGCGCAGGGGCAGGGGTTGAATGCGCTGTGTCTGGCGTTCTTTCTGGTGTCGTTGCCGTGCCTCGGCGTCTGGGCGCTGTTGGGGCGGGGGGCGGCGCGCTGGCTGAGCAATCCGGTGCAGTTGCAATGGCTGAACCGGATTCTGGCGGTGTTGCTGGTGGTGTCATCCGCCGCTGCGTTGCTGCACAACTGAGCTAAGAGGCATCGACAAGGTGGCGCGCAAGCCACCCTCAGGCCGGTTGACCAAGATGATCCGTCCGCCCAGGCGCAATGCGATGGTGTTGACGATGGTCAGCCCCAGCCCTGCACCTTGCGTGTTGCCACGGCTGTAAAAACGTTCGAACAGGCGCGCCCGATCTGCCTCGTCAATCCCCGGCCCTTGGTCTTCGACGCTCAGCAGGCACCAGCCCTCGGCCTGGCTCAGCTTGACCGTGATCACGCCGTTCTCCGGCGAGAAGTTGGCGGCGTTGGTGATCAGGTTGCCCAGGGCGATGTCGATGGCAGCGGTGCTGGCCATGACGTGGAACGGTTGGTCGCCGTCCTCGAAGGCCAGTTCCAGGTGTTTGCTCAACAGCCACGGCGTCAGTTGCACGAGGCTGTTACGCACGGTTTCGCTGAGGTCGATGCGTTGTAGCGGCGGCGGGTTGGATTTCGGTTCGAGGCGGGCCATGGTCAGCAACTGGTTGACCAGTCGGCTCGTGCGGTCGACGCCGGAAATCAGGAACTGCAACGACTCGCGGCGCTCCTGTTCGGTACCGGCCTCCAGCAGGTTTTGTGCGTGTACCCGCAGCACCGCCAGTGGCGTGCGCATCTCGTGGGCAGCGTCGGCGATAAACCGTCGTTCGCGGCCAAGCACTTCCTGAATCTGCGCCAGCATGCGGTTGAGCGCCGCCTGCATCGGTTCCAGTTCGCTGGGCAGCGGGGTCAGTTGCAGCGGTTCCAGAGAGCCACTGTTTCGGGCGCGCAGGGTTTGCGCCATGTTCGCCAGCGGCCTGAGCCCCCAGCCGATCGCCAGCCAGACCATTGCCGCGAGTATCAGGCTGCCGAGCACATTCGGCCACAGCGTATGGCGCACGATGCGGTCGACCAGATCGGTGCGCACATCATCGCGCTCGCCGACCCAGATGCGCAGATCGTTCTGCGGATCGTCGAGCATGAAGGCGCGCCAGTGGCGACCATTCAAATCCACCACATCACTGAAGCCCGGTTGCGTCGGCGGTGCGGTGAACGACGGGGCACTGGCGGTGTGCACCAGCACTTCGTTGTTCGGGTTCCACACCTGGAAGGCAATCTTGCTTTCGTAAGGGTGGCCGTCGACATGCGGTTTGGCTTCGCTGAGTGCCTGATTGAACGCCTGATACAGCTGCGAGTGATCCTTGCTCGCCAGCGGCATGCGCATCACACCCTGCAACAGGCGCGCGTTTTGCGCCAGTTGCGCGTCGTAGACTTCGGCGATTTCGTGGTTGCTGTCGTGCAGATTGAACACGCTGAGCACCGCAAGACCTGCAAGCAACAGACCGATGATCAGCGTCAGTGTGCGGCGACGAATCGAGGTCATCGACGCTCCTCCACCAGATACCCCACACCGCGAATGGTGCGGATCAGGTCGGTGGAGAATTTTTTGCGCAGGTGGTGGATGTGCACTTCCAGGGTGTTGCTCTCGGCTTCTTCGTTCCAGCCATACAGTAACTGGAGCAGTTGGTCGCGTGTCATCACCCGCCCCGGTGGCGAAAGCAGTTCGTGCAGCAACTGATATTCCTTGGGCGTCAGCGCGACGGGCTGACCCTGATAGCTGACCTGCTGGGTGCCGGGGTTGAGGCTGATCCCGGCGTGTTCGATCAGCGCCTGGGCGCGCCCGGCACTGCGCCGCAACAAGGCACGCAGGCGTGCCTTGAGTTCGGCGAGGTCGAAGGGTTTGACCAGATAATCGTCGGCGCCGGCGTCCAGCCCGGCGATGCGGTCTTCGGTGGCATCGCGCGCGGTAAGAATCAGCACCGGCAGGTTCGAACCGCTGTCGCGCAGACGGCGCAGCACTTCGAGGCCGTCCATGCGCGGCAGGCCCAGATCGAGTACGGCAACGTCAAAGGTTTCACTGAGCAGCGCATGCAACGCGCTGCTGCCGTCCTTCAACCAATCGACGGTGTAGCCCTCGCGCCCCAATGCCTGATGAATGCCTTCACCGAGGGCTACGTCATCCTCAATCAGTAATAAACGCACGCGGACTCCTGTCAGTCGAGTTTCTGGTTCACGTCCACCAGCAGGGCGGCGATCTCTTTGCGCCGGCCGGCATCGGCGGTTTCCCGGCCGGGACGCGGGGCGGCTTGCAGGGCTTTTTGCAGCGCGGCCCTGGCTTCAGCGTAGCGCTTCTGACGGTAGAGGTGATCGCCCCAGAAGTACAGACTGTCGATGCCCTCCGGATTCAGTTGCAGCGCTTGCTTGAGCAGTTGCTCGGCCTTGTCGCTGTCGCCGAAACCGATCGGCCAGCCCGGGACGCGATCATATAGCGCGGCGAGGCTGGTGTAGGCCGAACCTTGCAGGGCTTTGGGGTCGAGTGTCAGGGCTTTTTCCAGATCGGCCTTGGCGTCCTTGGCCTTGCCCAAGGCACCGAGTCCGCCCTGAGCGCCGGCCCAACTGCTGGTGACGATGCCTTTCCAGATCCACGCTTCGGCCACTGCCGGACGCTGGGTGGTAAAAGCAGTGGCTTCTGACGACAATTGCTCGAACGCAGCGGCGCGTTGCTTTTCCGCCACTTCATATTGGATGTGCGCCCAGCTCTGCTGGATGCCGTTGAGGCGTTGCTGATCGGCAGGCTCCAGCGCCCAGACGCTTTGACTGAGGGCGGCGAGCAACAGGCATACGGAAATTCTTTTCATGGTTTTGGTGCCTCGTTGTCAGGTTTTTCACTGAGGCGGCGAATCAGCGGCAACTGCTTGCGCAGGCCTCGATCCACCAACTGCGGCAGCAGGTTATTGAGGCGTACGAAAAAGCGCTCAGGCCAGCCCAGATACAGGTCACGGCGGTCGCCGGCAATCGCGTGGATCACCGCCGAGGCAACGGTCTGCGGGTCATCGACGTTGGACTTGAGCGCATCGTTCAACGCTTGCGCCGCCGCGCTGTTCATCGAAGTGCGGGTGGCCCGGGGCGCAACATACAGCACGTTGACCCGAGTGTCGGCCAGCTCGCGGCGCAGCGCTTCGGAAAATCCGCGCAGGGCAAACTTGGTCGCGCAATAACTGGCGTAACCGGCGTAGCCGATCGAGCCATAGGTGGAACCGACGTTGACCACCATCGCGCTGTCAGCCTCTTTGAGCAGGGGCAGCAGCAGTTTGGTCAGGCAGATCGGTGCGCTGATGTTCACCGCGAGCATCGCGTTGATGTCGCTGTCGTCGAGCTGTTCAAGCATGGCGAAGTGGTTGACCCCGGCAGCGTTGATCAGCAGGTTGATGCCGCCGATGGCTTCGGCGGCGGCCAGCACTTTGCGTCGGTCGCTGAGGAAGGTCAGGTCGGCGGCGACCCAACACAGCGAGTTCGGGTAGCGCTCAAGCAACGGCGCCAGCGCCTGCTCATGTCGAGCCACCGCCAGCACCTGGGCGCCGGCGGCACACAACGCCTCGGCGATGGCCATGCCGATGCCGCCACTGGCACCGGTCAACACCACCCGCGCATCATGCAGCTGCATGTTGAGCCTCCGCGTCACGCGGCAGGCCACGGAACATATCGGTGTACAAGCGATAGACGACTTTCGAGGCGTGGATCACCGCGGCTTGATCGTCTGGATCTTCCAACTGATTCATCAGGCGGCGGTAGGTCTGCATGTGCTCGATGTCCAGCGAGCCGTGCGAATTCAGGTAGCTGAACGCGGTGTCCGACAGTGCCAGACGCTCGCGAATGCTGCCCGCTGCGTGGGTAGCCAGGGCGATGCTGGTGCCTTCAAGCACATTGACCATGCCGAACAGGCCCACCGGATTACCCCGGGCGATCAGGTCGTAAAGGAAGCTGACCATCAGTTCGATCGGCAACGAAGGCTGACCGTCGCGCACCGCATCGCGATCACCGCCACACGCGGCGATATCGCTGAGCACCCACTGTTCGTGGCCGTATTCGTCCTCGATGTACTCGCACACGGCTTTGCGCAGCCATTCCAGCCGCGTCGGCAGGCGCGCGCCGCAGGCCATCATCAACGGCACGGTGTGGCGCACGTGGTAATACGCCTGCGCCAGAAATGCCCGATAGCTTTCCAGGCTGACCTTGCCTTGCAAGGCGTCGAGGATAATCGGCAGGTTGAACAGCTCGTGGCGTTCCTGATGCGTGGCTTCTTGCAGGGTGTCGAAAAAACTCATGATGCGGACTCCTCGGAAACAGCGGATTCAGTCAATTGGGCGTGGTACTGCGCGACGATCGCTTCGCGGCGCGGGCGGCCATTGGCGGTGAGCAAACCATTGGCGGCAGTGAAGGGGTGCGGCAGGCGCGTCCAGCGATGCACCTGGGCGTAATCGGGCAAGGCTTCGTTAGCCTCAGCGACCGCTGCGGCCAGCTCCGCGTCGCTGCAATCGGTACGGTGCGGCCAGAGCAAGGCATGGTTGTGCGGCAGGGCCTCGCCGTAGACGAAGGCCTGGGCGATATGGCGGCGCTGGGTCAGTTCGGACTCGACCCATTCCGGGTTGACGTTGCGTCCGAAACTGGTGACGAACTGGTGTTTCTTGCGGCCCTTGAGGTAGAGGAAACCTTCGGGGTCGAACTCGCCTAGATCGCCGCTCGGCCACCACTCATCGGCGTACGGCGCATCCCCCAGATAACCGAGCAGTGCCGAGCCCTTGATCAGCACCTCTCCGTCTTCAGCCAAGCGAACTTCAACGTGTGGCAGCGGCTGACCGACGCTGCCCGGACGCCGCGCGCCGGGGCGATTGAGGCACACCACCGAGGCGCATTCGGACAAGCCATAACCTTCGTAAACCGGCAGGCCGACACGATGCGCGCGGTGCAGCAAATCCTCCGAGACCCGTGCACCACCGACGGCGGCGAAACGCAGTTTTTGTGGATCGAAGGCTTTCTGTTCGGCAGCGCTGACCAGCATCAGCAACAGCTGCGGCACCAGAATCAGACTCTCCGGCGCACGCCTGGCCAGATAGCCCAACAGGTGCGGTACATCGACGCCGCTGGCGCCTTGGATACCCAGGGTTTTCTGGCTCGGCAGACTCAGCGTCGCACCGGCATACAGCGCGGCGTAACAGCCGAGGTTTTCCAGCAGAATCGCCAGCGGCAACAACGCTAGATGATGCTGCGGATCGGTGGATTTGCTCGCTTGATCCAGCTCCCGCGCCACACGCAGCAGACTGTCGGCACTCAGGCACACGCCTTTCGGTGTGCCGGTGGTGCCGGAGGTGAAGGTCAGTTTGGCGGTGCCGGCCGGCAGGCGACTCGGGCCGCTGAACGTGCGGCACCAGAACTCACCGCGCTTTTCATAACCGGCGGCGAGCAGCTCGGCGTCCAGCTCCGGTTCGGCAATCACCCGTTCGGCCTGGCTCTGCTCCAGACAATGGGCCCGTTGCGCGGGGCTGAAAAACGGCGGCAGCGTCACGCAGGTCAGGCCCTCGAACAACACGGCCAGATCCCACAACATCGCATCGACGCCGTTATCCAGCGCCAGGGCGATCACCTGCGCCTGTTCATCGCGCAGGCGCTCCTGGCGATACAGCACCTCGGCATACACCGTGGCGTAATCGAGTTTCAGCGTATCGCCCCACAGTGCAGTGCTGTTGTCATTGCGCCGGGCATGGTCGCGCAGGGTTTCCTGGAAGCGTTGCAATTCAAGCGACATGGCAGGCTCCTTCAATCGAGGTCGGCAGTCCCAATCGAGTGAACAGGCCGATATTGCGCAAATGGATGAAGCCGGCGCGGATGTTGCCGACGTGCACCCAAGGCTTGCTTTCGTAATAACTGCCCCAGTGTTGACGCTCGTCACCCAGGCGATCCGGGTCGGCGGCGCATAATGTCACTGGCTTCAGACCGAGCCGATGGAAGCTGTTGACCAGCCCGATGTTGCCGGTGAACGTCACCCATTCCAGGCCGCCCATGGCCAGCAGATAGGTGATGGCGATGATGCTCATGCGTGCGCTGCCGGTGTCGCTGGCGGCAAGATTGCCGACTTCGACAATGGCGACGCGATCCACCGGGCGATCAGCCGCAGCGCTGATCAACGGTTCGATCGGCTCGTCCAGGTAACGCTCGAGAAACAGTGGCTCGCGATGCGCACGACGCACGCCGGCTACCGCGCACAGTTCGCCGTCGACGTTGTGCATGCCGAACAGCTCGGGCATAAAGTGCCGGATGTCGGCGCCGTGGGCCTTGCGAAAACGCTGCTGGATGAAGGCTTCGAAAGTCTCTCGCAGCGCGTCGTCGGGCAAAGCGCCGGTCAAGGTCATCGGCGGCATGTCGGCCTGACCGAAACGCAGAGGGAGGGGAATGTTCCAGTGGTAATCGGGCATGGGCGGCGCGCCTCCCTCAATGGTTTGAGCGGAGTATCGGAGGCATTTCTTAACGAAGTCTGAAGGTGAAAAAAGGTTAATCAAACGGGCAATCTTCAGATTGTCTTAAGACTGCAAGGGCAGGGTGGCACCGTCGGTTCGCCCTGCAACCGGATCGAGACTGTCGAACGAATCGGCGGTCGCTCACGAAATCACGAGGCGCTTCTTATGACCCGCGACACCGCCGTAACCCGTTATGGAAAACTCTCAATCACCCTGCACTGGCTGATGCTGGCGTTGTTTGTCGGCGTCTACGCCTGCGTCGAAATCAAGGGCTTCATGCCCAAGGGCAGCGAAGCGCGCGGCCTGCTGATGGGATTCCACGGCCTGTTCGGCACGAGCATCTTCGTGCTGGTCTGGGTGCGCCTGCTCGGCCGCTTGAGCCCACGCCCGCCGATAACCCCCAAACCGCCTGCCTGGCAGACCGGCATCTCGCACCTGATGCACCTGGCGCTGTACGTGCTGATGATCGCCACCCCGATCCTCGCCTGGCTGATGCTCGCCGCTGCCGACAAACCGTTCCCGTACTTCGGCTTCCACGTCCCAGCACCGGTGGCGATCGACCCGGACTTCGCCAAACAGCTCAAATACTGGCATGAAACGCTGGGCAGCGCGGGCTACTGGCTGATCGGCTTGCACGCGGCGGCAGGGCTGTTTCACCACTACTGGGTGCGGGATAACACGCTGGTGCGGATGTTGCCGGGGCGCACGGAGTAACCTTGATCCCCTTCATACATAATCCCTGTGGGAGCGGGCTTGCTCGCGAAGGCGGAGTATCAGCCACTGATGATTTCGGCTGACACGACGCCTTCGCGAGCAAGCCCGCTCCCACAGTTTTTTGTGGCGTGTTCGAGTGCTTGGACTTCAGGTTTTGCGCCGGCCTGCCGATGAAATCTGCACGATTTCAACGGATGCCGTTCATGAACAAGGTTGTTGCTCTACTGGCGCTCACCGCCCTCATCGCAGGCTGCAAAACCAACAGCGCTTATACCCAGGTCGCAGATTTCCCCGCTCTGCGTTGCTTCGCCTACTGGGACGATAAAGCCATCACCTCGCTGGAAGTCAGCTACATCCGCGACCTCAGTCAGAGCGGTAACCTGCCGTGTACGATCATGCTGGGCGACCTGTACGAGAAGGGGCGCGGTGTGCCCCAGGACATTTCCAAAGCCAAGGCCCTCTATCAAGCCGTGGCCGATAAAGACGCCAGCGCCTATGGCCAACTTGGGCGCATGGCCGAAGAAGGCATCGGCGGGCCGGTCAATGACACCGATGCGCGGCAGTTTTACCAGCTTGCCGTGAGCAAGCCCGAGCAGCAGCGCAGTGAAGCCAAACTGGCCAAATACATGGAGGACGGGCGCGGTGGCCCGCAGGACCTGCAAGGCGCGCTGACGCATTACTTCAACGCCACGCAGTATCTCGGCGATGACTCGTGGCAAGGCATCGAACGTCTACGCGCCAAAGGCTTGCCTCTGACGATCGAGCAGCAACAGCGCTACAACAATCTCTTTGTCAGCAGCGTGCAAAGCGGCCTCAAGAAACGCATCACCGCCATAGAGAAGTCTCTGGAGAACAACGTCAATCCGACGTCTGCCAGCAAGCCAGTGCAGGTACAGCTGGAGTACACCCCGGGCGCATCGGCCCCGGTGGTTTCGATACGGCAAAGTTCGGGCGACACCGCGCTTGATCAAAGAGTGATGCAAGGCTTCAGCGATTATCGCTTTCCCGGTGACCCGATCATGCCACCGGGCCAGAAGAGCTATCAGGCGATCCCGATCGTCAGGACGGACGGCAAGAGTCCGCGGCAGCGATTTGACGAGAGCAGAAAGAACTGAGCCTTCCCCCGAGTGAATCCCCCCACCGACAGGTCGGCGTGAACTCAACGGGCTGGCCGCGCCACTTGCCGGAACAGCGTCTCGCGTCCACTCTATGGGCATGCCGACAAGGAGCGTCGCCGACCCTCCGTCGCGACCCAATGGAGCTTGCAGCATGAGCGAAGACAACAAGGTTAAAGGCCCGGCGTCGTACTTCCCCTCCATCGAAAAGAAATACGGCCAGCCCATCGATCACTGGCTGAACCTGCTCGCCGGCGTCACCGACAAGAAACACATGGAACTGGTGGCGTGGCTCAAGGATGAACACGGCATGGGCCACGGCCATGCCAACGCGCTGGTCGCGCACCATTTGGCCGCAGGCAAACAGTGAGGGCAGGGCAGCGATGAACTTCACCCACCGGCCCGTGACGGCCGACGACGTCAAAACCCTGTGCGGCTTTCCGCAGGGCGTTCAAGAGTTGTACTTCATGTTCCCGAAAGCGCAGTACCCGCTGACGGAAGAACAAATGCACACCGCGATCAGTCAGCGCTTCGACTCCACGGCTTTTCTGGCCAACGGCGAGTTCGTCGGCTTCGCCAACTTCTACCGTGCCGAGCACGACGGCATCTGCTGCATCGGCAACGTCATCGTCGCGCCTTACGCCCGGGGCCAGGGCGTCGCTCGCTACATTGTCGAAACAATGACTGCGGTCGGCTTTGAAAAGTACGGGGCAAGGGAAGTGCAGCTGTCCTGTTTCAACGAAAACACGGCGGGGTTGCTGCTCTACCCGAAACTCGGCTTCGTGCCGTTCTCCATCGAAGAGCGCGCGGCGCCGGGTGGCAGACGCGTGGCGCTGATCAACATGACACGCCACCGACAATAGTCGTCCCCCAGTCCCCGTGGGAGCCGGGCTCGCCCGCGATGGCGTTTTTCCGGTCGGACGTGCTCGCAAGTCTTGCGCGGAAACTGTGGGAGCTAGCCTGCTAGCGAAGACGCCAGCCCAGCCGCCCCATGACCCGCTGAATCACCAAGGTTTTGACCATGCCAGGCACCACCGCACGCTTGATCTACCGACGCCCAAAGCCAGCAGACCTGCCCACCGTTTTCAGCATTTTCGGCGACCCACAAACCAATCTGTTCAACCCCGCCGGCCCCATGACCGACATCGCCCAAGCCGAAGCACTGCTGGAGCGCTGGCTGCAACACTGGGAAACCCACGCCTACGGATGGTGGGCAATCAGCAGCGCACAAGCCCCTGAGCACATCCTCGGATTCGCCGGCATCGCCGCCCACGACTACCTGGGCAAAAAGGTCATCAACCTCGGCTATCGCTTCGCCGTCGAAGCGTGGGGCCACGGCTATGCGACAGAGGCCGCACAAACCGCGCTAACCCACGCCTTCGACCATATCGGGTTGCCCGAGGTATTCGGTCTGGTCAGGCCTGACCACACCGCCTCAATCCGCGTGCTGGAAAAGATAGGCATGTGCCGCTTCGGCGAACTGGACGATGTCCCCGGCAAAGCCCCCAGCCTGGTATTCCGAATCCAGCGAGATGCCCGCTGATCCGAACCACCTCCCTCTGTAGGAGTGAGCCTGCTCGCGATGACGCCAGTCCAGCCCCCACCAATCTCAATCCAGCCAAAAATCCCTGTGGGAGCGGGCTTGCCCGCGAAGACGTCTGCCCTATCACCCCATCAACCACTGACCGAAATAAACAGAAAAATCACCCCCGTTTAAACGAAGCCTCTCGTAACCACCCATGCCCTACAACGCCTTGCGCCATCACCTACGAGTACGCCAGAATCCGCTGGCTTGTGCGTCTAGGGCGCGGGTTCTATCGTCTGTCGGTCACTGAAAAACAGTGATCGGGTTTGGTAGCCCGCCATAACTAGTCGCATCGCGCACCGTTCGCAGACCTCATCAGGTCGCTGCTCAATGGTGGCCATGCGCAGGACACCTTCGGGTGTGCCGGGTCCTAGTTACCGGTCTACCAACCCGCGTGTGGCCGCCACCCTTCGTTTGGTAGCGAAGGTGAAGGCTCCTCTTCAATAACTAGGAGTTTCACCATGATCAAACCAACACCCAGCCCGCCAGAAACCGACCTCGCATCGCCCTACGAATCCCTCGATTCCAAAAAACTTCACGAAGCCGCCGAACGCGCCCTCGACCATTACCTGTCCCCGGCCACCCAAATCATGGCCAGCCCGCACAAACCCGAACCCATGTACCTCGCCAACCCGAAGTGCGACACCGAATCCCTGCTCGCCAACGCCAGCGAAACCCTCGGCTCCGCCAGCGAAATGCTCAACAACTTCGCCGCCATGCTCGACACCTCCCACCGCAAAACCGCACTGGGCATCGCCCAGGTCGTCATGCTCGGCGAACTCGCCGTAAACCAGGCCCTCGACAACGTCGAAATCGCCCACTGACCACCCGGTGCGACGAGCCCGAACCCTCGTCGCACCACACGGTCTCAACCGCGCTGGCACAGGGCCACGCCTTGCGCCCCCAAGCCTCGGCTGGCACCCTTCGGCCCGTTCTTCAAGGATCAGAACAAGGAATCAAGGATTGAGTGGCTACGTTCCCAACCCCCCGAAAAACTACCGCTACGAAGAAGCCAAACCCGTCGATATTCATGCCCAGCGTTGGGCTGAGTATGAGAAGCACGGGAAAGAACCTACGCGCGAGCCTGAGAAAATCGGCATTGCGTTGAGGATTGGTGTGTTCTTTGATGGTACTGGCAACAACGCAAACAACTCTGCAGCGGGGTTGTTCTGCGGTGCTCATCATCCCATTGCGCCGCAAGATATCGATGCCAGTTGCAAGCCGTACATGAGTGATCCGGATAGCAGCTACGCCAACGACATCAGCAATGTGCAAAAACTGAGTGAGCTCTATTTCGCACCTCAGAAGGCGGAGGGCGATGGTTCGCACAAGCAAGCATTCCGCATGATTTACGTCGAGGGGATCGGTACCCGGTCAGGTGAAGAGGACAGTAAATTCGGCGCTGGCACAGGTCGAGGTGATACGGGTGTTGCGGGACGTGTCCAGCACTCTTTTGAAGAGATCAAATCGCGTATTGAAGATGTTCTGGATAACAATCCAAACAGTGAAATCACGTCTCTGACTTTCGATACGTTCGGCTTCAGCCGAGGCGCTGCGGCCGCACGGCACTTTGCAAATGAAGTCGTTCGCGGAAAACAGGGCCCCTTAGGGAATATATTCCGCAGCAATGCGAGTGACTTCAGTCGAACCTTTATTGACCAGTACAAAAGCAGTATCAATATGGGATTCATTGGTCTGTTCGACACCGTGCCTTCGATTGCTGGCTGGTCCAATCTGGGGAATGTAAAGAGTTCAGTCGCCACGGGCATCAAGCTCTACCTGGACCGTCGTTTTTTTACTGATGTCGTTCAGTTGTCCGCGCGTGATGAGTATCGGGCCAACTTTGCATTGAGTCGCGTCAAAGCCGATCACCTGGAAATCACTCTTCCAGGTGTGCATTCCGATATTGGTGGTGGCTACCGCGATGAGGTTGAGGAGTGTGTACTCGTCAGTCCGATGCAAACGCTTGAGGTCTCGCAGTTTACCGATGTATCTACCACGTCCATCTACCGGGATGCTGTGTCTTTGAAAAATCAGTGGGTCTCCAAAGGCTGGTCTGAAGACATGCTGGAGATTGTTACTCCTGAGGCGCTTCTCCTACCTGTAGATCAACAAGATCGGCTCAGCCCTCGCAGGAAGCGTGTTTATGCCGCCGTACAACTCAAACGTCCTGTGAGCGGCCTTTTGTCGAGGGTGTACCTGCGAGTGATGTATAGCCTCGCAAAGGAAAAGGGCGTTCGATTCAACGAGATTCCCGGAACGGCCGCTCTGGCGGTGCCCTCAGAACTGCAGGCACTGTGTGATCGATTTGTGGCGGGTGACTACAGCACGACTCAGGATGAGGAGAAATTGCTGAAGTTGAAATACATTCATATGTCCGCTAACTGGAATCATCCACTTGGAAGAAGGGATGGCAGTGGTATCCGAGCCGTCTACATCAACGCACCCACCGAAGACATGATTCGTGTGCAACATCCCCATGTACCTGACTGGACTCTCTGGTAATGAAACTAATCGTCACCTTACTTCTTACTTTGTTCATGACCGGTTGCCAGTCTGTTGATCCGCTCTCAGCCAAAAATGATCCTAAATCCGAATGGTGGGAACTGGCTTTCACTGAACCCGATTACATGAAGGTTTGGGTGGAAGACAGTTCGGTGCAAGATATTACCGGCAGAGTCTTCTTCAGAACCGGCGGGGGGACTGCTGCTGGCGGAGAACCTGAAGACGGTACTGAGTCTGCCCGCGGCTGGACAGGAGTGGGAGGCAGCGGAAAAAGAGTAGTGGGTGCCGATCTACCCATTCGCATTTATGTCCGATGGCAATCAATCGTCGAGCAGAAAACTTGGCAAGCGTGGGTGGATATTCCTGAGGAGGCCAGACAAATAATGGTGACCTCCACAAATCAACGATGCCCGGAAAGGCCTGGAAGAACAGCGCGTTACATGGCTTCAGTTTATTTGGGGCTCGCTCCGGGTGGTGTTGTTCAGGTGTGGGTGAGGGATTCATGCCACCGACCAATCAAGGTTGCTAGAGCGCAAGGCGAAATCGACCCGCTGGGTCCGGAGCGGGGGAAAAACGGTGGTCGTTATGCCTACCCTGTGAGTGAAAAGGCCAAGCGCTATATCGACAAATACGGTATTCCGTATGGGAGTTGGTAATCGTCGCCTGATGAAAAGATTTCCAACGATGCTTTGTGCCCTATTGATTAGCGGCTGCCAGCCAATTGATCCGCTATCAGCCAAAAACGACCCCAAATCTCCTTGGTGGGAATTAGGCTTTACCGAGCCCAACTACATGAAAGTCTGGGTTGAGGACACCTCGGTCGACGACATTAAAGGGAGAACGTTCCTGCGCACCGGAGGTGGATCGGCGTCAGGGGGTCAACCTGAAGACGGAACAGAATCGGCGCGAGGCTGGCACGGAGTGGGCAGCACCGGAAAAAGTGTTGTTGGTGCTGATCTTCCCAAAAGGATTTATGTCCGTTGGCAATCCATTGTTGAACCGCAAACGTACAAGGTCTGGGTAGATATCCCAGAGGAAGCCAGACAACTCATGCTCGAGTCCGTCAATCAGCGCTGCGCCAAAACACCTGAACAAGAGGGGCGCTATAACGCGTCTCTCTACTTGGGCCTAGCGCCCGGTGGTGTCGTGCAAGTCTGGGTTCGAAACTCATGCCACCATCCTGTCAAAGTCGCCAGAGCACAAGCAGAGGTTGAGCCACTAGGCCCTAGTCAAGGTAAGAACCAAGGGCGCTACGCGTATCCCGTCAGCGAAAAGTCCAAGCGGTATATCGAGAAATTCGGCATCCCTTATGGGAGTTGGTAAACGGTAAACCAATGAAGCTATGCATTGTGGCGGTATGCGTGTTGTTCCTGAGCGGTTGCCAGTCTGCCTATCCGCTATCCGTAAAAAACGACCCGAAATCCGAATCGTGGGAGCTTGCGTTCACCGAACCCTATTACATGAAGGTCTGGGTTGAGGACAGTGCCGCCGAAGACATAAACGGCAAGCTATTCACGCGGACGGGAGGAGGCACTGCCGCTGGTGGAGAGCCAGAGAATGGCAAAGAGTCCGCGCGCGGTTGGCATGCGGTAGGCGCGGCTGCGAAACCAGTGATTGGCGCTGGCTTGCCCAAACGCATTTACGTGCGCTGGCAATCCATTGTCGAGCCGCAGACCTATAAGGTATGGGTGGACGTGCCTGAAGAGGCGAGGCAACTGATGGCGCAATCGGTCAGTCAGCGCTGCCCGGAAACACCGGAGGAACAGGCCAGCTATAGCGCATCTATTTATCTGGGGTTGGCACCCGGGGGCGTTGTACAAGTCTTTGTTCGGGACTCGTGCCATCGTCCTGTCAAGGTCGCTAGAGCACAGGCAGAGATTGAACCGCTAGGGCCTGGTCAAGGTAAGAACCAAGGGCGCTATGCATATCCCGTCGGCGAAAAGTCCAAGCGGTATATCGATAAATTCGGCATCCCTTACGGGAGTTGGTAATCCTTAAGCCAATGAAACAACTCATAACGATACTTTGCGTTTTGCTGCTCACAGGGTGCCAAGCAACTGATCCACTCTCAGCCAAAAATGACCCGAAGTCCGAATGGTGGGAGCTGGCGTTCATTGAGCCGGACTACATGGAGGTTTGGGTTGAAAACAGTTCTGTTCAAGACGTTAACAACAGGATTTTCTACAAAACCGGCGGCGGCACCGCTGCTGGGGGAGAGCCTGAAGATGGCACCGAGTCAGCCCGTGGATGGTCCATCGTTGATGGCAGCGGAAAGCGAGTGGTCGGGGCCGGTCTTCCCGTCCGCATATACGTTCGATGGCAATCAATCGTCGAACAGAAAACCTGGCAAGCATGGGTAGATATTCCGGAAGAGGCCAGGCAGTTGATGGTGACGTCCGTCAATCAGCGCTGCCCGCGAACTCCCGATCGGCAAGCAAGATTCATGGCATCGGTTTATCTCGGTCTGGCTCCCGGCGGTGTTGTGCAGGTTTGGGTAAGAGACTCATGTCATCACCCAGTCAAGGTCGCGCGAGCACAGGCGGAAATTGAGCCACTGGGGCCGAGCCAGGGTAAGAACGAAGGGCGGTACGCCTATCCTGTGAGTGAAAAGGCTAAGCGGTATATCGACAAGTACGGCATTCCATATGGAAGTTGGTAGTCGTGACAACTACTTGAATGGATCATTTGTAATGAAAGCAACGATTGCACTGCTGGGCGCTTTATTGTTGTCCGGCTGCCAAAGCAGTGGCCCAGAAACAGGCGAAAATGACCCTAAATATCCATGGTGGGAATTAGTGTTCGTTCAGCCGAATTACATGAAGGTATGGGTAGAGGACAGCTCCGTCCAAGACATCAATAACAAAGTCTTCTTTAGAGCTGGCAAGAGCACTGCAGCCAGCGGAGAGCCCGATATCAGCACGGAATCTGCTCGTGGTTGGGGAACCGTGTCGGGGAGCGGGAGACCTGTGACGGGCGCCGATCTTCCAAAACTGATCTTTGTCCGCTGGCAATCCATAACAGAGCAAAAAACCTACAAAGGCTTCATCGAAATTCCGGAAGAGGGCAGGCAACTGATGGTGAAGTCAACACACCAGCGCTGCCCGGAAACACCGGAGAAAACTGCTCGCTTTATGGCGTCACTTTACGTGGGGCTCGCTCCGGGCGGCGTGCTCAAAACATGGGTTAGAGATTCATGTCGAAATCCGGTTGAGATTTCTCGCGGTCAAGGAGAGATAGAGCCTGTGGGGCCGGAACAAGGGAAGCACGGTGGTCGTTATGCCTATCCGGTAAGTGAGAAGGCTAAGCGATATGTCGAAAAGTACGGCATTCCGTATGGAAGTTGGTAGGCGACACTTCTCTTGGCTGTCGTTCATCGTTGTCTTTGCGAGTCACCTTTTTGACAGCTACCGCGTCAATGCTGAGCTCAATGAATGTCCGCTTTCGGCCCAGAGCGTGTAAAAACGCTTCGCCAAAATTGAAATGCGCGCGTCTACGTTAAATCTGAAATTATCAGCACGTCAGCAGATGTGGATTTCGCGTAGAAGCGCCATTTACAGTCCGGTTTTGAGTACCTGTCGCGCTCAAAAAGGTTTTTACACAGCCTCGGCCAGAAGCGGACGTTCTAAGGCGACCGCTACCGGCCAGAAGCAGTCGCTCAACATTGTTTTTTAAACCAGGGGGCGATTCAGCCAGTCAGAATGGCAGCGACTTTTCTTTCTTGACCTCCCTTTTCGCCAGTGCCTAGATACCCGCACGAATTTCCTCTACCAGGTCGCCTAATACAAAATTCAAATAATCGTTGCGACAGGCTTCTAACTCTTTGGGGAAGTTCGTTTGGATGAATGGCATTACCATCCATCCCTTCTGGTTTTCGCTCGCCCTTTTGCTAAAGAACTCTTTTACCCCTACCTGTGTGATTACTTGAAAGGCTATTTCGTATTCCTCTACCGACATGACGGTGTATGGATACAAGTCCACAACGTCGCGAGAAATTTTGGCCTTGTCCAACAGACTGAGCACGGACTCTTCGAGCCTTTCATAGGCCTTTGGACCAAAAAGGTTCCAACTGACAAGAGTCACGATCACCGGAAAAAGAGATCGGTCCCCAGGTTGCCACCCTGTGTATCCATTGGTGATGTCCTCAAGGTTCTTGTAATTCTGAACGACATATCGAGCCAAAACATCTATCTCGCTATACAAGGCTTGACTCTCCAATTGGTAGCGAGCTTTGAGGCTTAGTCGTTTGGACTTGCACTCGACGAGAATTGCTCCAGTCGTGTCATAAACGAGTAAATCAATCCCATGCTTTGCGTTTTTCCCGATGTTGTACGGCTCAGGCTTGGCTATATTGACTGAAAATCCAGATTCACATCCCGCATTCAAAATGTTGCTGACGTCATATACGTAATCCTCAAAAGCATCGCCGTACGCTTGCTCGTAACCTTGGATTTTAGCTATATCAAAAAAGAGCCCCTCCGAAAACCTATACATCAAGTAAAAAGGAATGGGGCAAATTACGGTATTAGGAGAAGCTTGATCGATGACAATCAGTGGAGTGCTTATAAGGGGATTAATAGTGTAGGACCAGTTTTCGTTGTACTCCTGCGCGCTGAGTGTCCGAGTCTTTAGGTCCTCAAAGTTAAGCACCACCTTTTCTAGAAAAACATCACGCTGCTCATCGCTTATTCCAAACGCTGTGTAATCCTGCTTTAGGTTGTACGCATACTTAGTGAGGAAGTGACCGGATATCGACACCCCTAATAGATAAAACTGCTTTATAGAAAGAGTAGTGCCTTTCATAAGAACAGCCGCGAGATCCGGCGTGTTGTAAATTTTCAAATGACGGGCAAGCATCAGGTGCACGTTAGTACGCCAGAGCACTTGTTGCTGGTAGCCGCGCTGTAACTCTTGGTAGATCGTTCTTTGAAGATCTGTACTGTTCTGACTGTCTGATATTCGCCGAATTATATTGATGGCAGCTGCCAAGTGGCCTGTATTGTAGAGATCCTTCGAGTTACTACCATCGGCGTGCAGAATAATCTCACGCGTTAGAATATCTAGCTCCCAAGGATGCACTATGTCCTTTAGGGAGGCCTTACCGAGCTTATTCATTCGAGCGAACTGCAAAGGTAAGGGTTTGTCATGCTCGATGTTTCCGAAAAAACTCCAGATTTTTATGAGGGACTCGATACGATTCAATTTGGCGGCAAAATTCCGCATGGGTTTGTACGCGCTATACATTTGGTCGTCCCTGAAAATTGATGCACCATCATAAGCTCAGTGCTATTGGGCTTGCTATATCAGGTCCGCGATACTCCCACGCTCTTGGGCGACTCATGTCTGAGCGCCATCGGCAGCTATGGGTTGATAACAGCCGGTCATGACTGACCGCTTCTGGCCGAAAGCAGTCAATCGTGGGCGACGGTAATCGGCCAATTGCGGTCAATCAGGAGAGCAGCAATCGACCCAGAGCAGTCATTTTGAGGGAGGTGGGCTAGTCAGAAGCAAGTTGCTCAACAGGCCGCGCGGGGCATCGGAGTCAATAGTCGAAGGATTGAGAGCGTTCGTTATCGCTTCACGCACCTGGCGTTGTCCTTCGGTGCATTTCTTCCTGAACTCTTTAGCCTCGGAAGCCTTTTTTCTTAACGCAGAAGCTAATCGTTCATGGCCGTACTCAGAGTGAGGCTCAAACTTGACTGCACGCTCCAAGTATTCACATGCCTCAGTTGGCAGGTCTTTATTAATCAGCAAGTTACCTATGTTAGCGGTTATCCACTGCGAAGGGCTCTCTGCATTCATTAGCTTTTCTGCTCTACGATAGGAGTATAGCGCTTTATCGTATAGATCGAGTTGGAGACAGGAGTTTCCAAGATATCCCCAATATTCAATTGAGCTTGGGTCCTCATATGTCAGGCGATCAAGTAAGTGCGCCCCAATATGGTCTTGGCCAAGCTCCTGAGCCAAGCGGGCGTACTTGAATCGAAGCCCCTTGTGGCTTGGGTGCTTCGCGTAGCAACGCAGAACAACTGACAAAGCTTCGTTCGTGTTTTCCTCTCGCTCAAGGGTCTCAGCCAAACGGATGGCTACTTCAGGAAAATCATCCGGTCCAATACGCTGCAGTTCAGCGATTGCATTAGCACTGTCAGTTTCATCCGAATGACACAGCGCAAGCGCCATAGCAATTTCGGAATCCTTCGGCCTTTTTTCCTGGACGGCAGACAAGAGTTCGATTGCTTTGCTGGCGTTGCCTTCCCAGCGAAGGAATGTTGCGACAATGGACTGAACACCTGAGAACTCAAAGTGCTCGTTGGCGTAGTTTATTAATGCATCGATGTTGTCATCGTTGCTTAGCTTGAACTCGCAGTAAAGAATCCAAGCTTTTCTGGTAAGCGCAGCTTCTCCCGATATGCTCTCTACTTCACTCTGGAGCGTAGCCTTGGCTTGATCATACTTTTCTTCCACAAAGTCGAATAACCAATCGCGTCTTTCCAAATCCTCTACTACGCCGCCTTCTGTGCTTTCCTCTACGATAATCCGACCAGGAGCAATCCCGAGCTTCTTCATCTGGAGCCGGATTTGGTAGCACACAGAGCCGGTAGCCGCCTGCATGCTGCCATCTTCGCGTGTTGACTCATATCTACCAGGCGTAACTCCTAAAAGATCAGTAGGGATATGTAGATCACCATCCGATGGCAGAATGAAAAATACTCGCTCTCGTCCCAGTTTGCCGATGAAAAGGCCGAACTCAAAAAGTACATTGTCCCTTACTGCAGGTGCAGTTAAATTTCTAATCCGGATCAAATCGTCCGGCGAAAATACGAATATAGCAAAGTCACTTTCCGAGAGGACTTTAGTCAAACTCTCCATCGTAGTTTGAGATAACTCAAAAACGCCTTGGTCCCAGATGGTGACTTCCGCTTCGTGCAATAAGTTCTGCTGTACCGGATAGGCGACACTGAGCCCCTCAACGGATGAGCCGATGAAGACACGAGGTTTTGACATTGTTGCTCCTATGGATGAAATCCCTTATGTGCTGGGCTCTGGATGAACTCAGATTAGCGCGACGGCGAGGAAAAACAATGCAGAAGGTGACATGGATGAAGATTGCGTAGCGAGCGTCTTACGATCCTACTTCAGTCCTTCTGGGGCGTCTGCTTCTGGCCGAAAGCTGTCTGTCTCAAACGACCGCTATTGGCCGAAAGCAGCCCCATCAGAAATTCCCTATCAGTCCGAGCACTGCCAGATCAACGGAATCCGTTCGTGGTATCAATCAGCGACGATATCGAACGCAGCACTCCCCAAAACCTCCCCATTAACCAAAACCCTAACCCCATGCCGCCCCAAAAAATGCTTCCGCGTCGTAAAATCCTTAATCACCTGCCGCCTCCCCACAATCACTTCCCCAAACCCCGCCAACACCACCGTCTTCAACTTGAAAACCTTCCCCGAAACCCCGCCATTCGCCTTCACATAGTCAATCGCATAATCAATCGCCAATCGCTGCTCATGCGCCACCGTCGACTTCACCGTAAACGACAACGTAATCGCCTCACCCAACCTCACCACCGCCGGCTCAACCCGCACGTCCAGCAACTCCACCTCAGCCTTGGCCCCCGCACCAATCACCGTCAGCGCACGCAGGTCTCCCTGTTTGATCAAACTGCGCAGCGCATGCTTGGCAATCCACGCCGTGTGTTTGTTCTCCAGTGGCCAGCCTTCAATCGTGTCCAGCACCCACTCCGGGTGTTCCTTGGTCACGTCATTCAGATGGTTCGCCACGGACTTGCGTACGTACAAACTCTCGTCGGCTTTCAACCTATCCAGTATTCCGGCGGTCAGTTGCGGGTTGGCTTGCACGGCTTCCAGGCGGAATGACCAGGGCAGGCGAGGGCGGGTGCCTTCGCTGGCGAGGCGGCGGATGTGGTGGTTTTGGTCTTGGGTCCAGTCGTGCATGAGTTCCAGTGAGCGTTCGAGGTCGCTGCGCAGGAAGTGGCGGATGGCGAATTCGGAGGAGCCGAAGGTGGTGAAGTATTTCAGTGCTTGCATGGAGGTATCGAACGCGTGGCCGCCGTAGCTGGCGACGTAGTGCGGCAGGCACATGCTGACGAATCCGCTGTTGAGGCGGGGGGCGAGTTCGCGCAGGACTTCGAGGGAATCTTCGTAGTCCAGCGGCAGCACGGCGTGCAGGCTTTCGCTGACGCGGGCCATGCGTTGCATCACCGACAATTCCGCCAGCCCTTGGTTGGCGTGCTTGAGAAACGCCTTGGCCTTGAACGCCGGGTAGACGGCGCTCATTTCGCTGGCGATGTGTTGCAGGCGTTCGGCGTTGAAGATTTCCTTTAACGCCGGGGCGGCGGTGTCGGTGGTGCTCATGGTCAGGTCATCGGGGTGCTGACGAACGCTTCGAGGGTTTCGGCGTAGGCGGTGTATTGGGCGATGTGCGGGTAGCGGCGGGTGTCGATCTGGTCGGGGACGACGAGGTCGGTGAAGCTCCAGGCGACGGCGAGGCTGATGCCGGCCTGGGTGAGGGTGCCGTCGGTGGGCAGGCCGGTTTTTTCCTGTTCCTGTTCGAGGGCGGTGAAGGCGGCGGCGAGTTGGCCTTCGACGCGTTCGACCCACGGCTGGTATTGAATGTCGGCCGGGCGCAGGTTGCGTTCGTAATAGAGCTGCACGGCTTTTTCGCAGGCGGCGAGGCTGAGGCCGATCAGGCGCAGGGCGTGGGCGCGTTGTTTGAGGTCGGTCGGCAGCAGGCTTTTGCCGCTGGCGGCTTCGAGGTAGTCGAGGATGAGGGTGGAGTCCATCAGGACCACGCCGTCATCGAGGATCAGCGTGGGCGCCTTGACCACCGGGTTGATCTGCTGGAATTGCTCGAAGTGGCGGAACACCGAGACCGATTCATGTTCGAGGTCGATGCCGAGGCGTTTGGCGGAGATTGCCACGCGGCGCACGTAAGGGGAGTCCAGCATGCCGATCAGTTTCATGACGCGTTCCTTCAAGTCGAACCGGTGGGAAGGCATAACCTAGCCGAGCCTGAGGCAAATGTCAGTCGTCAAAACCGGCTTGTTCGTGAATCTCGTCCACATTCAATTCCAGCCGATACGCCACCGCCACGAACAACGCCTGACACAAACACAAGGTCGCACTCAGCGAACGGAACGCCAGCGCGCTGCCCTCATTGACCAGCAACAGGCTGTTGGCGTTTTTGGCCAAAGGCGAGAGCTGGCTGTCGGTGAGGATCAGGGTGTTGGCCTGTTGCTGGCGGGCGTAGCGCAGGCAGTGTTGGGTTTCCTTGGCATAGGGGGTGAAGCTGATGGCGATCACCAAATCACCGCTACGTACGCTGCGCATCTGCTCGCGATAACTGCCGCCAAGACCAGAAACCAGGTGAATGCGCTTGTGAGTGTGTTGCAAGTTGTAAACGAGGTAGTCGGCGACGGCGAAGGAGCGGCGCACGCCGACGACATAGATGTTGTCGGCGTTGACGATCAGGTCGACGGCTTTCTCGAACGCGACGTCGTCGAGTTCGCGGCCCAGGCGTTCGATGCCGGAGCGGGTGGCGTCGATGCATTCGCGGGCGAGGTCGCCGTCGCTGGCCGGCTGCGACTGGTTGGCGATCATGCTGCGGATGCGTTGCTGGTAGTTCTGCACTGGCGAGGCTTTATGGGTGTAGGCGCTGCGGAACAGCGCCTGCATTTGGCTGAAGCCGCTGAAGCCGAAGCGCTGCGAGAAGCGCACGATGGCGGACGGATGCACCTCGCATTCCCGCGCAATGTCGCTGATGCGATCGACCATGATCCGGTCGCTTTGCTGGCTCATGTAGCTGGCGATGCGCTTGAGTTGGCGCGGCAGGGTGTCGTATTCGTCGGTGATCAGTTGCAGCAGACGCTCGGCATTGATCGGGGGGCTGGCGAGGGGGCGCTCGTCGTTGGCCGGCAGATCGGGGCGGGGCATAAGTTATCCTTCGGGCTGATCAAATCACACTGTGGCGAGGGAGCTTGCTCCCGCTCGACTGCGAAGCAGGCCCACTGCTTTTTAAAGTTGAAGAGCAAGGGCCGCTTCGCGCCCCAGCGGGAGCAAGCTCCCTCGCCACAGTTATTTGCGGTGTGCCTGATGATAGGCGGGGTGCGGACAGTTGGCAGGGGAGATTTTCGGCGCCTGCGCAGCTGAAACGATGCACTGCGCGGGCGGCATGGCTGAAAAAAATGCGACCAACTGCCGCTCGGTTAGCCGTTTGTCTTCTATATACAGCCGCTCGACTGAATTTCTTGCTATAAACGCACTCCGATGACCGCCATGACGCCTGTGTCAGAGCTGTTTAGAGGTGTTGTCGGACAAATTCCCGGTATTTACAGTTGCTGAGGCCTCAAACGGGCCTTAGACTGCCGCCCCTTCGTAAATTGAGTGCCGGGTGGCGTTTGCAATAAACGATGCCTTTTCGTCGACCGGACACGGTTCGCCGGAACGCTCCCTATTTCGCCTTAATGCACGTTTTTTTATAGAGATATCAATGACAAAGGACAAGTTGCTGGCGATGCCGGCAGATGACTACATGAATGCCGAGCAACACGCTTTCTTCACTGAGCTGTTGCAGAACATGAAAGTCGAAACCCACGAGCGCATTGAGCAAAACCGTATCGCCATCGAAAGCCTGGACACTCCGGCCGACCCGGCGGACGCGGCTTCGGTTGAAGAAGAGCGCACCTGGCTGGTGAACGCGATCGATCGCGACCAGCGCATGCTGCCGCAACTGGAACAAGCCCTTGAGCGCATCAAGGAAGACAGCTTTGGCTGGTGCGACGACAGCGGCGAGGCCATCGGCCTGAAGCGCCTGCTGATCAGCCCGACCACCAAGTACTGCATCGAAGCTCAAGAGCGTCACGAGCAGATCGACAAGCACCAGCGTCAGGCCTGATTCCATGGCTGCCCCCTGAATGGGGGGCGCCTGCAAAAGATCGCAGCCTTCGGCAGCTCCTACACGAGCTGACGGGGCTGCGATCTTTGCTTTTGCTCGTCCGCGATATTTTGCGCGCCGTTCCATTGACCTGCTGCAGACTCCACGACTAACGGACCATGGATAATGGCGTTCTAGTGGCGTTTAATGCAGCCACAACAATGAGAACAAGCGTGGGGTGTTGATATGACGAGAGATGGATCTCTGGTTGGGGCTTTGCCCGCACCAGTGCTGTTGCCGAAAAACCGCTGGATCGCTCCGACCCTGCAAAGCATCGCCCTGATGCTGTTGCTCGCCGGCATGACGCTGGGTGGATGGTCGCTGTACATCGGCATGCCGCTGGCGATGCTGATTGTCTGGCTGCCGCGCCTGCGCTCGCGGGCCATCGCCGATGTTGTGCCTGCCGAGACCGGTAGCGCGATTTCCGAACTCACCCGCGATCTTTCCCACACCACCAGTCATAACGCGCTGTCAGCCGCCGGCGTGGCGTTTTCCGTCAAGCAACTGGCGAGCAAACTGGAATCGCAACTCGACGCGGCGGCGCAGATTGTCAGCAACGCCGAAGTGATGATCGCCACCGAACACGCCACCTCAAAGCTCAGCCGTGAAGCGCTGGAGGCTGCCAGCGAAGCGCATCACAGCAGCGCAGCCGGGCGCACCGAGCTGGTGGATTCGATTGCGCGTATGCATCAACTCAGTCAACGCGCCAATGCCAGCCGTGAGTTGATCGAAGCCCTGAGTCTGCGCAGCGATGACATTCAGCGCGTAACCCTGGTGATTCAATCCATCGCCAGCCAGACCAATCTGCTGGCGTTGAACGCGGCGATTGAAGCGGCGCGGGCTGGCGAGCATGGTCGCGGTTTCGCAGTGGTGGCGGATGAGGTGCGTGGTCTGGCGGCCCGGACGGCCTCGGCGACCGGCGAAGTCGGGGAGATGGTTGCCGATATTCAGCAACGCACAGCGCAAGTGGTGGAGCAGATCCGCGAGCTGTCCAGCGATTTGCAGACCGGTGTCGAACAAGTTGAAAACACCGGCCAGCATTTGGAAAACATCGCGCGGCTGGCGGCCGGCGTGGAAACCCAGGTCGGTGAAATCGCTCGTGGCGCAGAAACCAATCGCGAGCAGCTCGACAGCCTGTTCAAGGCCATTGAGCAAATGCGCAGTGATCTGGCGATCAGCGATCAGCAGACCCGACGCCTGGCCGAGGCCGCCGTACAGATGGAAGGCCAGGCGGAAACCATCAGCGAGCGTCTGGCCGAAGTCGGTCTGGATGACTATCACCAGCGCGTCTATGACCTGGCGCGTGAGGGCGCGAGTCAGATTGCGGCGCGGTTCGAGGCGGATGTCGAGCAGGGGCGGATCAGCCTTGAAGATTTGTTCGACCGCCAGTATCAACCGATTCCCGGGACGCAACCGGCGAAGTTTCAGACCCGTTTCGATCGCTATACCGATCAAGTGCTGCCGGCGATTCAGGAGCCGTTGCTGCCACGCCACGAGGGCTTGGTGTTCGCCATCGCCTGCACGCAGCAGGGGTATGTGCCGACGCACAACCTGGCGTTCAGTCAGCCGTTGACCGATGACCCGCAGGTGGACGCGGTGGGCAACCGCACCAAACGCAAGTTCGCCGATCGCACCGGGATTCGCTGCGGCAGCCATCAACAAGCGGTGTTGCTGCAGACTTACACCCGCGATACCGGGGAGCTGATGCATGACCTGTCGGTGCCGATCATGGTCAAGGGGCGGCATTGGGGCGGTCTGCGCCTGGGATATAAGCCGGAGAGTCCGCGCTGATCGATTGTTACCGCTCGTGCAATGAATCTGTGCACGGGCGTTGCTGTTTCCTCTGCGACGAAGTCACTAACATTGCTATTAGTTAGGTAGCTAATGAAGTCGAGAGGTCAGTATGTGCAGAGTCGATGTCGCAGTGATGATTGGCAGTGGTGTGCCCGCCGGATTGCGTGCGATGGGCCGCAGCGTCTGCTGGGTGGTGTTGCTCAACGGTGAGCGGCGTGGCACCGCGTTCGCCAGTCGCGACGAGGCGGAGGAGTGCAAGGCTGCCTGGCTCGCGCAACTGATGGCCGAGCCTGGCGACAGCCTGCACTGACATGTATTAACGGCCGTCGTGCAGGCGTACGTTCAATTCATCGACCATCACCGCTTCTTCGCCGTCGGCGCGCAGCCATTCCTTCAGAAGCTGCGCCTGTTGCGGCGTCCAGAAGTCGGCATCGATCAACTTGGTGTTGGCGTCCAGCGGATGCGCTTCGATGAAATCGTCGATTGCTCCGTCTTCCGATGGCAGGCCCAGTTGGTCGAACAGGGTTTTCAGATCATATGCTGGCAGTTCCATCGTGTACTCCTTTTGCGTGTGCCGGAATGGCGCTGTCGCTTGCTCTTTATCTGAGGCAGCCGTTGGACAAGAGTTCGATTCGTGATTCAAGCGAGCGGGCGAGGGCGCACGCTTCGTTATGGTCTTCGCGGAAACCTCTTACACGTCCGGTAGACGATTCCTTGATATGAAAGAACGCGTTACCCGCCGGTACTACCTGAAATCGCGGCGCGTAAGCGCTTTGTGCGTAGGGGGCAAGGTCCGGTAAGTCAGCGCCTTGCAGCACGAAAGGTTGTTCGATACCGGGGTTGGAAGGCTGGGCAAAGTGAGTCAGAGTGCACATATGAAGTCCTTTTCATGGGGTAGCCGACGGTTACAGGTCGGTTTGGGTAGTCGGAAGGAGCATCGCTGCTCTAGAATCGCCAGTGCCTGTTGGCGACAGGTCTCTATCTAAAGCAATTTTTTACCGGTGATATGTCGGAAAAAGGCTTTTTTTCGTCAGCTTTTTCCCTAAAGTTTGTAGTCCGTCTTCACTACGCTTAAGTGAGGACTTTTCCTTCAAGGCCTGGCGAACGTCGAGCCAAGTTTCTCGCGTGACTTTCCAGTAGTCTTGCGAACTCGCGATGAATGGGCGTTCTGCTTGTTTCAGGTTTACTGAAGTCATTCGGTAACAGCATCGGCCTGGCCGTTTTTTTTGCCGTGCGCGTTTTGGCGCAGGGTACTTTTCAGATGTGGGGATGTTTCTTTGGCAGTCAGTAATCTCGATATGCATGCTTTGTTCGTGTTGGGTGATTTGCGTGCAAAGCTGGTCAAGCAGTTTCAATCGCGTTTTGTTTACATCACCGAACAGAACGCCGAAGGCATTTATGTGGCCGAGATCGACACCGAAAGTGCGTTGGTAGTCGATGACAAACCGGGGCTCAAGCTCAAGGTCGGCGATCATTTCAGCGCTGCCGTTTTGCCCAGCCGTGAAGGCGGCAAGATGGATATTCGCTTTCGCGAAATCAAACTGACGGTGTATGGCCTGGGCGACTATGCCTTTGTCGATACCGCGGACGGTCACGCGATCCTGTTCAAGGAAGGCCATAGCGTGGTGACGGTGTTTGCCGCGCATCAGCAATTGCAGGAAGGCCTGACCAAGACCCTGAAAGCCGTGACCGGTAAAGCGGCGAAGTGGCGCAAGGGCGAACTGATCACGTTCAAGGCCAGCGAGTGAGCGGTGGTGTGAGTCGTGCCGACTTCCATTCGCAGAACCTCGATCGCGCGCGTGAAGAGGCCTTGCGGCTGTTTCACGCCAAAGCCGAGTTGCAGGGCGCGTGGCTGAACTGGGTGGCAGCGCAGATCTACACCTTGCGGCCTGCGGAATACGCCAGCATGGTCAGACGCGAGCTGCAAAGCTTGCAGGAAAAGTCTGAAACGTAACCTCGTCGGGAACCGGTCCCGGAAAAAGCAGGAACCTCGGCTACAGTCAGTTGACTGAGTATTCAGAGGCTTGCGGTCTTCTGCCAGGCCATCCTGCTATTGCTGAGAACAGCACGAGGTGCAAAAGCATGAAAGGATTTCGACGGTTACTGGCCGCCAGCGTGGTCTCGTTCGGTGTGCTGGCATTGGCGCAACCGGTGACGGCGGCGCAGACGCCCATCCATTTTGCCGACCTGAACTGGGAAAGCGGCAGCCTGATCACCGATGTTCTGCGGATCATCGTCGAGAAGGGCTATGGCCTGCCGACCGATACGCTGCCGGGCACCACCATCACCCTGGAAACCGCCCTGGCCAACAATGACATTCAGGTCATTGGCGAAGAGTGGGCCGGGCGCAGTCCGGTGTGGGTCAAGGCCGAAGCCGAGGGCAAGGTCGCCAGCCTGGGGGATACGGTCAAGGGTGCCACTGAAGGCTGGTGGGTGCCGGAATACGTGATCAAGGGCGATCCGGCCAAGGGCATCAAGCCCATGGCCCCGGACTTGCGCAGTGTCAATGACCTGAAGAAATACAAGGACGTGTTCGCTGATCCGGAGAATCCGAGCAAGGGGCGTTTCCTCAACAGCCCGATTGGCTGGACCTCGGAAGTGGTGAACAAGCAGAAGCTGACCGCTTACGGCCTGCAGGATGACTACACCAATTTCCGCAGCGGATCGGGTGCGGCGCTGGACGCCGAAATCACCTCATCGATTCGTCGGGGCAAACCGGTGCTGTTCTATTACTGGTCGCCGACGCCGCTGCTTGGCAAATTCAAACTGGTGCAGCTGGAGGAGCCACCGTTCGATGCCGAGGCGTGGAAGACGTTGACCGATGCCGACAACCCGAATCCGAAACCGACCCGTTCGCTGGCGTCGAAGCTGTCGATCGGGGTCTCTGCACCGTTCCAGAAAGAGTATCCGCAGATCGCGGCTTTCTTCAGCAAGGTGGATTTACCTATCGAACCGCTGAACAAGGCGCTGGCCGAGATGAGCGAGAAGCACACCGCGCCACGCCAGGCGGCGGAAGCGTTCATGAAGGCGCATCCGGAGGTCTGGCAGGCATGGGTGCCGAAGGATGTGGCGGAGAAGGTGGCGGCTGATCTGAAGTAGGTGGTGCGTCCGCTGGCCTCTTCGCGAGCAAGCCCGCTCCCACAGGAGGACGCGTTCCAATTGTGGGAGCGGGCTTGCTCGCGAAGCTTTTACGCTTTTAAAACTTCGTCTGCACCGCCAATTCAAAGGTACGCGGCGTACCCAGATAGTACGCCGGCGAAACATGCGCAAACTCGGCATACACCTCATTGGTCAGATTACGCACCCGACCGGTGACGGTGGTGTGCGAGTCGACCTTGTAGCTGAGGAAACTGCCGAACAGCGTGTACGACGGCACGGTCATGGTGTTCGCCGTATCCGCATACACCGACGCCACATACCGTGCATCGACCCCACCTTGCCATTGCGGCGAGAAATCGTAGGTCAGCCACAGATTGCCGACCCGATCCGGAACGTTGGTCGGCGTGTTGCCCTTGCGCGACACCACCACGCCGGCGGCATTCTTTTCGGTGAAGTCGTCGTACTGCGCATCGACCCAGGCGAAGTTGCCTTCGGCCAACAGCTTGTCGGTGATCCGCAGGGAACTGGCGATCTCGATGCCTTTCGAGGTTTGCTGACCCACCGGAATGCTGCTGGTCGGGTCCAACGGATCGGTCACGGCGAAGTCCTTGCGCTCGATGGTGTACGCGGCCACCGTCGCCGAACCACGGCCATTCAGGTAGTCGAACTTGCTGCCGATTTCCCATTGCTTGCCGGTCGACACTTCGAAGTCCTGGGTGCCATTCGGCTGCTCGGCGGCGGTGCTGTATTGCACGTAGACGTTGGCCGCTGGAATGAACTGGTAAGTCAGGCCGACGCGCCCGGTGACCGGCTCCCAACTGCGTTTGAGGTGCTTCGGATTGGCGGCCGTCACGGTGCGATGGTTGGTCACGTCGAGGTCGATGTCGTCGTAACGCAGGCCGCTGAGCAACACCAGTTTGTCGGTCAGTGCCAGACGGTTTTCCACGAACAGCGCTTTGGTGGTGACCTCGTTGGTCTTGTCGCTGATCAGTGCCGGGTTGGTGCCGGGAATGTCGTAGAAATGCCCCGGACGGTAGTTGTTCGGATCGACGGTGCTCGCGCCTTTGATATTCAGCGGAGAGTTGGTGGTCTGGTTGACCTTGTACTCGAAACCGCCGGACCAGGTGGTGTCGAGGCCGAACAGGGTGTTGTCGTGGCGCAGTTCGAACTGGTTGCCGTTCTGCTCGCCCTGATGCCGTACTTGATAGGCGGTGGAGCGGTTCACCGCGCTGTTGTCGGCGTTGTACTGGTAGGTCTCGAGGTTGCGGTAATCGCGCTGGCTGTCGAGGTGATACAGCGTGTTGCGCAGGGTGGTGCTGTCGTTGATCCGGTAGTCGATGATCGAGCGCACCCAGATCGTGCGCTGTTCGTAGCGCCCGTCCTCGACGTTGTAGTTGTTGAAGCGGTTGTGTTTGTCGATCTTCAACTCGCCGGCCTTGGGGTTGAGCACCGGCGTGCCCCAGTAGGGGCTGTCTTCGTGTTCGTCCTGATATTCCAGGGCCAGGGTGTGCGACAAATCCGGCGTGAGGTCGCTGAGCAACGAGAACGCTACGCTCCAGGCATCGCGTTCCTGGCGGTCGATGTAGCCGTTGCTGGTGTTGTGGCTGACATCGAGCCGCGCGTAGTGCTGCACGTCGGCGCTTGGGTCGGTCAGCGCGTGATTGAGGCCGAACGCGGTTTCGGTGGTGTCGTAACTGCCGTAGCTGACGCGACCTTCAGCGGCTTGTTCGTCGCGAGTTGCCAGTTTGGTCACGTAGTTCAGCGAACCCCCCACCGAGCCTGCGCCGTTGATCAGTGACGAAGGCCCGCCCACCAGCTCGACCCGATCATAGATCCATGAATCCACCGGCCGGGCGAGGCCACCGGAGACGGTGACGCCGTTGAACATCTGGGTGATCTGGCTGCTGGTGAAGCCGCGGTAGGAGACGAATCCGCCAAAGCCTGGCGGCGCGCTGGCATTGACCCCGGGCAGGGTGTTGGCGGCGTCCTGAAAGTTTTGCGCGCCGTGACGTTCGATGTCGTTGCGGTTGGCGACGGCCACCGAGGCCGGCGTGTCGCGCACGCTCAAGCCGAGGCGCGAGGCCATGCCGCTGGATTGATCGAGACTCAGGCCCGGTTCGCTGGTGGATTCGCCGTCGATGGTGATCGGCGCCAGGTCCACGGTGGATTGCGCCCAGGCGTTTAGGGACAGGCAGCCGCACAGGCTCGCCAGCAGAGGAATGTGTTTCATCGTTGAATCCTGAATGCTTGTCTAGGAGTCAGCGCACAGGCGAACGCCGCGCGTTGGCGCAGTGGGCTGAACAATCAAAAGGGCGAAGACACTCAGGCGAGCGGTGGGGCGCGTGGGTTGGCTGAAGGCCAGGTGAAGCGGGCAGGGAGGTCGGCGCTGACGATGGGTGCCAGCGGCGGGCTGTGTTGCTCGGGCAGAACCGCGAGGGTCAGGCTGGAGTTGAATGCCGGGCCCATGCCGCCGCCGCCGACCGAGCACAGCGGACAGCCGAACGCCTTGGACAGGGTCGGCAGTTGCTCTTCGGTGGGATTGCTGGCCAGCGGCGCTTGAGTGGCCGGGTCGACCGTACAGAACTGGCCGCCGATACCGTTGAGCTGCATCCCGACCATTTGCCCGTGACCGATGCTGCAGGCGAACACGTTGAACAGGACGCAGCAATAGAGCATCCAGGCCAGCAATGAGCGATCGGAACGGGTGAATTTCATGGGGCGGCACTTTACCGTACCGCCGATCGGTCGTGCACTTCAAAAAATGCCAACTAGGATGTTTTGTTCAAATCCCTGGAAAGGATTCTCGACCATGACCTTTGTGTTGGCTCAATGGCTGGTGACGATATTTGCAGTGATCGCCCTGGTACATGTGTATTGGGCGCTGGGTGGACAATGGGCGGCGGTGGCGGCGGTACCGCAAGTGCCGGTGCAAGGTCTGGCGGCAACGGTGCGACCGGCGTTCAAACCGTCAGGCTGGATTACCTTGGTGGTGGCGGCAGCATTATTGGCGATTGCCGCGCTGGTGTGCATGCGGGTCGGCTGGGGTATGCCGGCGGTGCACCACAAGGCGTTGCAATGGGTGATCAGTGCGATTGCATTGTTGATGTTTGCCCGGGCGATCGGCGATTCGAATCTGGTGGGGTTTTTCAAAGAGGTGAAGGGTTCGCGGTTTGCGCGGCTGGATACCTGGGTGTATTCGCCATTGTGCCTGGTGTTGGGGGCGGGGTTGCTGGCGGTGGCTTGGGTCTGAAGTTTGAGGTGAGCTGGAGATTGCTATCGCGAGCAGGCTCACTCCTACATTTGGAATGCGTTCCCCTGTAGGAGTGAGCCTGCTCGCGATGGCGTCATTGCAGACAATATAAAACTTCAGCTACCGCTCTCGGTCCTGCGGCTACTCACCTCAGCCGGCACATCATCCCCGGCCATGCGCTTGCGGAACAATGCAGCCCGCGCCAGCAGCAGCGTGGTCACCGGTACGGTAATCGCCAGCAGAATCGGAATCAGCCACGCGTGCAGCACGGGCCCGGACTTGAGCACCGAGAAGCAGATGATCGATGCCAGCGCCACGCACCAGGCGCCCAGCGTCGAGGCCAGCGCCGGTGGGTGCATGCGCTGGAAGTAATCCTTCATGCGCAGCAATCCGGTCGCACCAATCAGCGCAAACACCCCGCTGAGCACCAGCAGGATCGCCACCGGAATCTCGACCCACATCGACAATTCAGCATTCATTCGATCACCTCGCCACGCAGCAGGAATTTCGCCAGGGCAAACGAGCCGACGAAGCCGAACAGCGCGATCAGCAGCGCCGCTTCGAAGTAAGTGTCACTGGAATAACGAATGCCCAACGTCAGCATCATCAGCATGGCGACGATATACAGGTAATCCAGAGCGAGTACCCGATCCTGTGCCGAAGGCCCCTTGAACAGGCGAATCAAGGTCAGGACCATCGCCAGCGAGAATAGAAACAGCGTCAGCAGAATCGCGTTCGACAGCAACGGGCTCATTCGAAAATCTCCATCAACGGCTGCTCGTAGGCAGTCTTAAAGTGGTGGATGAAGTGCGCCTCGTCATCCAGATCCCAAACGTGCAGCAGCAGGATGCTGCGATCCAGCGCCAGCTCCGACCACACGGTGCCGGGCACCACGGTGCAAATCATCGCCAGAGCGGCCAGACCGTGGGCGTCGCGCAGGTCCAGCGGCACTTTGACGAAGCGCGAACGCGGCGGTCTGCGACCGGCGTTGAGCACGCCCCAGGCGACGATCAGGTTGGAGAGGATCACGTCACGACCGACCAGCAGGAACAGGCGCAGGATCGTCAGCGGGCGGCGAATGCGTACCTGTTTCGGACGCAGCTTGCGCATCATCAGCGGTGCCGCGAACCCCAGTATTGCACCGAGCAGCAGATTGCCCGGGCTGACAGACAGGTTCAGCGTGAGCCACAAGGCCCACAGTGCCAGTGACAGCCACGGCGCGGGAAATACACGCTTCATGGTTGCACCTCCAGCATCGCCGCCTTGGCTTCAGGGCTTGGCACGGCGCGAGTGCCGAGCACCGCCATTACGTATTGCTGCGGATTGTTCAAGGCGTCGGCGGTGGCCTGGGTGTACCGCAGCAATGGCTCGGCCTTGAAGGTCAGTGCGATGCTCAGCCCCAGCAACAGGAAGATCGGCGCACATTCAAGCTTGCGCAGCAGCGGCGAAGGGCGCTCTTCGGGTGTCCAGAAACGCTGGATACCCATACGGGCGAATGCCATCAGTGAGGCCAGTCCGGAGAGGATCAGCAGCGCCAGCAACGCCCATGCGGCATTCGAGATTGGAGCATCAGTCCCCAGCCCCAACGGATTGAGCAGGGCACCGATCAGGTTGAGCTTGCCGATGAACCCGGACAGCGGCGGCATGCCGATGATCAACAGCGCGCAGGCAATGAAGCTCAAACCGAGAAACGCCATGGTCCACGGAATGACCTGACCGACCACCGCTTTCTGTTCGTCGTCGAGGTTGATGCCCTTGGGCGGTTGCAAGGATTCCTGCGGACGTGGCAACAACTCGTTTTCGTCCTCCAGCGGGATTTCGTTGGCCGAACGTGAACGCTCAATCAGTTCGGCCAACAGGAACAGTGCGCTCAGGGCCAGGGTCGAGCTGACCAGATAGAACAGGGCTGCGCCGATCAGGTTCGGCTGGGCGAAACCTACCGCCGACAGGAGAATCCCCGCCGACACCAGAATGCTCAGGCTGGCCATGCGCTCCAGACGTTGCGCGGCCAGAATCGCCAGCGCCGCGCAGGCCATGGTCGCCATGCCGCCGTAGATCAGCCAGTCACCACCGAAGAATGCCGAGGCTCCGGCTTGCCCGGAGAACAGCAGCGTCCACAGGCGCAGCAGGGTGTAGACGCCGACCTTGGTCATGATCGCGAACATCGCCGCCACCGGTGCGCTCGCCGAGGAGTAGGCCGGCACCAGCCAGAAGTTCAGCGGCCACATACCAGCCTTGGCCAGGAACGCCACGGCGAGAATCCCCGCGCCGGCGTGCAGCAAGCCACGGTCGGCTTCCGGCACCAGTGGAATCTTCAGCGCCAGATCGGCCATGTTCAGGGTGCCGGTGACGCCATAGATCAGCGCCGCGCCAATAAGGAACAGCGACGAGGCCAGCAGGTTGATCGAAATGTAATGCAGCCCCGACGACACCCGCGCCCGACCCGAGCCGTGCAGCAACAGGCCATAGGAGGCGGCGAGCAGCACTTCGAAGAACACGAACAGGTTGAACAGGTCGGCGGTGAGGAACGCGCCGTACAGACCCATCAGTTGAATCTGGAACAGCGCGTGGAAGCTCGACCCCGCGCCGTCCCAGCGCGCCATGGCAAACAGTAATGCGCTGACGCCGATGATGCCGGTCAGCACCAGCATCAACGCCGACAGGCGATCGACCACCAGCACGATGCCGAACGGCGCTTGCCAGTTGCCCGGCAGGTAAACGCCGATGGACCCGGGCACACCGGTGGTTTGCGTCCACTGCAGCAGCATCACCGAAATGAACAGGCCGACGAGGCTGGAGAACAGATTGATTTTCGCCTTCAGCGGGCGGTGCTTTTCGCCGAGCATCAACATGATGGCGGCGGTCAGCAGCGGCAGCAGGATCGGTGCGGCGATCAGGTGAGTCATCGCCATCATTCCTTGGGCTCCCGGCCGTCGACGTGGTCGGTGCCGGTCAGGCCCCGCGACGCCAGCAGCACCACCAGGAACAGCGCGGTCATGGCAAAGCTGATGACAATGGCCGTCAGCACCAGGGCCTGTGGCAGCGGATCGGTGTAGTGCAGCAGGTCCTGGGTCACGCCGTCCTTGATCACCGGCTCTTTACCGATGAACAGGCTGCCCATGCTGAAGATGAACAGGTTGACCGCGTAGGACAACAGGCACAGGCCCATGACCACCTGGAATGTCCGTGGCCGCAACACCAGCCAGACACCGGACGCGGCGAGTACGCCGATGGCGATTGCGATGACTTCTTCCATCAGACGGCTCCTTTGCTGGCGACGGACTTGGGTAGCGACGCGGTCTTGTGACCACGCACCGATTGGTGGGCGAGAGCGGTCAGAATCAGCAGCGTCGAGCCGACCACCACGGCGTACACGCCGATATCGAAGAACAGCGCACTGGCGATATGGATCTCGCCCAGCAGCGGCAATGCGAAATGCCAGGTGTGGGTGGTGAGGAACGGATAGCCGACCGCCATCGCCCCGAGACCGGTGGCGGTGGCAAACAGCAGGCCGGTGCCCATCCAGCGCAGCGGTCGCAGGCTCATTTGCGCCTCGACCCACTGGGTGCCAGCGACCATGTATTGCAGGATGAACGCCACTGACATCACCAATCCGGCGACGAAACCGCCGCCCGGCTGGTTGTGGCCGCGCATGAACAGGTAGAACGACACCACCAGCGCAATCGGCAGCAGCAGGCGCACCAGCACTGCCGGCACCATCATGAACCCGAGCGCGGTGTCGCTGGCTGTACGCGGGTTGACCAGATCGGTGACCACGTCCGGCGCGAGCAAGCGTTGCTGGGCCGGCAATTGCAGGCTTTCTTTCGGCGGGCGGAAGCGGCGTAGCAGGGCGAACACGGTCAGTGCCACGGCCACCAGCACGGTGATTTCACCGAGGGTGTCGAAGCCGCGGAAGTCCACCAGCATCACGTTGACCACGTTGCTGCCACCGCCCTCGGGCATGGCGCGGCTGAGGTAGAACGAGGAAATGTCGTTGGGCGTCTGCCGCGTCAGCATGGCGTAGGACAGCAGTGCCATGCCGGCGCCGACGGCGATCGACAGCAGCAAGTCGCGCAAGCGGCGCACCCGGGCCTTGCGCAGGCTCGATGGCAGTGGCGAGACTTCTTCGATGCGTCGTGGCAGCCAGCGCAGGCCGAGCAGGATCAGCACCGTGGTCACCACTTCGACCGCCAGTTGCGTCAGGGCCAGATCCGGCGCCGAGAACCAGACGAAGGTCACACAGGTCATCAGCCCGCAGACGCTGACCATGGTCAGGGCGGCGAGACGGTGATACTTGGCCTGCCATGCCGCGCCGAGGGCGCAGGCAATCGCCAGCAGCCACAGGGTGACGAACACGATGGAGCCCGGAATCTTCGGCCGGTCGCCCCAGCTCAGGCTGCTGTGCAACATCGGGATCAGCCCGGCGAGCACCGCCGCCAGGACCATCAGGAACAATTGCATCTGCAGGCGCCGGGTGCCGAGTCGGCGTTCTACCCGACGGGCCATGCGCATCATGATCACCAGACTGCGCTCGAACAGGCGCTTGCCGTTGAAACGGCCCACCAGCGGCGGGTATTTGAAGCGGCCACGCTTGAGCTGGTTGCGCAACAGCAGATAGACCACGATGCCGCCGGACATGGCGATCAGACTCATGATCATCGGCGCGTTCAGCCCGTGCCAGATCGCCAGGCTGTACTCGGGCAACGTGCCGCCCACCACCGGCAGCGCGGCGGCCGCGAGCAGCGGGCCGACCACTTGCGCCGGGAAGATCCCGACGACCAGACAGGTGAACACCAGCAGCTCCACCGGCGCACGCATCCAGCGCGGCGGTTCGTGCGGGGTGTGCGGCAGGTCGGTAGCCGTCGGGCCGAAGAACACATCGACGGTGAAGCGCAGCGAGTAGGCGACGCTGAATGTGCCAGCGATGGTTGCGACAATCGGCAGTGCTGCTTCGACCCACGCGGTGGCGTTGATGAACACGGTTTCGGCGAAGAACATTTCTTTCGACAGGAAGCCGTTGAGCAACGGCACGCCAGCCATCGACGCACTGGCAACCATCGCCAACGTGGCGGTGAACGGTATCAGTTTGATCAGGCCGCTGAGTTTGCGGATGTCACGGGTGCCGCTTTCGTGGTCAATGATCCCGGCGGCCATGAACAGCGAAGCCTTGAAGGTCGCGTGATTGAGGATGTGGAACACCGCCGCGACCGCTGCCAGTGGGCTGTTCAGACCCAGCAGCAAGGTGATCAGGCCCAGATGGCTGATGGTCGAGTAGGCCAGCAGGCCCTTGAGGTCGTTCTGGAACATTGCGCAGTAGGCGCCAAGCAGCAGGGTGCACGCCCCGGCGCCGCTGACGATGTAGAACCACTCTTCACTGCCGGACAGCGACGGCCATAGGCGCGCAAGCAGGAACACCCCGGCCTTGACCATGGTCGCCGAGTGCAGATAAGCCGAAACCGGGGTGGGCGCCGCCATGGCGTGCGGCAGCCAGAAGTGGAAAGGGAACTGGGCGCTTTTGCTGAGGGCGCCGATGAGGATGAGGGGAAGCAGAATAGGGTAGAGGGCATGTGCGCGAATCAGATCGCCGGCGGCCAGGACCTTGTCCAGGTCATAGCTGCCGACGACATGGCCGAGGATCATGACCCCCGCCAGCAGGCACAATCCTCCCGCACCGGTGACCATCAGCGCCATATAGGCGCCACGCCGGGCGTCAGAGCGGTGGTGCCAGTAGCCGATCAACAGGAACGAGAAGAGGCTGGTCAGTTCCCAGAAGAACACGATCTGGATCAGGTTGCCGGAGATCACCAGCCCGAGCATGGCGCCCATGAACGCCAGGAAGAAGGCGAAGAAGCGCGGCACCGGGTCGTCCGGCGACATGTAATAACGCGCATATAAAGAGACGAGTGCGCCGATGCCCAGCACCAGCAGCGAGAACAGCCAGGCGAAGCCGTCCATGCGCAGGACGAAGTTCAGACCCAGGCTGGGCAGCCACATGAACTCTTCGCGAATCACCCCGCCGTGGGCGATTTGCGGGTACAACAGCGCGACCTGCACGGTGCCGATCAAAGCGACCAGACCTGCCAACAGGGATTCGGTATTACGCGCGTTGTGTGGCAGCACCGCTGCCAGACAGCTGCCAATGAATGGCAGAAGCAGTAGAACTATCAGGGACATAGGCTTCTAATCTGCGGAAGTTTGTGAAGCATCATACGTGCCAGCTCCCTGATTACCAAACCCGAGGATGTCTCAGAATCCTACAAAGTAGTCTGGAATTTTCTGTTTGGCATTGTTTCAGGTAGATGGATGTCGCTTGGGATGGCCTCATCGCGAGCAGGCTCACTCCTACAGGGGAAACGCATTTCAATTGTAGGAGTGAGCCTGCTCGCGATAGCTATGGTTCAGGCACTCAAGATATTGCGGATCAGCCTTGGGTCTCCCGCTCCAGCTCAGCGTCTACTTCGACAACCTTACCCTTGGTCTTCAACTCACTGACAATCACCGCCGCGACAATCAACCCCGCGCCAACCAAGGCAATCGCCGGCAAGCGCTCCCCGGCAATCCGCCCGACGATCCCGGCCCACACCGGCTCACCGGCATAGATCAACGTCGCCCGGGTCGGCGAAACACTCTTCTGCGCCCAGTTCATCGCCACCTGAATCGCCGCACTCGCTGCGCCGAGACCCAGCGCGGTCACCAGCAAGGTCCAGGAAAAATCCGGAAGCGCTTCGCCGGTCGGCACCACCAGCAGGAACGACAGCACAGAGGTCACCGCCAGCTGCACCACGGTCACCCGGCGCACGTCGACCTGACCGGCGTAGGTGCTGATCAGAATGATCTCGGCGGCAATCGCGATGGCGCTGATCAGCGTGGCGATTTCCCCGGGGCTGAAATTCAGCGAAGCGCCGGACGGCCCGGACAGCAGCATCAACCCGGTAAACGCCAGCATGATGCCGATGCTTGGCATCAACCCCGGACGACGGCCCAGCACCAGCCATTGCAGCAACGGCACGAAGGGCACGTACAGCGCGGTGATGAATGCCGACTGGCTGCTCGGGATCGTTTGCAGGCCAACCGTCTGCAAGCCGTAACCGAGCATGATCGCCACGCCGATGAAGGCGCCCGCCTTGAGTTCGAACAGGGTCAGTTCACGCAAGTGACGCCAGGAGAACAGCGCGACAATGGCGGCCGCAGCGGCAAAGCGCAGGCCGACAAAGAACATCGGGCCGCTGACGGTCATGGCGTGTTGCACCAGCAGGAACGTGCCGCCCCAGACCATGGTGATCAGCACCAGCACGCACTCGGCCTTGCTGAAGCGGGAGAAGCGAAGAGGCGTGGGGGAGCTGTTCACTGACGTCATGACCTTGCGCACTATAAAAGGCAGGACGCACAATGCGCCCAACGTTGCGCAGTATACTGCCCAACCCCACCGAGTGAGCAATATAGTGCACAAAGATTCCAGCCAACGGGCGTCCGTCCTGCAACACGTCAGCCACAACGTTCGGCGCCTGCGCCACGCTGCCGACATGAGCCAGACCGCGCTGGCGGAAAAGTCCGGCGTCAGTCGCCGCATGCTGGTGGCGATCGAGGCCGGGGAAAAGAATGTCAGCCTGACCACCCTCGACCGGGTCGCCGAAGCGCTCGACGTGGCGTTCAGCGACCTGATCCAGGCCCCCGACGCGCGCGATACCAGCCGCATCAACGAGGTGGCGTGGGCCGGAGTGATTCCCGGCAGCAAAGCGGTGTTGTTGTCCAAGGCCACCGCCACACGTGAAGTCGAACAGTGGGAATGGTGCCTGCAACCGGGCGAGGTCTATCCCTCGCAACCGGATGCCGATGGCTGGAGCGAACAGATTTACGTATTCGAGGGTTGCTTGACGTTAACGGTTGGCGACGTGACCAACACCATTTCTGCCGGGGAGTTTTTCATGTTTGCCAGCAACCAGCCGCACGGCTATCGCAATGACGGAGCGGTCGCGGTGCGGTTTGTGCGCAATGTGGTGATTTGAAATGAATCAGAACGCAGACATCCTGATTATCGGCGGGGGCCTTAGCGGTACGATGCTGGCCGTGCAATTGCTGCGACTGCCCGGCCAACGCCAGATCTTGATCATTGAACCACGCGCCGAACTCGGCCGTGGCGAGGCCTACAGCGCCGTCGAACTGGGGCATACGCTCAACGGCAATGCGGCGCGCATGAGTGTCGACCCGGATAACCCGGATGATCTGACTCAATGGCTGACCGCGCACATTGCCGCCGGCGGCTGGCCGCAATCTGCCGAGCAGAACGTGCCGATCAGTGAGCTGTTCCCGCCACGTGGCTTGTTCGGCGTGTATGTGCAGCAGCGCCTGGCCGAAGCGCGGGTCGTTGGTGCGCAGCACGGTTCGACGGTCGAGCACATTTGCGCTGAAGTCGTCGATGTGCAATCCGATGCCGACTCGGTGCAACTGAGCTTGAGCAATGGGCAGACGCTGCGCGGTGCCCACGCCGTGCTCGCCACGGGCATGTTCCCCGCCGCCCGCACGCCGCAGAAAGAGTCCAGTGGCCTGAACGCCGCTGCGCTTGATCCGTGGGATGTTGCGGCGATGCGCCAGCTCGATCCGCAATCGACCGTGCTGATCATCGGCTCCGGCCTGACCATGGTTGATGCGGTGGTTTCGCTGGAGCAGGCGGGGCATTGCGGGCCGATCGAAGTGTTTTCCCGTCATGGACTGTTGCCCCATGTGCGGCGCCAACCGCCGGCGTGGGTGGATATCCTCGCCGAGGATCAGAGCATTCGTACGCCGCGACAGTTGTTGCGCGAGCTACGTCGGCATTGTCGTGAGGCGATCGCTCAGGGCATCGACTGGCAGGCGCCGCTGGACACGGTGCGGGCGCACATCGGACGGCTGTGGAGTCAGGCGACTGACGTGCAGCGTCGACAATTCGTACGCCATTTACGGCCGTGGTGGGAGAGTCATCATCACCGTTCGCCACCGTTGAGTGCGGCATTGGTGGAGCGCTTGCACAACGAGGGGCGGTTGCGGATTCAGGCGGCGTCGTTCAAGGGGCTTGAGCCGGTGACGGGCGAGGGTGTGAGCATTCGGATTCGGCGTCGGGGCGAGGTGGAAACGTGTCTGGTACAGGGTGCAGCACTGATCAATTCCAGCGGCATCGAGTACGACTGGCGCCGCGTCGCGCGGCCGCTGCCCCAGCAATTGTTGGCGCGCGGGCTGGTACGTCCGGGGCCGTTGGCCTTGGGGATTGCGGCGGCGGTGGACGGTGCGGTGCTGGATGCCGAAGGGCAGGCCGGCAGCCGATTGTTCGCGATGGGGCCACCGCTGCGCGGGATGTGGTGGGAGAGCACGGCGGTGACGGATGTGGCATTGCAGGCGAAGGCGTTGGCGACGCGGCTGGTGGAATGAAAGCAGACCGGCTTGCACAGATCCGTGTAGGAGTGAGCCTGCTCGCGATAGCGGTGGGTCAGTCACCTCATTGCTGAAGGGGCTGACGCTATCGCGAGCAGGCTCACTCCTACAGTTGAACGGGGCCGCTCAGTTATCTCGGCAGTGCATTCATCAACCAGCGCTGGCGAATCTGTTCCATTCGCCCATCGGCGCGCAAGGTTTCCAGTGCCTGCTGCCAGCGTTGCACCTGACCCGGATCGGTCTGCCGCGAAAAGGCAATGTAGGTGTCCTGTTTCATCAGCGGAATCTGATACTGCAAGCGTCCCGGTTCCATGCCTTGGGTGCGGGCCAGTGCGGCGGTGGAGAGTGTGTCGGAGACCACGAAATCGGTTCGGCCAAGGCTGAACAGCCGCATCATCTGTTCCGGGGTTTCGACGCCGTCGAGGTTCTTCAGGTTCTGCTGTTGCAGGTAGCTGTAGATCAGCCATTTGCGCGGCACGCTGATGCGACCGGCCTGATCCGCCTGCTGCAGGGTTTTTACCGGCGGCTGGTTGTTGGCATGGGCATACAGCGCGGTTTCGACTTCAATCAGCGGCCCGACCCATTGATAGCGGTCATCGCGCTCGTCGGTACGCAGGACGGTGAAGACGCCGGTGTTGGGTGTTTCGCTGGCGGTGCGCAGGGCGCGCAGCAACGGCACTTGTTGCAGATCGATCCGGTCGCCGGTCTGTTCGGCCAGCGCGCGCACCACATCCACGCCGTAACCCACCAGTTGATCGCCTTGCTGGAAATGCAGGGGCGGGTGGTTGTCGGTGAGCAGTTGCAGATCGGCCGCATCGGCCGCCAGGGCCAGGAGTGACAGCAGACACGCGGCAATCCGTTTCATGAATCGTCCCTGAAAAATTGATCGCGAAGCTTAGTACGGGCCGGTGGTGGCTGTCGTGAGGAATGTACGGGGCTTTTGTGTCAGAAACAAAGGCTGATTGGCAGCATCGGATTGACCTCAAAACAATAGTGGGAGCGGGCTTGCTCGCGAAAGGGGTGTGTCAGGCAACATTGTTGTTGACTGACACGGCCTCTTCGCGAGCAAGCCCGCTCCCACATTGGCTGATGCGGCGGCTGAAAAGTTACGCCACCACGCGATAGCACGGCACATACGCCGCGCCGCCCGGCAGTTTCATCCGATGCTGGGCGACGAAGGCTTTGAGCAGCGCGTCGAGCGGTTGCATGATCGCCGCGTCACCACGGATCTGGTACGGCCCGTGTTCTTCGATCAAGCGGATGCCCTTGTCCTTGACGTTGCCGGCGACGATCCCCGAGAACGCGCGGCGCAGGTTGGCCGCCAGTTCGTGGGGCGGCTGGTCACGGTGCAGTTTCAGATTGGCCATGTTCTCGTGGGTCGGATCGAACGGACGCTGGAAGCTCTCGTCAATCTTCAGCAGCCAGTTGAAGTGGAACGCGTCGTTACGCTCGCGGCGGAACTGCTTCACCGCTTTGAGACCCGCCGTCATCTGCCGGGCGACCTCGGCCGGGTTATCGATGATGATCTGATAGTGCTGCTTCGCCGCATCGCCGAGGGTGGCGGTGACGAACGCGTCGAGTTGTTCCAGATACGGCGCGGCATGTTTCGGCCCGGTCAGGATCACCGGGAACGGCAGGCCGGCGTTGTCCGGGTGCATCAGGATGCCCAGCAGGTACAGGAACTCTTCGGCGGTGCCGGCGCCGCCCGGGAAGATGATGATGCCGTGGCCGACACGCACGAACGCTTCCAGACGTTTTTCGATGTCCGGCAGGATCACCAGCTCATTGACGATCGGGTTCGGCGCTTCGGCGGCGATGATTCCCGGCTCGGTCAGGCCGAGGTAGCGACCGCCGTGGATGCGCTGTTTGGCGTGAGCGATGGTCGCGCCCTTCATCGGGCCTTTCATCACGCCGGGGCCGCAACCGGTGCAGATGTCGAGGCTGCGCAGGCCCAGTTCGTGGCCGACTTTCTTGGTGTATTTGTATTCTTCGGTGTTGATCGAGTGACCGCCCCAGCACACGACGATTTTCGGCTCGACGCCCGGACGCAGGGTGCGCGCGTTGCGCAGCAGGTGGAACACGTAGTCGCTGATACCTTGTGAGGAGCTGAGGTCGATGCGTTGGCTGTCGAGTTCGTTTTCGGTATAGACGATGTCACGCAGGGCGCTGAACAGCATCTCGCGGGTGCTGGCGATCATTTCGCCGTCGACGAAGGCGTCTGCCGGGGCGTTCAGCAGTTCGAGGCGCACGCCGCGATCCTGCTGGTGAATGCGGATTTCGAAGTCCTTGTAGGCTTCGAGGATGGTCTTGGCGTTGTCGACATGCGCGCCGGTATTGAGGATGGCCAGGGCGCACTGGCGGAAGAGGGTGTAGGTGCTGCCGGATCCGGCTTCGCTCAGTTGCTGAACTTCACGTTGAGAAAGGGTTTCCAGGCTGCCTTTCGGGCTGACCGAGGCATTGATTACGTGTCGTTGGGTCATGCAATGATCCTTAAAACGATGTCATTCCAGTGGCAGGCGAATGGCATCCGAATAGTGTGTATCCATGAATGAAGATGGCACGATCTGCGCTGTACCGCCATGTCCCCCGTTGGACGCTGAAAAGATGAAAAGGGCCCCCAGCATAGCTAAATCCCCGAGAGAGGCGATAATGCGCCGGCGAGTTTTTTCCGTTGCCCTTTTTATCGCTCAAGGAAGTCATGCCCGATGTTCGAGATCCAGACGATGGACCCAGCAACGTTTCGCCAGCAGACCCGCCGCAGCACGCTGATCATTGCCGTGCTGTTTCTGGTGTTGGCGATGGTGCTTTCGACGGCGGCGGTGGCGCTGTTCGGCGAACCCGGCGGCGACAATCTGCGCTTCAATGTCGGCGGGGTGTTCGTCGCGTTCCTGCTGACGGCGGCGCTGATGCGCGGGCAGTTCTGGCATCAGACCTGGATGGCCCCGGCGGTCTATAGCTGGCGGCTCAAGCGCAGCCTGATGAGCGTGACCAACGTAATGCATCAGGTGACGGCGGCGGTGGAGCAGAACGATCCGACCGCGATGAAGGTGCTGCGCTTCTATCATCTGGGGCTGACCCAGATGCACGAACTGGACGGTAACTCCAGCGATCATGCGCAACTACATCGGGAAGTCGAAGCGCACAAGGAGCGGATGCAGGCGCTGGGTCTGGAGATCGACCAGAAGCGCCTGGAGCCGGCCTGGCTGCAAGCCTTGAAACCCGCCGCGCGTTAAAACGGGATACGGCTGGCGCGGCGCAGTTGCCAGCGCCGCAGCAGGCGCCCGTAGACCAGCAGGTTGATCACCAGCACCACGCTGCCCAGCGCCAACTGGATCTGCGGCGTCAGGCCGGCGGGGTAGATGATCGGCCAGACGTAGTGCTCGATGAAGCCGCCGGCGTATTCGGTCTGCCCGGCGGCGTGGCGCATCAGGTTTTCCCAGTAGGTCAGCGGACAGGTCAGGTGCAACACCTCGACCGCCACGCCCCACGCGGCCGCAGGCAGGTGCAGCCACATCAAGCGTGGCCACTTGAGTACCAGCAGCCCGCCGAACAGCACGAACAGAATGAAGCACAGATGAAACAGCACCAGCCCGTCGGCTGCGATTCGGTACAGCATGTCGTCTCCCTGACGCGGTTGTGAAGGCTCCCATGCTACGCCGACAGTCGCACCGGGGCGCGGCGATTTAGCGCAAGTGCGCAAGATTGTTCAAGCCGCGACAGGGCATTTGCTGGCAGAGTCTGCGACCGTTTCCTCGGTTGAAGAGCGTTATGTCTGACTCACTTATGCCGCGCCGTGCGTTTCTTCGCGGCGCTGCGGCGATCATGCCGTTATCCCTGGCGACGGCGCCTTGGGGGCTGCTGGCCGGCTCCATGGCGATCGAAGCCAATCTCACGCCGTTACAGGGGCAGGGCTTGTCGAGCATCGTGTTCGCGGGGGCCGCGCAACTGGTGGCGATCGGCATGCTCAAGGGCGGTGCCGGGATTTTCTCGATTCTGTTGACCACGCTGCTGCTGACCTCGCAGCACTTGCTGTACGGGATGAGCATGCGCCCGGTGATTTCGCCGCTGCCCGGACGCTGGCGCATCGGCCTGGGCTTTTTGCTCACCGATGAACTGTTTGCCCTGACCAGCCAGTATGACCGTCAGCAGTTCAATCGCTGGTACGCATTGGGCGTCGGCCTGACGTTCTATATCGCCTGGAACCTCTTCACCCTGGCCGGCATCGTTCTGGGCAGCAGCATTCCGGGGCTTGAGCACCTGGGGCTGGACTTCTCGATTGCCGCCACCTTCATCGCGTTGATCACCCCGGTGGTGCGTAACGTGCCGACCGTGGTGTGCGTGGCCGTGTCTTTGTTCTGCTCGGTGTTGTTCAGCTATTGGCAGTGGGGCTCGGCGCTGGTGTTGTCAGGGCTGGCCGGGATGACCGCAGGATTTGTCTGCAACAAGCTGTATCGGGGGCGCACATGATGGTCTGGGCAGTGATTTTCGGCATGGGACTTCTGGTGTTCCTCAACCGATACGTGTTTCTCGAACCGCGCCTGCCGGTACGTTTGAGCAGTAATGCTCGGCAGTTTCTCGGGTTTGCCGTACCGGGCATGCTCACGGCGATTTGCGGGCCGATCGTGTTCATGCCGGACAAACAGCTGAATTTGCAGTGGGATAACCCGTATTTGCTGAGTTCGCTGGTGGCAATCGGGCTGGTGCTGTACACCCGCAATACCTTGCTCAGCATGCTCTTGAGCATGGCGTTTTTCTTTTTGCTGCGCTGGTGGTTGTAAGTTGCCGGGAAAAAACTGTTCTACGCTTGTTGGATGAATATTTTCGACAAGGCGAGGTGCACATGACGACCGAGCAAAAGCGTCCGAATGAAGACGAAGAAATAAACGAAGAAATAGACGAGCCCAGTGAAGAAGAAATCGAGCGTGAGAAACGCAAGGAACAGACGTGGAAGCACGACGATGACAAGGAACTCACCGGGCCCGACGTGAAATTCTGACAACATGCAAAAAGCCCCGCAGAAGCGGGGCTTTTTGTTGAATCAGAGGTCTTCCAGAGACGGGAAGTCCGGGTGTGACGCCCGATAGCCCAGAGTCTTGTCGATCCACGCATTCAGTTCGTTGACCATCACCGGCGGGTGACCGGGATAGCTTTCGAGCGTGGTGCGCAGGATGCGTTCGATGTCCGGCACTGAACGCAGGTTTCGGGTCTTGATGTAGTGGCCGATAAAACAGTCGAGTTGAAAGCGTTCTGTCATGGACAGATAAATACACTCCAGGCCGTTGGCCTGTTTGATTGCAAAATCGTCGCGCAACTTAGTTCTCTGCAAGGCGTGGTGAAAGTTGTAGGGGATTCCTGGTTTATTGACTCTTTGGTCAACTGGTATGCCAATTGGAAATGCGGCGCGCATGCTATCCGTAGCGCATCTAAATGTATGTATGACGGTTGAAATGTCAGACAGGCGGTTGGTTCGCTCAAACGACTGTTTTTTTCGGGCTGTCTCAACAATGAAACAACCTCTGTAAAGATCTTGCGTCACCTGTAATCACCTGTAGGAGCTGCCGAAGGCTGCGATCTTTTGACTTTAATTTTTTAAAACAAGATCAAAAGATCGCAGCCTGCGTCAGCTCCTACAGGGTTAACGCGGGAGGGCCGGGGATTTTTAGAAGATTGCATCAATCAGCCCGGCACCCTGATTGCGCGAATTACCGACAGCTTTGCCGACTTTATGCCAAGCGAAGGCATCACTGGGTTCGCCTTCAAACAGCAGCATCTGTTCGGCGCGCTCCACAGGTGTTGCCGGGTCGAGCCACTCGGCGACCATGTCAGCGCGAAAGACCACCGGTCTGCGATCATGAATATCGAGCATGCCGCCGACGCTGTCGGCGGTGATGATCACAAAGCCATCGTCCTCCCGGGCGTCGCTGCCGGGTGTCGGAAATTGTCCAATGGCGGCACAGAAAACCGGCCCGCGATCGGCACGACGGATCAGCCACGGCTGTCGGGTTTTATCCGGACCGTCGACCCATTCGAACCAGTTGTCGACCGGCACGATCAACCGATGATGCCAGATCGCCCGGAAGAACGGGCCATGCGCGACCTTTTCCACACGGGCGTTGATCGGTGCGGCGCGGTCCTTGGCCCAATGCGGGCGCCAGCCCCAGCGCAGGTTGTCGGCATGCAGGCGTCGATCATGTTGATGGAGGACGGCGAGTGAAGTGGTCGGCGCGGCGTTGTATCGCGCCAGCGGCGCATCGCCGACATGATTGATCAGCGCATCGGGAATGCTCAGCACCGCGACAAAGTCGTGAATGCCGCGGTACTGCGAGAGTCTTCCGCACATGCGCCGATCTCCGGTTGGACGCTTTCAGCTTAGTTGGCTGCGGCCAATCAATCCTGCGCCTCCTGACCGGTGAACGTATCGCGCCAGGCGAGCCAGCGGCGTTCAAGCACTGCGAGCAGGCCGTCGCTGAGTTTGCCGAGCAGGGCGAGCACGATGATCGCCGCCAGCACGATGTCCGGTCGCGAGGTTTCGCGGCCGTCGCTGAGCAGATAACCCAGGCCCTTGGTCGCGGCGATCAGCTCGGCGGCCACCAGAAACATCCACGCCAGACTCATGCCGCTGCGCAGCCCGGTAAACAGGCCGGGCAGGGCGGCGGGCAGCAGAATCCGCCGCACCAGTTGCCAGCGGCTGAAACCATAGATATGCCCGACCTCGACCAGTTTGCGATCGATGTTGCGAATCGCCGCGACCACGTTGACGTACACCGGAAAAAACGCGCCGATGGCGATCAGCACGATTTTCGAGGTTTCGTCGATGCCCAGCCACAGCAGCAACAGCGGCACCCAGGCCAGGCTCGGAATCGAACGCAGGGCGGCGAACGTCGGTTCCAGATACGCCTCGGCCTCACGGCTCAGGCCGACCCAGGCGGCAAACACCAGCGCGAGGCTGGCGCCAATCGCAAATCCCAGCAACACGCGGATCAGGCTCGCGCCGATGTGTTTCCACAGTGCGCCTTCGGCGAGGTCGGTGAGGGTCAGGGCGATCTCGCTCGGGGCTGGCATCTGATAGGACGGCAGCCAGCCGATGCGCACGATGAACTCCAGGGCGACCACGATCAGCAGCGGCAGGGCCAGACCCTTCAGGCGCCGGCGCCATGTCGGGTGGAGAGGAGGGCGGGGCCTCGACAAGCTGCGAGGCGCCGGCAGTTCGTTACTGCGAGTGGTCATACGTTGGCTCCACTCACAGCCCATCCGCAACTGGCGCGGATGGGCCATGAGTCTGGTCGATTACTGGCGGGCGACGGCTTGCTGCACACCGCTGTCGAGCAACTGATCGATGACTTGATCGACATTCACCCCACGCCGCACCAGTTCCTCAGAAACCAGAATCGGTGCCGCCGCCTTCGAGGCCTGCACGTCGTTGGCGGTCAGTTGCGGGCTGCTCAGGTCAGTGCGCGACAGTTGCAGTTTGGCCACGTCCAGCGGTAAACCGGACTCTTTGGCGAGCAGGGCGGCGAACTCTTCGGGATTTTTCAGCGCCCATTCGCGCGCCTGCTCGTAGGCTTTGATCACCGTGTCGATAGTTTGCGGATGCTCCTTGGCGTACTGCTCGGTGACGCTGACCACGCCGTAGCTGTTGAACGCTGGATTGCGATACAGCAGACGTGAACCGGCCTGCACTTGACTGGCGGCCATGTGCGGGTCGAGCCCGGCCCAGGCGTCGACATCGCCTTTTTCCAGTGCGGTGCGGCCGTCCGGATGTTGCAGGTGCACCAGTTCCACATCGTCTTTCTTCAGCCCGGCCTGTTGCAGGCTGCGCAAAGTGAACAGGTACGGATCGGTGCCTTTGGTGGCGGCGATTTTCTTGCCCTTGAGATCGGCGACGCTCTGGTACGGCGAGTCTTTGCGCACCACCAGTGCAGTCCATTCGGCGCGGCTGTAGACGTAGACCGATTTGATCGGGCTACCGTTGGCCCGGCTCAGCACAGCGGCAAGGCTGGCGCTGGAGGCGAAATCGACGCCACCACTGTTCAGATATTCCAGCGAACGGTTACTGCCCTGGCTAAGCACCCAGTTGACTTTGGTCTGTGGCAGAGCCTTTTCGAGAAAACCGAAATGCTTGAGCACCAGACTCACGGGGGAGTAGTAGGCGTAATCCAGATGCACCTCGGCGGGAGGGGCTTCGGTGGCGTGGGCCAGAGGCTGCAGGCTCAATGCCATGGCGCTGGCGACCAGCAGCGTTTTGAGGCGGGCAAACGGTAAGAACGATGTCATGGGGGGCGCTCCGGCGAAGGCACTGTTTTTTATGTCCAAAAATATATTTTTATCGGCTGCGTCCTGCATGAATGGAATATTGCAGGCTCTGTGCCATGTGCGTTTTGGCCAATGTTTACGGGGTTTTCACCCGTTTTGGCGCCCTTCAACTGTTGCGTGGGCAACACTGTGGTATCGCACTGTTGCGCAGCGGACAGTGAGCATTCGGAGCACTGAGCTTATGCATTAATCGAATTTAAAATTGGTTTATCAAGAGCGTTATGGTCTATGAAAAATCCCGTCGCAGGACCTCCCATGAAGCTCTCCCGTTTGCTCCGCAGCACACTGATGATTGCCCTGTTCGCCGCACCGCTTGCCTACGCCGCCGAGCCGTTGGTACTGCATGTCGGTGATCAGAACTACTACAACATTCGCGCCTCGGTGGAAGCCTCGGGCGTGTTGAAGGACGCGCCTTATACCGTTGACTGGAAGCACTTCCAGGCCGCTGCGCCATTGGCCGAGGCGTTGCAGACCGGGTCGCTGGATCTGGGTTTTCTGGGCGATTCGGGTTTCCTGTTTCTCGCCGCCAAACAGGCGCCGGTAAAACTGATCGGAGTGTCGCGACAAAACCCGGACACCATCGCGTTACTGGTGCCGAAAGATTCGCCGGTGAAAACCATTGCTGATCTGAAGGGCAAGAAAGTCGCCTACTGGCCCGGCGCCTGGAGTCAGCAGTTGACCTTGCGTGCCCTGGAGCAGGGCGGTCTGCCGGAAAATTACGTCGAATTCGTCAAGCTGATGCCGATCGATGCGGCGGCTGCGTTGCCGCAGGGCAGCATTGATGCCTTCCCGGTGTGGGAACCGTACATCTCCCAGCAAATCGTGTTCTCCGGTGCGCGGCCGATTCTCACCGCGAAAAACCTGATGCCGGGCCTCAGCGCGATTGCCGCGTCGGCGCCGTCGATCGACAGCAAGCGTGCAGCGATTGCCGATTTTCTCGGGCGTTTGAAACGCGCTCGAGCCTGGGTCGACAGCCATACCGACGAATACGCAGACTTGTGGGCGAAGAAGGCCAACCTCGATCAGGAAGTTTCGCGACACTGGTTGCGCCAGGCGCACATGACCGTCGGGCCGGTGGATCAACAGGCGGCGGCAGACCTGCAGGGCACCGCGGACTTCCTGTTCAAGGTCAAGGCACTGCCGGCGCCGCTGGCTACCGCTGGGGTCATCGATACCTCGTTTCAGCGGGCATTGGCCGACTGAGCGAGCGCCGTAACCAAAGCCTGTGTACCCTATCCAGACCTGGCTCCCGAGGCCGGGTGCAGGGATGGATCAGGGCGAGGGAGTTTTGCCAGTCGACAACAGGGCCGCAAGGGTCAGGCGCAAGGCAAGACATGAAATACGCGTTCAAACTTATCTGTGCAGCGGCCATCGCCTTTGGGTTGGCCGGCTGCATTGCCGCGCCGATCGAGATGACCACGCAAACCGAAACCCGGCTCAAGGCCCAGGCACCGGTGCGCTTTCTGCTGACCTTCGACGATGGCCCTAGCGCTTCGAGTTTCTGGAACCCGTCGGCGACCGTGCTCGATAGCCTCAAGGTCAACCCGGTGCAACCGGACATCAAAGCGGTGTTCTTCGTCCAGACCCGTGCGCCGCGTGCGGGCAACAGTGAAATCGGTCGCGGGATCATGCGGCGCGAGCACGCCGAAGGGCACATCCTCGGTTTCCACACCGCCACCCATTGGCACACCAATCACCGCTCGCTCGATCCGCAAGAACTGGAGCAGTCGTTGAGCAACGGCACGGCGGATATCGCCGCGATCACCGGAGCAGCACCGATCCTGCTGCGTCCGCCATTCTGGAATTACGACAAGCGCACCTTCGCCGCCTATCAACAGCACGGCCTGCATGTATTGCTGACCGATTTGAGCGCCAACGACGGCAAGATCTGGGGCTTCAATGCCAGCCCCCGACGTCGGGCGAACATGCTGCGCCAGCTATCGGAAGTCCGCGAGCGCATTGCCCTCGGCGAATTCCCTACCGTGGACGGGGTGATTCCGGTGGTGGTGACCTTTCATGACCTCAACCGTTACACCGCGCGGCACACCCGCGAATACCTGCAGATCCTGCTCGACAGTGCCGCCGCCACAGGTGTGAGGCTGGCGGACAAACCGTTCTACGATGATCACGCGGCGCTGCAGAAAGCGGCGTTGGCGCGCACGGTTCAGCAAAGTTCGGATGCGGTGCAATTGCCGGGGATGTGGAACTGGATCTGGGATCGCGACACCCACTGAGCCTGCGCTGAAAATGTGATCGGGTTGGCACTTGCCGGGGCGGCAGATTATTGATCGCTCATCTATGCTGAATCGGTCGACCGACTCATCGCCTGCGAGGCGTGCGCTCATGCTAGCCATTGCCGACATTTGCCGGATTGTCGAATCCGGCTTTCCGTCGCTTGAATGCGAATGCACACAAGTGGAGCAGGGACTGCTGCGGATCAAGGTCTATGAGCCTGACTCCGGGCGAGTCGAGTTGTTGCTCAATGGCGTGTCGCCGGAACATCTGGTGACGATCCGCGATATTTCCAACTTCATTGGTGAATTGCGCACGGAAATGAGCGCCGGGCGCCGGGCGTTCGCCGGTTGAAACCTTACAATCGGCGCTGAAACGCCTGCACGATGCGCAACGTCGCGTCGCTGGTGGGCAGATTCTGCACCGCGTCCAGCGGATGCCAGATGCACTCGGTGATCTCGTTTTGCGGGCGCAACTGCTCAAGGTCGGGCACTGAGGCCTCGTAGACATGATGCTGGGTGCTGCCACTGCGCAGTTCCATCAGATACAACATTTGTTCGGCCTTCAGCGCCGTTTCTTCCTGCAACTCGCGCATCGCCGCTGCGGCCTTGGTTTCCCCAGGCTCGACCTTGCCGCCGGGCAATGTCCAGCGGCAGTGGGGTTTGCGCACCAGGAGAACGTGTCGTTCCTGCTCGCAAATGACGGTTGCGCGTACTTTCATCTGTTACCTGTTCACTGCTTGTCACATTAATGAAACAAAACTGCAATATTCGAGCCGGGCCCCGGTTTATAGGTTCCCTCGGGTTTTTTGAGCGTTTGGCGTGGTTGAAAGTGCCAGCGATTTGGCACATCGCTAGCTGTGAAGTAACGGCCCGTGGCGGTTTGCAGCCAGGGCGTGCGGCTTGCATCGTTTGGTAGCAGAGAAGAAGCAATGGCCTATGCCGCTGCGTTGCCGGGTTACAGACAACGCTCGGCGCGGGCGCGAAGTCACACCGCGAGTTGATGCAAATGTAACGAAAGAGCCCCGGTACTTGCCGGGGCTCTTGTTGAGGGCAAGGTCGGTATCAGTGAACTTTGGTTCTGCTGATGGAGCGGGTTTTCACTTCCTTGGCATATGACTGCAATCGTTCTTCATCACTCTGCAGCACCTCGCAAGACCTCAGGACCGCCTGGGCATCCGCTTCATTGCCATTCTTGCGCAGCTGTTCGGCAATGCGTTTGAGGTCGACCGCCGACCATCTCAGATCCGATGCAACGGCTTGCAGGTCGCGCTGAAGTTCGTGTTCGTATTCATTGAGCCGCATGATCACCTCCGGAACATTCTCGGTAGAACAGAGTAGTCGCATTTGCGGGCGATGTTTTACAGCTCGTCTGTCACCCGGCGGAACGTGTGTAAATATTTGTCCAATTTCCCGTATGGGCGTGGTCCGCTGTGGATGTACACCCGGTTACACGTTACATTCGCTTTTTTTCAGATCAGGGAAACACCATGCGGATATGGATCGGGAGTTTGGCGTTGGCATTGCTGGCAGGTTGCTCATTGCCAGCATCGCTGGTTCCGGGCGAGCCAAATCTCAGCAAGACCACCACCAAGGCGCCTAAAGACTATGCCGCGTGCTTGTTGCCGTTGTGGCAGCAGGACATTCCGAAAACCACGCAGACCTCCATTTCCAATGGCTACCGGATCAAGGCGCCGAGCCTCGTCACCGCTGACGAGATTCTCGACATCATCAAATACAAGGACGGCAGCCGGGTCTCGTTGTATCAGGGACCGCCATGGGCCAAGTCCGGGTCATTGCGCAAATCGGTGCGTGACTGCCTCTGACGCAGCGCTTCAGTTTTAACGGCCAGCCGCAAAAAAAGCAGAAACCGTATCGTCGGTTTCTGCTTTTTTTTGCTTTTCACGCAGGCCGCGATGCTGCGCCCCCAGGCTATGAGCAAAACTCATGGCCCCATGATTTTTAATGGTTACAGCCCGCACCAGCCCCGGTGTTAAAAAATCGCAAACACAGCTCATCAATAACAACCAGAGAGCGTTTGCAGCCATGTCCCATTTTCCCCGACGCACCTCCCCACGCCCGTTATTGAGCGCACCGGCCATTCGGCCTGTGTGAGCTATCGAACATCCCTCGTATCGCACAAGAGTAATGACTGATGAAAGAACTCGACCTGTACATCGGTGAAGGTTTCGAAGGCCCGGGCGTGAACGCCGCACACATCAACATTCTGATCGGCCCGCGCAACGGCCCGGCCGGGCAGGCGTTCGCCAACAGCCTGGCGTCGCCAAGTCAGGGCCATTGCCCGTTCATGGTGATCGCCCAGCCGAACATTCCGGTCAAGCCGATGACCCTGTATGTGAACAAGGCCGCAATCAGCAGTGACCTGCACGGCAACGCCACTTGGGGCGCCTCGCAGGCCGGGATCGCCAAAGCCGTGCTCGAAGCACTGCTCGACGGCACATTGCCGCCGGAAGCCGAAGACGAGTGGGCCATCGTTACCGCCAACTGGGTCAACCCGGCCTGCGATGACCTCGATGCGGTGTACCTGAACAACTACAACGCCTGCCGCACCGCGATCCGCGCCGCCCTGACCGGCAAGCCGGAAACCGCGCAACTGGCCGATGTGGTCAACCACATCAGCAACCCTTTCTACACGCCAAAAGCCTGAGGTCCGCGCCATGCAATACATCCGTTTGGGTAACTCCGGCCTGCAAGTTTCCCGCCTGTGCCTGGGCACCATGAACATGGGCACCCCGGACTGGAAACCGTGGATCTTCAACGAAAAACAGAGCGAGCCGATCGTCGCTCACGCGCTGGACAACGGCGTGAATTTCATCGACCTGGCGGACTTCTATTCTGCCGGCGTCGGCGAGGAAGTGGTGGGGCGCATCGTCAAGCGTCTGGCCCGTCGCGAAGACCTGGTGATCACCACCAAGGTCGGCTATGGCACCCGCAGCGGGATCAATGCCAGCGGCCATTCACGCAAACACATCATGGACAGCATCGATGCCTCGCTGAAGCGTCTGGACATGGATTACGTCGACGTGTTCATGCTGCATTACTTCGACGTGAACACCCCGGTCGAGGAAACCATGTCGGCATTGAACGATATCGTGCGCTCCGGCAAGGCCCGCTACATCGGCGTGTCGACCATGCTCACCGGGCAACTGGCGAAGATCCTCATGGCCTGCGAGCGCAATGGCTGGGTCAAGCCGATCAACATGCAGCTGCAACTGAACTGTGCCTATCGCGAAGAAGAGCGCGAGATGATTCCGTTCTGCCGCGATCAGGGCATCGGCGTCTCGGTGTTCAGTCCGCTGGCGCGCGGCCTGCTGACCGGCGACGTGCAGTCGACCCGCAACCAGACCGACTTTTTCACCCAGCAGATGTACAGCGACGAAGCCTCTTTCGAAATCGCGCATTCGGTACAACGCGTGGCCCGCGCCCGTGGCGTGTCGAACGCGCAGATCGCCCAGGCGTGGGTGGCCAATCATCCGGGCGTCGATTGCATGCTGGTCGGCGCGGACACCACGGCGCAGTTCGACAGTGCCCTGGCAGCCCTGGAAACCAGACTCGACGCTGATGAATTGCATGAACTGGAGCGCAATTACACCCCGTGCGACGTGATCAACGATTACACCGCCGGCAAACGCATCCTGCGCACCGCGCGTCCGGGGCTGGAGCGCTTCACTTTGCAGGGAGCGGTGGCATGAGCGATCTGATCCATCACGGCCACTTCATCGACGGCCTGTGGGGGCAGGGCGGCGCGACCTATGCGGTGCGCAACCCGGCCAATGGCGAACTGATTGCCGAGGTGCAAAAGGATGGCGCCGAAGCAACCCACCTGGCCATCGATGCGGCCAATCGTGCGCTGCCGGCGTGGCGCAAGCTCACCGCCAAGGAACGCAGCCAGCGCCTGAAACGCTGGAGCGATCTGATGCTCGCCAACCAGAAGGAACTTGCGACGCTGCTCAGTCGCGAGCAGGGCAAACCGCTGGCCGAGGCCATGGGTGAAGTGGTCTATGCCGCGAGTTTCCTCGAGTGGTTCGGCGAGGAAGCCAAGCGTGCCTATGGCGACGTGATCCCCAGCCACAAGGCCGATGCGCGGATCATCGTGGTCAAGGAAGCGATTGGCGTGGTCGCGGCGATCACCCCGTGGAACTTCCCGTTGGCGATGGTCACCCGCAAGGTCGGCCCGGCGCTGGCGGCCGGTTGCACGATGATTCTCAAGCCGTCCGAGGAAACGCCATTGTCGGCGTTCGCCCTGGCGGTGTTGGCGGAACAGGCGGGTATTCCGGCAGGCGTATTCAATATCGTTTCCGGCGATGCGGTGGCGATTGGCGGTGCGCTGCAAGCGTCAAGCATCGTGCGCAAACTGTCGTTCACCGGCTCGACCCGCACCGGCAAACTGCTGATGCGCCAGGCTGCCGACACGCTGAAAAAAGTCTCGCTGGAACTGGGTGGCAACGCGCCGTTCATCGTCTTCGACGATGCCGATCTGGACGCGGCAGTCAAAGGCGCGATGGCCTCGAAATTCCGCAACACCGGGCAGACCTGCGTGTGCGTGAATCGCTTCTTCATTCAGGACAGCGTCTACGAAGCCTTCACCGGCAAGCTTGCCGAAGCGGTTGCGGCGATGCGCGTCGGCAGTGCGCTGGACGGTGAAACCGAGCAAGGCCCGCTGATCAATAGCGCCGCATTGGCCAAGGTCGAAAGCCATGTCAGCGATGCCCTTGAGAAGGGCGCCACGCTGCTGTGTGGCGGTCGTCGTCACGCACTTGGCGGCACCTTTTATGAGCCGACCATCCTCACCGAAGTCAACGGCGACATGCTGATCGCCCAGGACGAAACCTTCGGCCCGGTGGCCGCGTGTTTCCGCTTCAAGGATGAAGCCGAAGTGCTGGAGCGGGCCAACGACACGCCGTTCGGTTTGTCGGCGTACTTCTACAGCCGCGATATCGGTCGGGTCTGGCGCATGGCCGAAGGGCTGGAAGCCGGCATGGTCGGGATCAACGAAGGGATCATTTCCACGGAAGTGGCGCCGTTCGGTGGCATCAAGGAATCGGGCCTTGGGCGCGAGGGTTCGAAGTACGGTCTGGATGACTATCTGGAGATCAAATACCTGTTGATGGGCGGTCTCTGACCCCCACCGAGATCTCCATGTGGGAGCGGGCTTGCTCGCGAAAGCGTTGTATCAGTTGGAGCAAATGGTGACTGACACACCGCATTCGCGAGCAAGCCCGCTCCCACATAAACCAAGCAAGAGCTCTACGTTTCTCCGTCAATAACAACAATTGGAGACGAACATGTCCGCTCAACCGGTAAAAATCGACGACCTGCCCATCGGCCGGTTTCACCTCAAGATCGCCGGACTGACCTTCGGCGCACACTTCACCGACGGCTACATCCTCGGCCTGATCGGTATCGCCTTCACCTTGCTCAGCCCGCAGATGCACCTGGATGCGTTCTGGCAGGGATTGATCGGCGCATCGGCGTTGATCGGGCTGTTTCTCGGCAGTCTGTTTTTCGGCTGGATCTCGGACAAGGTCGGCCGGCAGAAAATCTTCCTCGTCAGCTTCGTGCTGATCACCATCGCCTCGGTGATGCAGTTCTACGTCGAAAGCGCGATGAGCCTGTTCCTTTGCCGGGTGCTTATCGGCATTGGCCTGGGCGGCGATTTCAGCGTCGGTCACGCGATGCTGGCGGAGTTCTCGCCGAAGAAACATCGCGGCGTGTTGCTCGGTTCGTTCAGCGTGATCTGGACCTTCGGTTACGTCGCCGCGACCTTCGTCGGCACGGCCATGCTCAGCCTTGGCGACGATGCCTGGCGCTGGATGCTTGCTTCGTCGGCAATCCCGGCGGCGCTGATTCTGATCGCCCGCATCGGCACTCCGGAATCGCCGCGCTGGCTGGTCAATCAGGGGCGCATCGCCGAGGCGCGGGCGATCGTCAAAAAGCATCTGGGTGACAATGTCGAACTGGATGAAACCCGCACCACCGAAACCCGTTCCGGCTATGCGGTGCTGTTCAGTCGCGAGTACCGCAAGCGCACGGCGTTCAACTGCCTGTTCTTCGTCTGCATCGTGATGCCGTACTTTGCGATCTACACCTTTTTGCCGTCGATCCTGCAGAAGATGGGCTTGGCCGAAGGCTTCGGCACCGAGCTGATGTTGAACATGCTGCTGATCCTCGGCGCGTTGATCGGCATCTGGTGCACGATCAAGTTCAGCCGTCGCGGCTTCCTGATCAACTCGTTCATCATCCTCGCGGTGGCGCTGTTTCTGCTGGCGGTGTTGCCGGGCAGTGCGGCCTGGCTGATGGTGCTGGTGTTCGGCGTGTTTACCCTGGTGCTGTCGGCAGTGAGCAATCTGGTCGGGGTGTTCCCGGCCGAGAGCTTCCCCACCGAAGTCCGCGCCAGCGGCATTGGTCTGGCGACGGCGGTCAGTCGTCTGGGCTCGGCGATCAGCACCTTTCTGTTGCCGGTGAGTGTGGCGGGGATCGGCCTCAGTCCGACCATGGGTATTCTTGCGGCGATCCTGGCGATTGGCGCGTGGCTGTCGTGGGCGTGGGCGCCGGAGACCAAGTCGCTGACGTTGAGTCAGGCGTGCAAGGCGCAGAGTCCGGTGGAGGGGAGTTCGATTGCGGTGAGTAAAGTCGCCCCGATCTGACGGCGTGCCATCGAACCCTGTAGGAGCTGCCGCAGACTGCGATCTTTTGATTTTGCTTTTGAAGATCAAAAGATCGCAGCCTGCGGCAGCTCCTACATGTCAGGGATTGCTCACCAGACTCAGCCACTCGGTAAACAGCTTCACCTTCGACAAACCCTGCTTGTCATTCGCCACATCCAGCCAATAACCATAAGGGCCGATCACTTCAATCGGGGTGATCGGCAGCAGGCTGCCGTTGGCCAGTTCCTTTTCGATCATCTGCCGGTCGATCACGGCCAGACCACCGCCGGCCAGTGCGGTGTGGATCACCTGATCCAGGGTGCTGAATTCCAGGCCTTGTCCGGCATCGACATCATCGCGGCCCATGGCCGCCAGCCAGTTCTCCCAGACCTGCAAACGCTTGCCGTCGTGCAGGATGTGCAGCAGCGGAAATTGCCGCAGATCCGGCGGCTGAGCGCCGTTGAACAACTCCGGGCTGGCGACGGCGATGTGCCGTTCCATCACCAGTAACTGGCTGGCGCACTGGGGGGACGCCGCGAGGCCGAAACGGATGTGGCAATCGATCTCGGCGAGGCTGTCGTGGCTGGCCTGATTGGTCACGCTGAGGCTGATGTCCGGGTAGCGCTGGCAGAAGGCACGCAGGTGCGGCGACAGCCAGCGCGTGGCCCAGGTCGGTGGCGCCAGCACACGCAGGCGCTGACGCAGGTTGGGCACGCGAATGGCTTGCAGGGCGCGTTCCATGTGGTCGAAGGCTTCGGCCAGATGCGGTTTTAGATTGCTGCCGGCCTCGGTCAGCGACAGGCCTTGCGGCGTGCGCACGAACAGCGCGACACCGAGGTAGTCTTCGAGTTGTTTGATCTGGCGACTGACTGCGCCCTGGGTGACGTTCAGGCCGAGTGCGGCCTGACTGAAACTGCGATGCCGCGCGACTTCTTCGAACACGCGCAGGGTGTTGAGCGAGGGCAGTTGACGCATGGAGGTGGGACCCCAGGTCGAGCGTGTGGCTCGGTTTTATTTTTGTAGGTTTTGTTGGTAGGGGTTATCTGACTATTGGTGAGGAACGGATGCAAGTGTTGTTTGGCAGGACGCCTTCGCGAGCAAGCCCGCTCCCACAGGTTTTGTGCCTGACATAAATCCATTGTGGGAGCGGGCTTGCTCGCGAAGGCTGACTTTCAGGCGCAGTAAAATCCGGATCAGAAGTAATAACCGACGTTCACATACACCTGATTCTCCCACTGATCCAGCCCGCCCGCGCCCAGGCTCTGGGTGTAGCTGCTGCCACCGATGTACGGATCGTTCTTGCCAAACAGCCACTCGGTCGCCACCCACAATTTGCTCACTGAAAACGAGCTGCCGAGGATCATTCGCTGGGAGGTCTTGAAGCCGCTGGCGGATTTGTCGAAGGCGCTGTAGTTGGCGTAAAGCTTGACCCCGCTGACCTGATCGAACAGGTATTTGCCGGCCACGTCGTAACTCAGATCCGCCACGTACAGATTGCCGCGACTGGCGACGTTGTAAGTGCCGTCGTAACCGCCGAGGGTCACCAGCTCATCGGTGCCGGCATTGCGCGGCGACATCTGCTGACGTGCCGCCTGCAACTGCACGCCCCACGGGCCGTTCTTGCCCAGGTAGTGCACGGCCACGGCGTTGCGCCGACCGTCGTTATCGGTGTCCTGGTTTTCCAGAGTCGAGGTCAGGCCGGAGATCCCCACTTCGGACTTCCACGGGCCCAGATCCAGCGCTTTCGCCACGCGCAGCACCACGGTGTTGCGTTCCTGGTTGGCGCTGCCGTCAGCCACGTAGCTGTCGGCTTCGGACACGACGCTGGAGTAGGTCACGCCCTTGCTGGTGCCTTTGCCTTGCCACGCCGGGCGCAGGTAGTAACCGGCCTGGATGTTCCAGTCGCCGCTTTGCTGAATGTATTTGGCGCCGACCTGTTGCACGTCTTCGAGGCCGATGACGTTGCCCAAGGTCTCGTAGAAGGTGCTGCCAAAGTACGGCTGCAAGCCGAACGGCACGGTGTTCAGACCGACTTGCACCTGCTGGTTCGGGTTGAATTTGTAGCCGACCCAGGCGAATTTGGCGAACTGAATGTCGCCGTAATTTTTCGTGTACTGGTAGGGGTAGGAGCGACCATAGAAGCGGTATTGCGCCTCGCCGATCCAGGAATCGGAGTTGTACTTGGCGCTGAGAAAAACCGTATCGAGACCGAACTTCTGAATGTCGCGATCCGGGTCCAGGTCCCAGCGCGCACGAATGGCGCCACCCAGGTCGAGGTTGTCGGTAACTTGCACGGCCATCGCCGGAGCGGCAACGCTGCAGAACAGGACGATAGAGGTGGTGCGCAAACGCAAGGAAGCAGAGAAGGGCATGGAGCGGCTCTCGATTGTTTTTATTAGAGATGCCGCGCAGTCTTGCCATCCGCCGGACGTGGGACAAACGATAAAAACGATGCGCAAACTTGCATCGAATGCATGTTACTCAAAAAATCCTGTAGGACAGTCAGGCACGCTCATGGGATGCTCTGCAACTTGTCAGTGGTTTTCGAGTGCCTTGATATGAAACGCAAAATGCCCGGCCTGAACGCGCTCAAGGCGTTCGAAGTGGCCGGCAGCACCGGCAGCTTCACCCGCGCCGCCGAGCTGCTCAATGTCACCCAGAGTGCGGTCAGCCGTCAGGTGCGGCAACTGGAAGAGCAGCTCGGCGAAAGTCTGCTGGAGCGCCGTCATCACCATCTGGAGCTGACCGCCGCCGGCAAGATCCTGCTGCGGGCACTGCATCAGTCGTTCGACAAGATCGAGCTGACGGTGCGCAGCATCCAGCAGAAAACCCATTCCAACCGTCTGCACATCAACGCACCGCCGACGTTCACCAGTCGCTGGCTGATGCCGCGCCTGGGGCGCTTGCGCGAGCAACACCCGGAGCTGGAACTGAGCATCACCACGCGCTTGCAGGACAGCCTGGCGGAAACCAGTACCCTCGATTGCGCGATCCGCTTTGGCGACGGCGAGTGGGACGGTCTCGACAGTTCGCTGTTGATCCAGGAGCGGCATATCGCGGTGTGCGCGCCATCGCTGTATGCACGGGAGGGAAGCGAACATGGCATCGACCTCAATCGCCTGACCCTGCTGCATGTGCTGGCCAAGGAAGATCAGCGTTACCTGACCTGGAAACACTGGCTGGACGCGGCGCACATCAGTGGCGTCGATACCCAGGGCGGTTACGAATTCGATTTGCTGGACCTGGCGATTCAGGCAGCGACCGATGGTCTGGGGATCACCATTGCCGACTGGCACATGGTTGCGGCGGAACTGGCCAGCGGGCAATTGACGCAAGTGCTGAATGTGCATGTGGAAGGGCACCAGTCGTACTGGCTGGTGACTCGCCCGGAGCAGACCGAGATGCCGCAGTTGCAGGTATTTGCGCAATGGCTGCAGGAGGAAATCTGGCTGGCGCAGCGCCAACTGGAGCCTTCGACCGCAGCCACCTGACACCCCGCAAATCCCCTTGTGGGAGCGAGCCTGCTCGCGAAAGCGTTGGATCAGCCACCATCATCTGTGAATGACACACCCTCTTCGCGAGCAGGCTCGCTCCCACAGGAGTTTGCGGTGGAATCAGGGGTAACCTGCATTTTTCGAATGTTTCCCCGCCCTTTAAATCGTTTGTTCAACCCGCCACCGATGACAAGACTGGTGGCATTGATAAAAACAAACGATGGGCGATGCACATGCGAATCGAGCGAAACTTTGTAAACGGCCACTTCATCGAGCCGGCCAGCGCGGCAATGATCGCGGTGTACAACCCCGCCACTGAAGCGCTGCTCGGCCATGTCTCGGCTGCCACCGCCGAAGAAGCCACCGCCGCCGTGGATGCCGCAGCGGTCGCACAAAAGGTCTGGGGCAAACTGACCAGCATCGAGCGCGCCGAACACTTGCGCGCCTTCGCCGCCGCACTGGAAGAGCGTGCCGAGTCCATCGGCGCCGCGCTCGCCGCCGAGTCCGGCAAGAGTCTCAGCGACGCGAGCAACGAAGCACGCTATGCCGCGCAGATCACCCGTTACCACGCCGAGTGGGCGCGGCGCATCGAAGGCGAGATCATCCCCAGCGACAGCCCCGACGAAAACCTGTTTCTGCACCGCGAGCCGATCGGCGTCGTCGCGTGCCTGATTCCGTTCAACTACCCGGTCTATACCTTGCTGCGCAAAATTGCCCCGGCGCTGATTGCCGGCAACACCGTGGTGGTGCGCCCGAGCAACAACACCCCGACCTCGGCATTCGAAATCGCCAAAGCGGTGCAGCAGTCGGGCATGCCGGCCGGGGTGATCAATATCCTGACCATGGATCACGCCACCGCTGCCACGGTGTGCACGCATAAGGCTGTTGGCTTGATTACGCTGACGGGCAGCGTCAACGCCGGGCGCATCGTGCTCGATTACTGCAAGGCCAATATCGCCAAGCCATCGCTGGAACTGGGCGGCAAGACGCCGGCCATCATCGAAGCCGATGCCGACCTCGAAGCCGCCGCCAGCGCGATCATCGCTTCCAAGACCACCCACTGCGGGCAGTTGTGCACGGCGGTGGAAAGGGTCTACGTGCAGGAAAGCGTCCACGACCGATTCCTCGCGCTGCTCAAGGCCAAAATCGCCGAGGTGAAATTCGGTGACCGCGCCACCGATGCGAGCCTGATGGGACCACTGGTCAACGCCAGTTCGCAGCGGAACATTCACGCCATGGTCGAGCGTGCCATGGCCGACGGCGCGGTGCTCGAAAGCGGTGGTGTGTTGCCGCAGGGCCCGGGGCATTTCTATCCGCCGACCCTGCTCAGCCACTGCCGCCAGGACATGGAAATCGTCCAGGAAGAAATCTTCGGCCCGGTGCTGCCGGTGCTCAAGTACCGCGATATCGACGAAGCATTGGCCATGGCCAACGACCATCAGTTCGGCCTGTCGTCGGTGCTCTACACCGAGAACTACCGCACCGCGCAGAAAGTCGCCAACGCCATCGAGGCCGGCGAGTTGTACGTCAATCGCACCCCGGCCGACCCGTATCAGGGCTACCACGCCGGCTGGAAACGCTCGGGCCTGGGCGGTGATGACGGCAAGCACGGCATGCTCGAATTCACCCAGACCCGACTCGTGGTCATGAAGTACTGAAACACCGCAACACGCCTCATGCTGCACCTATAAAAACAATTATCAGGGGCGCCCGGAGCACGGGTTGCCCGAGGTCACTTCAATGTCCAAGCATGCATCCTCTGCTGCCGCTGTTCAGGGTTCCAACTCGGCTGTGAAAAGCCGGAGCGACAAGGGAAGTCGCTATTTCCAATTGATGTTGCTGGTGCTGGCCGCCGGTGCGATCTACCCGATTCTGTACCTGCGTCAGGTCTACCAGACCACGATGCTCGAAGTGTTCCAGATCAACCACAGTGAACTGGGCTATCTGTACTCGATGCTCGGCACGATTTTCCTCCTCAGCTACTTGCCCAGCGGCTGGTTGGCGGATCGCATTGCGCCACGCTTTCTGATTTTCTTCTCGCTGGTGGCGACCGGCGCTTTAGGCCTGTGGTACTCGACGGCACCATCGATGACCGGGCTGATGATCATCTTCGGTTGCTGGGGCCTGACCACCGGTTTGACCTTCTGGGCGTCGGTGCTCAAGCGGGTGAAGATGATTGCTCACCATACCGAGCAAGGGCGCTTCTTCGGCATCCTCGACGGTGGTCGCGGTCTGGTCGAGGCGTTGCTGGCGACGGTTGCCCTGGCGCTGTTCGCCTTCGCCACCGAAACCCGTGGTGAGTCCACTGCCGAAGGCTTCAGGCATGTGGTCTATCTCTATGCCTTCACCTGTATCGCCATCGGCTGTGTGCTGGTGCTGATCAAGGATCCGAAGTCGATGGCGGACACGCCTGCGGTGGAGAAGGGCAAGTTCAACCTGCTCACCGATCTGGCGACGCTGGTGAAAATTCCCGAGCTGTGGTTGGTCACCGCCATCGTGTTTTGCGGCTACCACATCTTCTGGGCGACCTACAGTTTCTCGGACTACCTGCAAGGCAGCGGCCTGACCGCGGTCATGGCCGGCACCATCACCACCATCAAGCTTTGGATGCGCCCCATCGGCGGCATCGGCGGTGGCTGGCTGGGGGACAAGTTCTCGAACATCTCGGTGCTGATCGTCGCGCTGTTGCTGGCGAGTCTGGCGATTGTCGGGCTGATCGTATTCCCGGCGCTCAACAGCATGGGTTTGCTGATCGCCACGGTGATTTTCATTGGCCTGATGACTTACGCAATTCGCGGTTTGTACTGGGCGATTCTCGACAGCTGCAACATTCCGCTGCGCATCACCGGCCTGGCCATCGGCATCGTTTCGGTGGTCGGCTACATGCCGGATGCCTTCATCCCGTTGATCAATGGCTACCTCACCGAGCAGTTCCCCGGCGCCCTCGGCTACAAGCTGTACTTCGGTTACATCGCCTCCGTTGGTCTGATCGGCACCCTGGCGGCCGTGACCCTGCGTGCCCGAATCAATCGCAAAACTTCAGATAAAGCAGGTGCCTGACATGAAAATCATCGCCCTTGAAACCCATATCGTCGCCGTACCGCCACCGCACATCGGCGGCATGTACTGGCTGTTCGTCAAGCTCAAGACCGATTGCGGCATCGAAGGCGTGGGCGAGATCTACGCGGCGACGTTCGGCCCCAAAGCCATGCTGCCGATCATCGAAGACGTGTTCGAGCGCTACCTGCTCAATCATGACCCGCACCACATCGAACGCTTCTTCCGTCAAGCCTATTCCAGCGGCTTCACCCAGCGTCCCGACCTGACCATGATGGGCGTGGTCAGCGGTCTGGAGATGGCCTGCTGGGACATCATCGGCAAAGCGGCGAACAAACCGGTCTACGAGTTGCTCGGCGGCAAGGTCAACGAACGTCTGCGTTCCTACACCTACCTGTACCCGGTCAACAGCCGTGGCGAATACGACTACGACGATCCGGATTTGGCCGCCGAGTGCGCCGTCGAGAACATGAACAAAGGCTTCACTGCGCTGAAGTTCGACCCAGCCGGCCCATATACCGCGTACTCCGGGCACCAGATCTCGCTGCAGGTGCTGGAGCGCTGCGAAACCTTCTGTCGCAAGATCCGCGAAGCTGTGGGCAACCAGTGCGACCTGCTGTTCGGGACTCACGGGCAGATGGTGCCGTCGTCGGCAATCCGTCTGGCCAAGCGTCTGGAAAAGTACGACCCGCTGTGGTTCGAAGAGCCGGTGCCGCCGGGGCAGGAAGAGGCCATGGCGCAAGTCGCGGCCAAGACCAGCATCCCGATTGCCACTGGCGAACGCCTGACCACCAAGTACGAATTTTTCAAGCTGCTGCAGGCCGGCGGCGCGTCGATTCTGCAGATGAACGTCGCTCGCTGCGGCGGCCTGCTCGAGGCGAAGAAGATCGCCAGCATGGCCGAGGCCTACTACGCGCAAATTGCTCCGCATCTTTACAACGGCCCGATCGGCGCGGCGGCGAGTTTCCAGTTGGCGACCTGCACACCGAACTTCCTGATTCAGGAAAGCATCGAGACCTGGGGCGGCTTCCACGCCGAGATCCTGAAGAAGCCGTTGCAGTGGGAGGACGGCTACATCATCCCGTCCACCGAGCCGGGGCTGGGCGTGGAGCTGAACATGGACGTGGTGCGCAAGCATTCGCCGTACACCGGCGAGCGCCTGCACCTGCAAATGGCACCGACTCCGGTTGACGTCAAAGACACCTCGCCGGCCAAGGGCTGACAGAGGCCCATTGTGGGAGCGGGCTTGCTCGCGAAAGCGGTGTGTCAGGTTCACAAATGTCAGCTGACCGAGCGCCTTCGCGAGCAAGCCCGCTCCCACAGGGGACATGCGTTGCTCATCCGATTTTTTGTACAACGACTTACGCGGTAACCGTGCATGACATACGACTACATCATCGCTGGCGCCGGCGCAGCAGGTTGCGTGCTGGCCAATCGGCTTTCGGCCTCCGGGCAACACACGGTGCTGCTGCTGGAAGCGGGTGGCAAGGACAGCTCGCTGTGGTTCAGGATCCCGGTCGGCTTCGCCAAAATGTATTACAACCCGACCTTCAACTGGATGTACTACAGCCAGCCGCAGAAGCAGTTGGGCAATCGCGAAATCTACGCCCCGCGCGGCAAAGTGCAGGGCGGTTCGGGTTCGATCAACGCGATGATTTACGTGCGCGGTCAGGCCCATGACTTCGATGACTGGGCGGCCGCCGGTAACGACGGCTGGGGCTTCAAGGACGTGCTGCCGTACTTCCGTAAACTGGAAAACCATCCGCTGGGTGACAGCGAATACCACGGCGGCAGCGGCCCGATCAGCATCACTCCGATGAAGGGCCAGACTCACCCGATTTGCGATGTGTTCCTCGAGGGCTGTTCAGAGTTGGGCTACCCGCGCAGCGACGATTTCAACGGGGCAAAATTCGAAGGCGCGGGCCTGTACGACGTCAACACCAAAAACGGCCAGCGTTGCTCCAGCAGCTTCGCGCATTTGCATCCGGCACTGAGCCGGCCGAACCTGACCGTCGAGCATTACGCATTGGTCGATCGCGTACTGTTTGACGAGACGCAGCAGCGCGCCACAGGCATCTCGATCACCCAGCATGGTATGGCGCGGACGTTCACCGCGCGCAAGGAAGTGATCCTGTGTGCCGGCGCCGTCGACACGCCAAAAATCCTGCAATTGTCCGGCGTGGCTGATCGCGCGTTGCTGGAAAAGCACCGGATCCCGCTGGTCAGGCACCTGCCGGCAGTGGGGCAGAATCTGCAAGATCACCTGTGCGTGAGCTACTACTACAAAGCCAATATCCCGACGCTGAACGATGAGCTGAGCTCGCTGTTCGGCCAGCTCAAACTCGGCATCAAATACCTGCTGACCCGCAAGGGCGCGCTGGCCATGAGCGTCAATCAGGCGGGCGGTTTCTTCCGTGGCAACGCGCAGCAGGCGCATCCCAATTTGCAGCTGTACTTCAACCCGCTGTCGTACCAGATTCCGAAAAACAACAAGGCCAGCCTCAAGCCGGAGCCGTATTCGGGCTTCCTGCTGTGCTTCAACCCGTGCCGGCCGACCAGTCGCGGCCACGTCGAAATTGCGTCGAAGAATCCGCGTGATCCGGCGCTGATCGATCCGAACTATCTGAGCACGCAAAAGGACATTGACGAGGTGATCCAGGGCAGTCGCCTGATGCGAAAGATCATGAACGCTCCGGCGCTCAAGAGCATCACCGTTGATGAAGTCCTGCCGGGACCGGCAGTGGAAACCGACGAGCAGATGTTGCAGTACTTCCGCGACAACTGTGGCTCGATCTATCACCTCTGTGGTTCCTGCGCGATGGGTGCGGATGAGCAGACTTCGGTGGTCGACAAGCGTCTGAAGGTGCATGGCCTTGCCGGGTTGCGGATTGTCGATGCGTCGATCTTCCCGAACGTGACCTCGGGCAATACGCATGCCGCGGTGCTGATGGTGGCGGAGAAGGGCGCTGATCTGATTTTGCAGGATGCGTAGGTTTTAGCGGCTGGCGTAATGCGCTGTGACAGTTGCGCGGCGGCATTTTGTCAGCGTGCGCTAGGCTTTGATTGCCGGTCACTTATCGGGCCGGCAAGTCTTTCAAGGAGCCACGGATCATGGATGATCTGGTCAAGGAAGTTATTCCGTTGTTGCAGTATCTGATTCCCGGATTTGTTTCTACCTGGATTTTTTACACGCTCACTTCGTTCAAGCGGCCTGACACCTTTGGGCAGATTGTGCAGGCGTTGATTTTTACGTTTGTGATTCATGGGGTGGTGTTGGGGATCGGGGCTATTGGCTTATGGATAGGCTCGAAGGGCTTTTCTGTAGGGAAATGGGATGGCAAAGCCCAGGCTATTTGGGCGTTTATGGTTGCAATGGGGCTTGGCTTGTTGTCGTGTGCTCTGGCTTCGAATGACAAATTGCACAAATGGTTACGAAGAAAAAATGTAACGAATAAAAACTCTTACCCCAGCGAGTGGTACAGCACCTTTGCTCGCCACAATCGGCTGGTTACGCTGCATTTGAAGGATGAAAGGCGATTGTTTGGCTGGCCCGTCGAGTGGCCTTCCGGCCCGCTGGAGGGGCAGTTCATCATGCTGAATCCAGGCTGGCTGGGGGAGGATGGCGTGGCGTTGCCTTTTGGCGCCGAACTATTGGTGATAGATTCCTCGAAAGTCCAGTGGGTCGAATTCAGTTCTGTCGAAGAGGTTTCATCATGAGCGCAAAAGAGCCTACTCCCATGCCGCCTAGCGTCAGGCGCCTCTTTTATGGCCCGGACGGCAAGCTGCTGGCCAAACCCCTCGTCAAAGGGCCGAGTGCGCCGCCACCGCTAAAGCGCCAGTACCGGGATTGACCGAACGCCGCTCATCGAGCGGCGTTTCGTTATGTTGTGCATTGGTGGGATCTCCGGTCAGAGCGTATCCACCAACCAATCCCTGAACGCTTTCAGTGACGGTAACGCCTCATTACGCGGCGGATACACCAGGTAATAGCTGCGCCGGCTGGTGATCGGCTCCCCCAGTTGCAGCAGCTCGCCGTTAAGCAATTCATCCTCCACCAGAATCCGCGGCACCAGCCCGACGCCAATATTCGCCCGCACCGCCTGGATCAGGTGCGAAGTCATTTCAAAGCTCGGGCCGATGCGCATGCTGCGGTGTGGCAAAGCATGATGGGTGAACCATTCCGCCCAGGCCTGGGCGTTGCTGCTGACATTGAGCAGTAACTGCCCGGCGATGTGTTGTTCCGCTTCGTCGCGTTCGGCCAATGACAACTGCGCACTGGCAATCACCACCAGTTCTTCAGTGTGCAGGGGCAGGGCGCTCAAGCCCGGCCAGTCTCCCGCACCGACACAGATCGCCGCATCGATCTCGCTGGTGTCGAAGTCAATCGCTTCGATCCGTGAATGCAAGTGCACGGTCATGCCGGGGTGCGCGGTGTAGAAGTCCTTGAGTCGCGGCAGCAGCCATTTGGAGCCGAAGGTCGGCAGCGTCGCCAGACGCAAACTGTGGATGCCTGAACCGAACGCCATGGCCTGCAGGGTCGCGCTGCGGATCTGCCCGAGGGCTTCGGCCAGTTCACGCTGGTACATGCGCCCGACATCGGTCAGCACCACTTGCCGACCTTCGCGGCTGAACAGGCGCATGCCGAGCATCTTTTCCAGAATCTGCACCTGACGGCTGACCGCGCTTTGCGTCAGCGACAGTTCGTGGGCGGCGCGGGTGTAGCTTTCATGGCGTGCGGCAGCCTCGAAGGCCAGCAATAACGACATGGAAGGGGTGAGGGTTCGCGGATTCATTCGTTTTAGTCATGGATTGCGGGTCGATTTTACGTTTGTCCCGACGGCGCCAAGCAATGAACATAAGCACCATGAGATGGCGGGAGCGTGACGCAATCATTCATTGCGCACAACTGTTCACCGCCACACGGCCCGATTTTGACCGAGATTTCCTCACCGATGATTGCCCAGCTGTCACCCGCCGCTGCATTGACTACTGATTACCAACTGTTCCTCAGCGCCCTGAAAGCCAGTGGTTTTCGTGGCGAGATCAGTGCCGATTACGTCAGCCGCGTAGTGCTCGCCACCGACAACTCGATCTACCAGCGTCTGCCGCAAGCGGCGGTGTTTCCAATGGATGCGGAGGATGTGGCGCGGGTGGCACGGCTGATCGCCGAACCGGCGTATCAGCAAGTGGTGATTACCCCGCGTGGCGGTGGTACCGGCACCAACGGCCAGTCGCTGACCGACGGCATCGTCGTCGACCTGTCGCGGCACATGAACCGCATTCTGGAAATCAACGTCGAGCAGCGCTGGGTGCGAGTGCAGGCCGGGGTGGTCAAGGATCAGCTCAACGCCGCGCTGAAATCCGCCGGGCTGTTTTTCGCCCCGGAACTGTCGACCTCCAACCGCGCCACCGTCGGCGGCATGATCAACACCGACGCCAGCGGCCAGGGCAGTTGCACCTACGGCAAGACCCGCGACCATGTGCTGGAACTCGACATGGTCCTGCGCGGCGGTGAACGCCTGCACGGCGCCGCGCTGGCGGAAGACGACCTGACAGCGCTGTGCGCCCGTGAAGATCGGGTGGGTGAAGTCTATCGCTGTGCGCGGCAGATCATTGACGAGCAGGGCGAGCTGATCAAACAGCGCTTCCCCGATCTCAACCGCTGCCTGACCGGCTACGACCTGGCGCACCTGCGCGAGGCCGACAAGCGTTTCAACCTCAACAGCGTGTTGTGCGGCGCTGAAGGCTCGCTGGGGTTTGTGGTCGAGGCGAAGCTCAACGTACTGCCGATCCCCAAACACACGATGCTGGTGAATATCCGCTACGCCGGGTTCATGGATGCGCTGCGCGATGCTCGGGCGCTGATGGCGCTCAAGCCGCTGTCGATTGAAACCGTGGATTCCAAGGTGTTGCTGCTGGCGATGCAGGACATCGTCTGGCACGGCGTCGCCGAATACTTCCCGGAAAGTGCCGAGCGGCCAACGCTGGGGATCAACCTGGTGGAGTTCTGTGGCGACGATCCTGAAGATCTGCAGCGCCGGGTCGAAGCTTTCCTTGAACACTTGAGCAGTGACACCACGGTCGAACGCCTTGGCCATACGCTGGCGGTTGGCCAAGCGGCGGTGAACAAGGTCTATGGCATGCGCAAGCGCGCCGTCGGCCTGCTCGGCAACGTTGCCGGCGAAGCGCGGCCGCAGCCGTTTGTTGAAGACACCGCGGTGCCGCCGCAGCATCTGGCCGAGTACATCGCCGAGTTGCGCGAACTGCTCGACAGCCACGGTTTGCAGTACGGCATGTTCGGCCACGTCGATGCCGGTGTGCTGCACGTGCGGCCGATTCTCGACATGAAGGACCCGCAGCAAGCGGCGCTGGTGCGTCCGGTGTCCGACGGTGTCGCCGCGCTGACCCAACGCTACGGCGGCCTGTTGTGGGGTGAACACGGCAAAGGTCTGCGCTCGGAATACGCGCCGGCCTTTTTCGGCGAGCTGTACCCGGCGTTGCAGGCACTGAAAGCCGCGTTCGACCCGTTCAACCAGTTCAACCCGGGCAAGATCGCCACCCCGGCCAACACCGCTGCGGCATTGCTGAAGATCGACGAAGTGACACTGCGCGGCGAACTCGACCGGCAGATCGACGAAAAGGTCTGGCAGAGCTACGGCGCCGCCATGCATTGCAACGGCAACGGCGCCTGCTACAACTTTGATCCCGACGACGCCATGTGTCCGTCGTGGAAAGCCACCCGCGAGCGTGCGCAATCGCCCAAGGGCCGCGCCTCACTGATCCGTGAATGGCTGCGTTTGCAGGGCGAGGCAGGGGTGGATGTGCTGTCGGATGCGATCCGCCGCCCGGCGTTTTTCCGCAACCTGTGGACGCGCTGGCGCAATAGCCGCGGGCAGGCCGCAGACTTTTCCCATGAGGTGTATGACGCCATGGCCGGATGCCTGGCGTGTAAATCCTGCGCGGGGCAATGCCCGGTCAAGGTCAACGTGCCGGAGTTCCGATCGCGTTTCCTTGAGCTGTATCACAGCCGTTATCTGCGCCCGGCGCGGGATTATCTGATTGCTTCGCTGGAGTACAGCATTCCGTACATGGCGCGGATTCCGGCGCTGTACAACGGTTTGATGGGCGCTTCATTCGTGCGCCAACAGTTGGAGCGTCTCGGTGGAATGGTCGATGTGCCGTTGCTCAGCCGCTTTGATTTCCACGCGGCGATGCGCCGCTGGAAGGTGCAGCCGGCGACGGTTTCCACGCTGTCGACGCTGACCCAGGCCCAGCGCGAGCGCAGTGTGGTACTGGTGCAGGATGCCTTCACCCGTTACTTCGAAGCGCCGCTGCTGGCGGATCTGGTGGAGCTGATTTCGCGGCTGGGCTATCAGGTGTATCTGGCGCCGTTCAGCGCCAACGGCAAGCCGCTGCATGTGCAGGGCTTTCTGTCGGCGTTCAACCGCGCGGCACTGCGCAATGCGCGGCAACTTCGAGAGCTGGCGGATGTTGGCGTACCGTTGCTGGGGCTGGATCCGGCGATGACCCTGGTCTATCGCCAGGAATACTTGAAAGTGCCGGGTATGGAGCAATGCCCGGAAGTCGCGCTGGTACAGGAATGGCTGCTAAAGGTGATGCCGGAGCAGGCGAATAACACATCGGCAAGTGCATTCCGGCTCCTGGCGCATTGCACCGAGAAAACCAACGCGCCGGCCGCCACCCGTCAGTGGGAGCAAGTGTTCGAACGGGTCGGCTTGAAACTGGCGACGCAGGCCACCGGTTGCTGCGGCATGTCCGGCACCTACGGCCATGAAGCGCGCAACCGCGAAACTTCGGCGGTGATCTACGAGCAATCGTGGGCGCGGCAGGTCGAGGCACCGGCGGAGCAGGGCGAAGCACTGGCCACCGGCTATTCGTGCCGCAGTCAGGTCAAGCGCCAGTCGGATCGGGCGCTGCGCCATCCGTTGCAGGTGCTGCTTGAGGTGGTACGTCGCTGAGCGGTTCGTCGTCCGGGGCGTTGTCCCAGATCAGCCGTGGGTCGAAACTCATCGCCGAGAGCATGGTGAACACCACCACCATGCCGAAAAACAGGATGCCCGGGCGTGGTTCGATATCGCCCAGCGCCTGGAACTTCACCAGCGCCGCGACCAGCGCGACCACCAGCACGTCGAGCATCGACCAGTAGCCGATCAGCTCGACAAAACGGTACAGCTTCGAACGCTCACGGCGCGCCCAGTTGCTGTCGCGCTGCACGGTGATCAGCAGCAGCGACAGGGCCACGAACTTGATGCCCGGCACCGCGATGCTGGCGATGAAAATGATCAGCGCGATGTCCCACGCGCCGCCCTCCCAGAATTCCAGCACGCCGCTCATGATCGTGCTGTCGGCGCCGTTGCCGAGCATCATGGTGTTCATCACCGGCAGCAGATTGGCCGGCACGTAAAACGCCAGCGCGGCAAACAGGAAGGCCCAGGTACGCGCCAGGGAATTGGTCTTGCGCCGATGCAACGGCGCGTCGCAACGCGGGCATTGTTGCGGCTCATCGGTCATATCGCAGGCCAGCCCGCAGCTGTGGCACAGGCACAGATTCAGTTCGCTGGCGGTCGCTGGACGCTTCATAGAATGTCCCACAGGTCACGAATATCGCGGCCGGCAATGCGGATCATCATCAGGCTCAACACGGCCAGGGCAAACAGGCCGATACCCGGCAGCACGTCGAGCAGCCCGGCCAGTTTGAACACCGCCACCATTGCCCCCAGCAGACACACCTCGAGCATGCTCCACGGGCGCAGGGTTTCCAGCCAGCGCATGCACAGCTTGAAGCCCGGCGCGCGGCGCGATGACAGGGCGAAACTCAGCACCCAGATCAGCAGCACCAGTTGAAACGCTGGGGCGATGATGATCGAAATCGCCGCGACCATCGCCATGAACGTGATCGGCCCCTGACTCAGCGCCAGCACCGAATCCCACAGCGTCGCGCTGTTTTTCAAACCCTTCATGCTGATGCTCATTACCGGGTAGAAATTGGCGAACAGCCACAGCATCGCCGCGGTGAAACTCAAGGCCAGGCGCTGCTCGACGGTCAAGCCGTTATAGCGCTGCAGCACGCCGCCGCAACGTACGCAGAGGGTTTTCTGGTGTTTGCCGAGCGCGATTTTTTCGTACACGCAATCGCAATGCTCGCAGATGATCAGCTGTTCGGTTGAGGTCATGGGCAACGCTCGACGGCAGGCGCAAAGGGCACAGGGCGCCTGATCACTATAGAAGCCTGACGTGATTGGGCAAATGTCGTTTGGGTTGGGAATCGACTTTTAATGTTATAGAGTAACGCGAATTTTTGGCGGGGCGTGCGGTTGCGATCCCCTGATTCATTTACTCGTTGGCGAAATCTACATGACGATTGTGTGTGCCCGTTCCAACCCGCTGCCGACCGGCCGGTTGCTGTCCATTGATGCGTTACGCGGTCTGGTCATCCTGTTCATGCTGCTGGATCACGTGCGTGAAACGTTTCTGTTGCACCGCCAGGTGTCCGACCCGATGGACATCGCCAGCACCGAGCCGGCGTTGTTTTTCAGTCGCACGTTGGCGCATCTGTGTGCACCGGTGTTCGTGTTGCTGACCGGATTGTCTGCGTGGCTGTTCGGCGAGAAGTACGCGGGCAAGGCCGATGTCAGTGCCTTTCTGTTCAAGCGTGGGCTGTTTCTGGTGGCGCTGGAATTCAGCTTGGTGAACTTCGCCTGGACGTTTCAGTTGCCGCCGAGCGTGATCTATCTGCAGGTGATCTGGGCGATTGGCCTGAGCATGATCGCGTTGTCGCTGCTGGTCTGGCTGCCGCGCGGGCTGCTGCTGACATTGAGCCTGGCGATCATTGCCGGGCACAACCTGCTCGATGGGCTGCATTTCGCATCGGAGTCGGCACTGCATGTGCCATGGGCGATTCTGCATGACCGCGGCTGGATCGAAGCCGGCGACAGCCTGCGCTTGCGCACTTCGTATCCGCTGTTGCCGTGGATCGGCGTGATCGGTCTGGGTTATGCGCTGGGCCCGTGGTTTGCCCGTGCGGCCGACGCCGGAGTTCGTCAGCAGTGTCTGTTGCTGGCTGGTATTGCCGGACTGCTGGGTTTCGTCGGGCTGCGGCTGCTCAATGGATACGGCGAAAAGCCTTGGGCGGTTGAAGACACGACCGTGCAAACGCTGATGGCGTTTTTCAACATCACCAAGTACCCGCCATCGCTGCTATTCATCACCCTGACGGTGAGCGTCGGATTGCTGTTGTTGCTGCTGTTCGAACGGCTGCAGACGCGTCGCTGGATTCGCTGGCTGACGGTCCTCGGTTCGGCACCGATGTTCTTCTATCTGCTGCACCTGTACGTGCTGAAGGTGCTGTACCTGATGGCGCTGGCGCTGTTCGGACTGAATCAGGGTAGCCATTTCGGATTCGACTCGGTGCCGGCAATCTGGCTGGTATCAGTGCTGCTGGCGGTTGCGCTGTATCCGGCGGTGCGCTGGTTTTCCGCGCTGAAATCGCGGCGCCGCGATATTGCCTGGCTGAAGTATCTGTAAGCCCTAGTGGCCGCTGCGCTCGCGCGCGAAGTCGATAAAAGCCTTGAGCGGCGCCGGTACGTGGCGCCGGCTCGGGTAATACAGATGCAGGCCCGGATAGTAAGGGCACCAGTCGGCCAACACCTGAATCAGACGCCCCGATGCCAGGTGTTCGCTGACCATGTCATCGAACACATACGCCAATCCCAGGCCTTGCAGTGCAGGGCCGACCATCAAGCTGACGTCACCCAGAGTCAACGGGCCGTTGACCTCGATTTCCTGGGCAATGCCATCGCGTTCGAACTCCCAGCGATACAGCGTGCCACTGGGGTAGCGGTGGCGCAGGCACGGCAAGTGGTGCAGATCTTCGGGTTTTTGCGGCGCAGGATGGCGTTCGAGGAATGCCGGCGAAGCGACCACCACCGAACGCATCGCCGGGCCAATCGGCAGTGAGACCATGTCGGCCTCCAGTCGATCGCCAAAGCGCACGCCCGCATCAAATCCGCCAGCGACGATATCCAGCAATGCTTCGCTCTCGACTACCTCCATGCGAATGTCCGGGTACGTCTGCAAGAACTCGCTGGCAATCGGCAGCAATACCAGTTCGCACGCTTGGCGTCCGCAGGTGATACGCAGGTTGCCGGTGGGTTTGTCGCGAAAATGGTTGAGGTCTTCCAGTGCGTCGTCAATGTCGCGGAACGCCGGTTTCAGGCGCGCGAACAGGCGCTCTCCGGCCTCGGTCAACGCCACGCTGCGGGTGGTGCGATTGAACAGGCGAACACCGAGGCGATTCTCCAAAGCCTTTACCGAATGGCTCAGGGCTGAGGGCGTGAGGCCAAGTTCGACGGCGGCCTTGCTGAAATTCAAGTGCTGCGCCGTACAGAGGAATACTGATAGGTCTGCCGCCGAGGGTGACTTCATCTGTGAATACCTTTCATAAAGGCATGAAAAATTGCCGGGATTATCGCATCAATCTCACGGCCTTAAAGTCGCTGCCTGGCAATTTCTTTAAAGGATGAATGCATGACAACTGTCGCTCAACAGCAAGGCGCGCGTAACAAGCTGCTGATCCTCGCGGCCGTGTGCCTGTCGGCACTGGTACTGCCTTTGAGTTTTACCGGTGGCGCGGTGGCGACGCCCGCCATTGGCCGTGATTTGGGCGGCAGTCCCGTTGCCCTGACGTGGATCACCAATGCGTTCATGTTGTCATTCGGCAGTTTGCTGATGGCGGCGGGAGCGTTGGCCGACGTCTATGGGCGTAAACGCCTGTTCAGCTTCGGCATGTTGTTGTTCACCGCAGCATCGATCGCGCAGAGTCTGGCACCGTCGGTGTACTGGCTGGATGGGCTGCGTGCGGTGCAGGGCGTGGCGGGTGCTGCAGCGTTGGCCAGCGGCTCAGCGTCGCTGGCGCAGGAATTCGAAGGCCATGCGCGGACCCGTGCATACAGCGTACTCGGTACCACATTCGGCATTGGTCTGGCTTTCGGGCCGCTGCTGGCCGGTGCGTTGATCGAGGCGTTCAACTGGCGGGTGATTTTCGTGTTCACCGCGCTGATCGGCGTGATCGCCATGATCTTCGGCCTGCCCCGCATGCGCGAAAGCCGCAACCCGGATGCCACGGGACTGGATTGGCCGGGCACGATCACCTTCAGCACGATGCTGGCGCTGTTCACCTTCGGCGTGATTCAGGCCCCGGAAAGCGGTTGGGGCAGCCTGCTGGTGGTCGGCCTGCTCGGTGCATCGGAATTGTTGCTGGGGTTGTTCGTGATCATCGAAATGCGCGTCAAACATCCGATGCTCGATCTGAGCCTGTTCCGTTTTCCGCGCTTCATCGGCGTCCAGATGCTGCCAATCGGCACTTGTTTTTGCTACATCGTGCTGGTGGTGATGTTGCCATTGCGCTTTATCGGCGTGGAAGGCTTGAGCGAAATCGACGCCGGCCTGCTGTTGCTGGCGTTGTCGGCGCCCATGCTGGTGGTGCCGATGCTGGCGGCGTCGATGGCCCGGTTTGTCTCGGCGGGAATCCTGTCGGGAATCGGTTTTCTGATCGCTGCATTGGGCTTGCACGGGTTGAGCCTGTACAACGTCGGCGAGCCGAAAGCCGCCTTGGTCATTGCGATGCTGTTGATCGGGATTGGCACCGGTTTGCCGTGGGGGTTGATGGATGGTCTATCGGTCAGCGTCGTACCGAAAGAGCGCGCGGGGATGGCGGCGGGGATCTTCAATACCGTGCGCGTGGCGGGTGAGGGCATTGCGCTGGCGGTGGTGGCCGCAGTGCTGACTTCGCTGCTGCACACCGATCTGTCGAGCGCGGTGGCTGGCAGTGTCGACACGGCGTTGATTGCCGAGACCGCGCACCGGGTTACCACGGGCGACATGGCGCATGCGCTCAACATGGTTCCGGGGCTGGCCAAAGAGCGTCTGATGCAGGGTTATGCCTCGGCGTTTCAGTACCTGCTGCACATCCTGACCGTGATCACTCTAGCTTCGGCGGCAGTGGTGCTTGGGCTGTTGAGCAAGGATCGGGCGGTTGCGCAGCCGCAAAAAACAGCGCCCGACTTGCTATAGCGGTGTGTGCGGAATTTTCGAGTGTGGGAGCGGGCTTGCTCGCGAAGGCGTCAGGTCAGTCACTATCAATGCTTGCCGGCCCCTTCGTGAGCAAGCCCACTCCCACCAGTGCGTGTTGGAGTCCTGATTATTTACGATCCAGCCACACCGTCTGCGCGTTGCAGAACTCACGCACGCCGAAGTGCGACAGTTCGCGACCGAAGCCGCTTTTCTTCACGCCGCCGAAGGTCACGCGCGGGTCGCTGGCGGAGTAGCCGTTGATGAACACGCCGCCGGTTTCCAGTTCGCTGGTCAGTTGCTGGGCCAGTTGCACGTTGGCGGTGTAGATCGTCGCGGTCAGGCCGAAGTCGCTGTCGTTGGCCAGGGCCACGGCGTGAGCGCAATCGCGGGCGGTAATGATCGAGGCGACCGGGCCGAACAGTTCCTGTTTGAACGAGGTCATGCGGTCGGTGACATCCGCCAGCACGGTTGGGTCGTAGTAGTTGCCTGGTCCTTGGGCCTTGCCGCCGCCGAGCAACAGGGTGGCGCCTTCTTCGAGGGTGTCGCGCACTTGCTGGTCGAGTTCATCACGCAGATCGAAACGCGCCATCGGCCCGATGTAGGTGTCGGCGGACAGCGGATCGCCGACCTTCAGCTTGCGGGTCGCCTCGACGAATTTGCGGGTGAACTCCTCGACCACACCTTCTTCGATGATCAGACGCTTGGCCGCTGCGCAGACCTGGCCGGAGTTCTGGTAGCGGCCAATCACGGCGGCCTGCACGGCTTCGTCCAGATCAGCGTCATTGAGCACGATGAACGGATCGGAACCGCCCAGTTCCAGTACGCATTTCTTCAGCGCGGCACCCGCCTGAGCACCGATGGCCATACCGGCGCGCACGCTGCCAGTCAGGGTGACAGCGGCGATGCGCGGGTCGGCGATGGCGCTGGAAACGCCTTCCGGGGTGACGTTGATCACTTCAAACACGCCATCAGCGAAACCGGCGCGCTTGAACGCGTCGCGCAGCAGGTAGGCGCTGCCCATCACGTTCGGCGCGTGCTTGAGCACGTAGGTGTTGCCGGCAATCAGCGCCGGTACCGCACCGCGCAGCACTTGCCAGATCGGGAAGTTCCACGGCATCACCGCGAGGATCGGGCCCAGCGGTCGGTATTCGATGCGCGCCTTGCCGCCTTCGACCTGGGTCGGTTCGGCGTCGAGCATGGCCGGGCCATTTTCGGCGTACCACTCACAAAGCTTGGCGCATTTCTCGATTTCGCCACGGGCCTGGGCGATCGGCTTGCCCATTTCCAAAGTGACCATGGTCGCCATGGCTTCGGCAGTTTCGCGTAGAGCGCCGGCAAGGGCGGTCAAGGCGCGGGAGCGATCCTGCAGCGGCTTGCGTTTCCATTTCGAGAAACCGAATGCGGCGCGGGTCAGCGCGGCATCGAGGGCTTCGGCGGATTCAAAGGCGTAGTGACCGATCTGCTCGCCGGTAGCAGGGTTGATCGAGATGGCGTGGGTCTGGCTGGAAATCTGGCTCATGGCTGGCTCCTGCGAGTTCAGTGGATGGGCCTAGAGTAGGGTGGCGTTTGTTTTCTGGAAACTGAATAATAAAGATCGTTTCTTTCACGATTGGAGAGTGACTGTGGATCTGGTGCAGCTGGAAATCTTCAAGGCCGTTGCCGAGCACGGCAGCATCAGCGCTGCGGCGGCGCAGATCCATCGCGTGCCGTCGAACCTGACTACACGGATCAAACAGCTGGAGCAGGACTTGGGCGTTGACCTGTTCATCCGCGAGAAAAGCCGTCTGCGTTTGTCGCCCGCCGGCTGGAGTTTTCTCGAGTACGCCCGGCGCATTCTTGATCTGGTGCAGGAAGCGCGGGCCACGGTCGCCGGTGAAGAGCCGCAGGGCGCGTTTCCCCTCGGCTCGCTGGAAAGTACCGCAGCGGTGCGCATTCCTGAGCTGCTGGCGGCGTACAACCAGCTTCACCCTAAAGTCGATCTGGACCTGTCCACCGGGCCATCCGGGACGATGATCGACGGCGTGCTTTCTGGGCGTCTGGCCGCTGCGTTTGTCGACGGCCCAGTGTTGCATCCAACGCTCGAAGGCGTACCGGCATTCGAGGAAGAGATGGTCATCATCGCGCCACTCAATCATGCGCCGGTGCAGCGCGCGGCGGATGTGAACGGCGAGAACATCTATGCGTTCCGCTCCAACTGCTCCTATCGTCATCACTTCGAAAAATGGTTCAGCACCGACGCCGCTGTGCCGGGCAAGATCTTCGAGATGGAGTCGTATCACGGCATGCTCGCCTGCGTCAGCGCCGGGGCCGGGCTGGCGTTGATGCCGCGCAAAATGCTGCAGAGCATGCCCGGCAGCGCAACCGTGAGCGTGTGGCCGCTGGCGGCGGATTTTCGTTATCTGACTACGTGGCTGGTGTGGCGCCGGGGCACGGTGTCGCGCAGCTTGAGCATGTTCGTGCGTTTGCTGGAGGAGCGCGGCGTGGTGCGTGCAGAAGAGTAATTGACACGTTGTGTCATGGCTGTATCTTGATCGGCGTTTCGCAATATAAAAAACTATACAGCGTAGCCATGAGGACAAGGACATGAGTGCAGCCCTGAGCGGTAAAGAAGCAGTCGGTGAGCGGTTTGTGCTGGAAACCATGCGTCATGCGCAGGGCCTGACCTGGAACGCCGTTGATGCCATCGCCAGGGTGATCAAGCCCGGCATGCGTGAATCCGAAGCCCAGGAACAGGGCAAGCAGATCCTCGCCGAACTGGGCATGGACCGCATCTGGCACCCGCTGCTGATCCGCTTCGGCGCCAATACGCTGAAGGCGTTCAAGGAACGTTCCGAAGGCGATCCGGTACTCGGTGAAAACGACATTTTCTTCATCGACATGGGCGTGGTCTGGCAGGGGCACGAAGGCGATGCCGGCGCAACCTTCACCACCGGCTCCGATCCGGAAATGATCGCCTGCTCGGCGGCGTCCAAGGAGCTGTTCAAGCGTGTCGAGGCACTGTGGCGCCAAGGCGTGAGCGGTGTCGAACTTTATCGCTATGCCAGCGATCAGGCTGAAGCCATGGGCTGGAAACTCAATCTCGATATCAAGGGCCACCGCGTCAGCGATTTCCCTCACGCGATCCATCGCGGCGGCAATCTCGGCGATTTCGACCAGACGCCAAATGCCGGGGTGTGGATTCTGGAAATCCAGATCGCCCACCCGCAGCGACCGTTCGGCGCGTTTTATGAAGATCTGTTGATCTGATTGTCACGGCGTACCGTTTCTGCCGTACAGGCGAAAGCCTTCGCGTTGGCTCAGACGCTGGTAATACGCGCTGACGGCGGGATAGTCCGGATGCGCGAGCGGCGTTTCGAACCAGCGGTTGACTGACAGCCCGATGGGGATATCGGCGAGGGAAAACCGGTCGCCACTGACGTAGGCGCCAGTCTTCTGCAACTGTTGATCGAGGATGCCCATGGTCTGCGACCACTGCTCGATGCCCTTGGCCAGAGCGGCGCTGTCCTGATAATTCGCTGACTGGCGCACCAGCGACATGAACGCATACGACCACGACCGGTTCAACTCCGAGGCCTGCCAGTCGATCCACTGATCGACCCGCGCACGAACTCGCGGCTCGGCGGGGTAGAGGTCTGCGCCGCCATAGTTGCCCGCCAGATAACGAATGATCGTGTTCGATTCCCACAACGTGAAATCGCCGTCCTGAATCACTGGCACCATCGCGCAAGGGTTGAGCGCTAGAAACTCCGGCGTATCAGTCGGCTTGAAGCCCGAGCCCCAATCCTCACGCTCGAACGGGATCTGCAGTTCGGCGCAGGTCCACAGCACTTTGCGCACGTTGATCGATGACGCCTTGCCCAGAATTCGCAGCATGAGTTTTCCCTGTCTCGTGGGTGCCTGTCGGGGCATCAAGAAATACCACACCACAACGCAGAAGGCCCGCGCATGGCGGGCCTTCTTTTTACATCGAATCAATCTCAGTGACTGCCCACCAGTTTCCCGCCCATCATCCGCCGCCGATAAGCGCTGTCACGATTGGCCAGCCAGAAATACAGCGGCGAGGTCACCAGCAGCCCCACCAGCCACGACAGGTCGGCGCCGTTGATGTGCGCCGAGACCGGGCCGACGTACAGCGGGGTGTTCATGAACGGGATCTGCACCGCGATGCCGATCGCGTAAGCCAGCAGCGCCTGCGGGTTGTAGCGTCCGTAGATGCCGCCGTCGACCTGGAAGATCGACTGGATGTCGTACTTGCCCTTGTGAATGGCGTAGAAGTCGATCAGGTTGATCGCGGTCCACGGCACCAACACCACCAGCAACACCAGCACCATGTCGACGAAGTGACCGATGAAGTCCTTCGACGCGCCGACGGCGGCGAAGCAGCAGGCCAGCAGGACGATCACCGAGATCACCGCACGGCTCTTGGCGGTCGGAATCCAGCGGTAGGCAAAGGTCTGCACCAGGGTGATCAGCGACAGCACGGCGCCGTACAGGTTGAGGGCGTTGTGGCTGATCACGCTGAGCAGGAACAGCACCAGCATCAGCGGCCCGATCGAGCCGGTGGCGAGTTTGACCGCATCCATGGTGTCCATGCCCACGGGTGTCGCCAGCACGGCGACGGCACCGAAGATGAACGCCAGACTCGAGCCCAGTGCCGACCCCAGATACGTCGTCCAGAACGTCGACGAGACTTTTACGTCGGCCGGCAGATAACGCGAATAGTCGGACACGTAAGGCGCAAACGCGATCTGCCACAGCGCGGCCAGCGACACGGTGGCGAGCCAGCCGGAGAGGTTGAAGCTGCCGCGGGTGAGGAAGTCATCGGTTTGAATATGGGTGAAGATGTAGCCGAAACCGACGACGATGCCGATCCCCAGCACCCAGGTGCCGATGCGGTTGAGCACGTGGATGAAGCGGTAGCCGATGATGCCGATGATCCCCGAACCGAACGCGCCGATGACGATGCCGACCGGCACCGGCACGCTGTCGACCAAGCCGTGCAGCGACTTGCCGGCCAGCACAATGTTGGAGGCGAAAAAGCCGATGTACATGACCCCGGCAATCAGCACCACCAGTAATGCGCCCAGCGAGCCGAACTGCGCGCGGCTCTGGATCATCTGCGGAATGCCCATCTGCGGGCCTTGCGCCGAGTGCAGCGCCATCAGCACGCCGCCGACCAGATGGCCGACCAGAATCGCGACGATGCCCCAGACCAGATTCAAGTGGAACAACTGCACGCCCAGCGCGCCGGTAACGATGGGCAACGGCGCGATGTTGCCGCCGAACCACAGCGTGAACAGATCCCTGACCTTTCCGTGGCGATCTTCGGGGGGCACGTATCCTATCGTGTGTTTTTCAATGAGCGGGGCGGATGTTGTTGCAGAGGTGGACATGACGAACTCCAAGGCAAGGATGAGTACGTGGACGTACTTCGGTAAGCGCCGACACGGACGGCGCATTTCTTGTTGAAGCGATCATGTGCAAAGGCCCGGGATAGATAAATTAGTAAGTTTGTTGCTTCAGACCTTAAAAAATATATGCCCCGGGTTTGGGGGCTGTCCGGTATGTTCAACCGTGATCAACAACAAAAACTTTCAGAGGCGAACCCTTTCCTGTGGCGAGGGAGCTTGCTCCCGCTGGGCAGCGCAGCGGCCCCAAATATCGCGCCACGTCCCCTGATATTGTGAGTGCTGCGCACTCAAGCGGGAGCAAGCTCCCTCACCACAAAAGCGTCGTCTTACTTGCAGAGGTTTTATATGGCCGCCTACAACCTGCGCCAGCTCAAATACTTCGTCACCACCGCCGATTGCGGCAGCGTCGCCGAAGCCTCGCGCAAGCTCTATATCGCCCAGCCGTCGGTCTCCACCGCAATCAAGCATCTGGAAGAAAGCTTCGGTGTGCAGCTGTTCATCCGCCATCACGCCCAGGGCGTTTCGCTGACGCCCAGCGGCTCGCGGTTCTATCGCAAGGCGCTGGAGTTGCTGCGGGTGGCGCATGAGTTCGAGCAGAACGCGCTGGCCGACAACGACGTGGTCGCCGGGCAGATCGATATCGGCTGTTTCGAAACGGTCGCGCCGCTGTACCTGCCGCGCCTGATCGCCGGTTTCAAGCAGCGCTGGCCGGGGGTGGAAATCCGCATTCGCGATGGCGAACAACAGGAACTGGTGCAGGCGCTGACCGCCGGCAGCATCGATGTGGCGATGCTCTTCGAACACGATCTCGACAGCACCATCGACACCACGCCGCTGATGCCGCCGCAGCAGCCCTATGCGTTGCTGCCGGCCGACCATCGCTTTGCGCAACAGGCGAAAGTCTCGCTGCACGATCTGGTGCTGGAGCCGATGATCCTGCTGGACGTGGTGCCCAGCCGCACCTACTTCGTGAGCATCTTCGAAGAGCGCGGGCTGACCCCGCACATCGTCTTCAGCTCACCGTCGATCGAGATGGTGCGCGGCATGGTCGGGCGCGGTTTCGGCTTTTCGATTCTGGTGACTCGACCGTTCGGCGAGTACACCTACGACGGGCAGAAAGTGGTGTGCGTGCCGCTGGCGGAAACCGTGACCGGCTCGGGCTTGTCGGCAGCCTGGCTGCGTCGGGTACAACTGACCAAACCGGTGCAGTTGTTCGTTGATCATTGCCGTGAGGAGTTGGCTCGACTGTACGCCTGAGCGTGCGTCGAGCCGTGTTTCAAGCGCGGATCGAGGTCAGCATCCGCTGCAGCATCGCATCGCAGGCATCGAGTTGCGCACGGCTGACAAACTCATCCGGTTTGTGCCCCTGATCCATGCTCCCGGGGCCGCAAACCACCGTGGGAATACCCGCCGCATCGAACAGCCCGCCCTCGGTGCCGAACGCCACGGTGCCGAATTCCCGTGAACCGCAGAACGCCGCAATCAGCTCGGCCGCCTGACTCTGCGCATCGGTGGCCAGGCCCGGATAGGCCGACAATTCACTGAAACGAATCGCGCTGTGCTCGCTGACCGCCCGCATGCGCGGCAGCACTTGCTGCTCGGCGTAGGCCTGCAACTGTTGTGCGACCTGGGTTGGATCCTGCGAGGGCAGGGCGCGGATTTCGAAGTCGAAGCGGCAATCGGCAGGCACGATGTTCAAGGCCTTGCCGCCGCTGATCACCCCGGTCTGCACCGTGCTGTAGGGCGGATCGAAACGCGCGTCGTGATGCTCGGGTGCCTTCAATTGCTGGCCGATACGCCCCAGCTCGCCGATCAGCTCGGCGGCGTATTCGATGGCGTTTACTCCCAGCGGTGCGTAGGCCGAATGGCAGGGATGACCGTGCACGTCGCAGCGCATCGCCAGTTTGCCTTTATGGCCGAGCACCGGTTTCAGCTCGGTGGGCTCGCCGATGATGCACAGCAGCGGTTTGACCGGGCGCTGCTGCAGCTCGGCGAGCAATGAGCGCACGCCGAGGCAACCGACTTCTTCGTCATAGGACAGGGCGATGTGCACCGGCATGCGCAGGTCTGCAGCGACCAGCGCCGGCACCGAGGCCAACACGCAGGCGATGTAGCCCTTCATGTCGGCGGTGCCACGGCCGAACAGCTTGCCATCGTGCTCGCTGAGTTCGAATGGCGCCACCGTCCACGGTTGGCCGTCGACCGGCACCACATCGGTGTGTCCCGAAAGCACGATGCCCGATTGCTCCGCTGGGCCAATCGTCGCGAACAGATTGGCCTTGCTGCGCTCGGCGTTGTAGATCAGCTCGCACGGCACATCGAAGCCTACGAGGTAATCACGCACGAACTCGATCAACTGCAGGTTGGATTCGCGGCTGGTGGTGTCGAACCCCACCAGCGTTTTGAGCAACGCGACGCTGCTCATCGATCATCACCGGCAACGCCATAGCCCGGCGCTTTGGCCGGGTCGAGGGCACGGTCGATGTAGTCCTGCAGCTGCGGCTGATAGGCGTCCCAGAGTTTCTGCAACTGGCCGATCGGGTCTGCGTCTGCCCAGTCGACTCGCAAATTCACGATCGGCCAGGTCTGTTCGCCGACCACCACCACAGCCGCCGAATGCACCGGCCCGGCTTCGCCACCGAGGGCTTGTGCGGCGTGCAAGGCCTTGAGCAAGCGGTCGGCCAACTGGCCTTCGCCGTCTTCGAAGGCACTGACCATTGCCTCGATTACCGCACGCCCGGCGAGCATGTTGCCGGCGGCCACGCATTGTTCGCCGGAGACCGCGTTGTGCACGCCGAGGGTCTGCGCGCCGCTGAAATGCGCGGTCTGGCCGAGGTGGTTGATCGCGGTGATCTGCCGGTATTGGCTGTAGCCGTTGCGGGTCAGCACCTGATCCAGCGCAGCGGCGGGCGCCTGACCTTGTTCCATCAATGCGAGGACTTCCGGGCCGAGGGAGGGCAGAGTGATGTTCTGGCTCGACACCGCGCCGACACCCGGCAACAGCCACGGGCAACGCGCGCCGACGGCGATGCTGGAGGAACTGATGGCGACACCGAACTGGCCGGTTTCGGGGCAACGGGCTGCGATTGAAAAGGTCATCTGTTTACTCCTTGTGTGTCTTGACTGGCCTCATCGCGAGCAGGCTCACTCCTACCTTGGAATGCATTCCCCTGTAGGAGTGAGCCTGCTCGCGATGGCCGCGACTCGGTCTGCCGACTTACTCGGGAATCACCGCCACCACATCAATCTCCATCAGCCACTGCGGCTGCCCCAGTGCCGACACCACCAGCCCGGTGGAGATCGGGAACACGCCTTTGAGCCACTTGCCGACTTCCTGATACACCGGCTCGCGGTAGCGCGGGTCGATCAGGTAGGTGGTGGTCTTGACGATATGGCTCATGTCGCTGCCGGCTTCTTCCAGCAGTTGCTTGACGTTGCGCATGGCCTGTTCGGCCTGCGCACGCGGATCCCCGAGGCCCACCAGATTACCGTCGAAATCGGTGCCGACCTGACCCCGGACATACACGGTGTTGCCGGCGCGTACGGCCTGGCACAGGTCGTTGTCCAGAGTCTGATTCGGGTAGGTGTCCTTGGTGTTGAACATACGGATGCGGGTGTGGGTTGGCTTGCTCATGTACAGCTCCAGACTAGGTGTTCAGCGGCGCACCGGGCACCGCCGCGAAAAAGGGAAATCAAGCGTCGACGGTGCCGACGGCTTTGCTGTGAATCTGCGCATGCAGGGCGGCTTCACGCTGCTCGGCATCCTGGTAGTCGAGGTATTTGCGCTGGGTGGCGATGTGATCGGCTACGTGTTTGGCGTCGTGCCACACGCCCCAGATGAACGACGAACCGCGCCGCGACTGCCATGGCAGCCCAAGGAAATACACCCCCGGCTCGCTGGACACGCCACGCTGATGCTGCGGTTTGCCCTTGTCGTCAAACGCGGCGACCTGCAGCCAGGAATAATCCACGGCGAACCCGGTGGCCCAGATGATCGAAGTGATTCCGGCCTTGGCCAGATCCAGATCGAGCAGCGGATTTTTCACGCACTCGGGATCCGCATAGGTTTCGCGTGCTTCAGGTTCTTCCGGCAGGTCGAGACCGTTGCGCTCGATGTAGGCATCGGCGGCATCCAGCAGCGCCAGATAGTTCTCGTCACCGCGCTTGAGGTTGTCGCGCAGGTCCTGCTTGAAGGTCACCACGCCGTTATTGAACGACTCGGTCACGCCGACCAGCGTCATGCCGCGATGGGCCAGACCACGGAAGTCGATGGTGCGCCCGCCATGCGCGCCGCTGACCGCGATGGTCACGTGCTCGCGACCGGGTTTCATCGCCGCCTGATCCCACTCGCCGAGCACCCCCAGCCACCAGCAGAAATCACGGTTGCGATAGGCACGTGGCGGACGGTCATGCGCACCTACCGACAGGTACACCTGCTTGCCGGAGCGCTGCAGTTCATCGGCGATCTGCACGCCTGACGAACCGGCGCCAACCACCAGCACTGCGCCTGCGGGCAGTTGCTGCGGATTGCGATAGTCGGCGGAGTGGATCTGCAACAGACGCGGGTCTTGCGGCGCAATCGGCGGGATCACCGGGCGCTGGAACGGGCCGGTCGCCGCGACCACGCGGCTGGCCTCGATCACCCCTTCGGAAGTCTCAATGGTGAAGCCCGGACGCCCGACATTGCGCACCACGCTTTTGACTTCAACGCCGGTGCGGATCGGCGCGTTGAACTTCTTCGCATAGGCTTCGAAGTAGTCCGCTACGCGCTCCTTATGGGCGAAACCGTCGGGATCGACATCATCGAATTCCAGCCCCGGAAAGCGGTCGTGCCACGCCGGACCGTTGGCCACCAACGAGTCCCAGCGTCCGGTGCGCCAGCGTTCGGCAATGCGGCTGCGCTCAAGCACCAGGTGCGGCACGCCGAGTTTGCTCAGGTGCTCGCTCATCGCCACACCGGCCTGTCCGGCCCCCACGACAAGCGTGTCTGTTTTTATTATTTCAGTGGTCATTTCTACATCCTTCCTGGCAAGGCAAGTGGATTCGGATCGCTTCAGGCTTGTCCGTTTTGCTTGCGGTCAGACTAGGCAGGAGGGGGGTATCGGTAAAATATTATTAAGCTGGGATGTGAATACAAATTGCTGAAGCAGAAGAGGTGAAGCCAGTAAAAACGCGGCTTGCAGGACAGGGGGAGAGTTGTCCCGGGCAGGAAAACCCGGGACAGGAAGGTGAAAATTCACTCTTAGAGGGGAGCGTCGCGTCAGTTACCGTCGGCAACCTTGCGTTCGATCGCATCGGTCTTACGCTTGAGTTCCTCGGCGTTCTGCTCCATGACGCGGGTGGAGGTGGGAGTAATCACCTCGTCCACGACACGGGTATCGTCGTCGCTGTCCTGCAGATCGCGGTTCACCACATCCACCGGTTTGCCCGAGGAGTCGAGCGGTGGCGCGTTATGAGGTGTTGCAGGCTTGATATCGTCGGTGCTTTTCATTTCTCATACCTCCATTGACCTACAACGTTGGATACGAAGCCATGACGGGAGTTCGAGAAATTTCACGGGTGACCGCAGCCGCCCTCGGCTGCGCGCTGCTGATCGCTGCAAATTCGACGCAAGCCGCCAGTTTCGACTGCGACAAGGCCAAATCCATGGACGAAAAAGCCGTCTGCGCCAACCGCGCCTTGAACGACCTGGACGTCACCATGGGCGAATTGTTCAGCCTCGATAAACGCCTGCTGCCGATGGGCGGGCGCGATGCTCTGATCGGCGAACAACAGGCCTTCCTCAAAAGCCGCAAGGCCTGTGGCGCGAAGCTCGATTGTTTGACCGATTTGTATCAGAAGCGGGTCGTTGCGCTGCGCAGCATCATCGAGACGCGGGTGATGACGCAGGGGCCGTTTTGACCCACTGCGTTTTTCTGCTGCTGGTCAGGTCATGCCGTCAGAGCAAACTCCACGACACCCCGACATAAACCCCCAGCCCTTCACCCGGCGTAGACCGCGCCGCATCCAGGCCCTTGTCGTCATACCCCGGCGTGACCGTCGCGGCGTAGTGTTTGTTGGTCAGGTTGCGCAGGTCCAGCCAGGTCTGCCAGTCGTTTTTCGGCGCGTTGTAGCCGACAGTGGCGCCGAACAGTGCGTAGGGATCGGCGTAGTAGCTGTTGGCGTAATCCACCGCGACCTTGGACACCAGTTGCGTATTGACCGCCGCGAAGAAACCCTGCGGCCAGTCGTGGCGCAGTTCGCCCTGGTAGTAGTGCATCGGCAGGCCGGGCAGGCGGTTGTCGCCGAAACGCTGGTCGTCGCGGTAGTGGAAATCGCTGAAGGTGTAGGCCTGGCGCAGGCTCAATTTACGTCCGTCGGCCGCTGACCACAGTGTGCTTTGCAGGCTGGCTTCCACGCCTTGGTGCACGGTGGGGCTGGCGTTGAGTTCGTACGGGGTGACGGCGTTGGCGTCCGGCAGTACCGAAAGCAATTCGTGGCGCACCTGCGCGTAGTACCACGCCAGGCTCCACTGGCCGAGTGCGCTGTCGCCGCGGCCGCCGAGTTCGAGGGTGGTTGCGGTCTGGTTTTGCAGTTTGATCGGGTCGCTCTGGGTGCCGGTCGCCGCACCGTTGCCGGCGGGGAAGCGGATGTTCGAGCTGTAGATCAGCGACCACGGGTGTGGTGCCTCGACTGAGCGGCTGAGGTTGCCGAACAGTTGCAGATCCGGCGTGACCTGATAGCGCAGGCCCAGACGCGGGGCGTAATCCCAGTCATTCAGGCTGGTTTTGCCGCCGCTTTGCGGATAGGTGACGGCGCTTTCGCGGCGGGTGTAGATGGCGGCGAGGCCGGTGGTCAGCCACAGGTCGTCGGCGAGTTCCAGGTCGTTGCCCACATGCAGCACGGTGTCCGAACCCTGATAGGTGAAGTTGCGCATGCGTGTGCCCGGCACATACGCGGCGGTGTTGCCGGACGGGATGCGCACGAATTCACTGGCGCCGTCGTTGGGCAGGTGTTTGGTGGTGCGCAGGCCCACGGTGCTGCGGCTTTCCATACCGAACACGGTATCGCGGCGCTTGTAGTCGAAGGTGCCGCTGACGTCGGTGTAGGCCACTTTCAGACGGTTCGGGCCTTCGCGCAGGTCCATCGGGTAGTCGTGATAGACCAGCCCGGTCTGAATGCTCGAATCGTCGTCGATGTAGTAGGTGGTCTTGTTGCCGATGAAGGTGCTGCCCGGTTGTTTGCGGCTGTCGTCGCGCGACACATAAGCCGGGTTGGCCGCCCGCGGATCGTGCTCGATCGAGTGCTTGGTCACGCGGCCGGCGAGGTCGTTGTCGGTCTCGCGATAGCGGATATAGAAGCGGGTTTCCAGGTTCGGATTGAAGCGATAGCCGAAGTTGGCGATCACGCCTTTGCTCTCGCTGGCGGTGTGATCCTGATAGCCGTCGGCGTTCGAGTCGGTCAGCGACACGTAGTAATCGAAGTCGCCCAGCACTTGTCCGGAGCTGACTTGCCGCTGCTGATAACCATGGCTGCCGGTGGCATAGCGCACCTGCAGTTTCGGCGCGTCGTAACCGGTGTGGCTGACGTAATCGACGGCGCCGCCCAGCGCCAGGGCGCCGCGATCAAAGCCGTTGGCGCCGCGCAGCACCTCCACATGATCGAGCCACAGCGGTTCGAGCAATTCGTAGGGCGTGCCGCCGGGGCCGGTCAGCGGCAGGCCGTCGAGCAGGGTGTACAGCCCCGAAGCGTGCGCGCCCGGCGCCCGGTTGATCCCCGAACCACGGATCGAAATCTTCACCCCTTCGTTGCCCGCCGATTGCGCGTAAACCCCCGGCTGATACGCCAGCACGTCCTGATTGCTCGCCACACGACCCTGCAATGGTTGGCGCATGTCGACCACGTTGCTGCCGCCTGGCACTTGCGCCAGGCGCGCTTGGGCCTCGGCGACGGAGGCATCTGCGCCGCTTTGTTCCTCAGCCGAAATCAGCACCTGGCCCAACTCCATGCCTTTGGGTTCCTCGGCCATGACCGGGCAGGCGAGGGCCAGGCCCAGCAGGGCAGAGGGCAGGGATTTGGGCGACGGCATCGAGAAACTCCAGACAGACAGGGACGGGCAATGAACAGTGCGACGCAAGAAGGAACGATGGAAACACATGGCAATTTTGCTTTTTTTGCCGGGGAGCGAGATGACAGGAGCGGCGTGGATTTTTCAGGAGGCGGCATTAAACGCCGTAAATGCAGGCGGCTGGCCGCTTTCGATCACGGCCAGTCGCACGGTTTGCCTGCACGTCAGCCGACGCGCATGGAAGGATCAGGCAATTTTCAACGCCATGAGAATATCCAGCGGAGTCTGGGCAAATGCCCGCGCCTGTTCGGTCATCTCGGCCAGGTTTTCTTCGGGCGTGAGCAGCGGCTGGTCACCCTTGAGCAGCACTTCGCCTTGATCACCGATGACGGCCCATGCCAACTGCGCCCACTCGCTCGGTTGTGTCATGCCTTGCTTGATCGAAATCAGGAACAACTGCTGCACGCGGCTGATCGGTACGCCACCACCGGTGACCGGGCTGGCCAGCACCTGAATGTTGTTGTTGAACAGCGCGCGTTTGCACAGTTGCAGGTTGAGAGTGTCGCAACGCTCCTGCACCTGCCTTTCGGCGGCTTCGCTCTGGCACGGGGCGGCGACGCCCATGCCGATCAGCACGGTGACAGCCTGCACCAGGTCGTCGTAAGACACGGAGCCGACGGCCATCGACAACTGCTGCAGGGTTTTCGGTGCGTAGGCACTGGCGGCGAGCGCTTCGAGCACCGGGCTGTAAATCTCTGTTTGCAGCGCAGCCTCGCCGGCGGGACCAGTGACCGTGCCGGGAATGCTCTCAATCGCTTGCAGCAGGACAAAACGCGTTCTCAGCAGGCCATCGCGCTGCTCGGCAGCAGACAGCCGATTGGCGCCGCGTACATACAGATCCCGGCGGAAATTCTGATTGATGAAATAGTCGCGCGCCTGTTCCCGCATGATCGGGTGCTCGATACCTTCCAGAAAGTCCATGCCTTCTGCACTCAAATTCAGCGGGGCCACTGTGTCCAGCGGCACGGCCGTGGTGGCGTAGTCGAGTTTGGCTGCGGTCATGGCGTCGACCACGTCAGTGAAGTACATGCAGTCCCAATTGCGGTTGAAGTACTCATGGGCCACGTACTGACGATTCTGGCCCTTGATGCTCTGCAACTGGGCACCGAGGGCCGGCGCCGCTTTGGCGTACTTCGGATTGGCCGCCAACAGTGCTTCGGAAAACTGCATCGCGGCATCGATGCGCTTGGCCGGGCTGGTCGAGGCCTGGCTGGCAAAGCGGTTGTGCAGGCTGAACAGATTGCGCAAGGGTGCCGAAGGTGACCAGCCCGGGAAGCAGTTGTAGCTGACGTACAACATGCCCCCTGGCTTGAGGTGGCGCCGGGCGAATTCGACGATCAGTTTCTGGTTGTCACGGCTGACCCAGGTCCAGATGCCATGCAGGCTGATGCTGTCGAAGGCCGGCAGGTCATCACGGGCCAGCAACTGCTCGAAGCTGTCGTCATACAGTCGTGCCTGACTGTTCCAGTCATTCGCCAGCGCAATGGCATGCGCGGCCTGGGACGGTGTGAAGTCGGTGCCGACATAGTTGCCCGGGTTGGCGGCGGCGTGGATGTTGATTGAAACACCCTGGCCGAAGCCCAGTTCGCAGTGGTAACCGCCGGTGTCTTCGAGGGTGGCAAAACCGCGCAACAACAAACAATAACGCTGGAACACCGGGTTGATTTCCCGGCTATACGAGTAGGTGTAGCCCTCGTCGGTGAAATACCCTTCGTTCCAGGCATTGCTCATGTTTACATCCTTCAATTCGCGAGTGAGCCGCTCTTATAAAGGGTTGTCATTACGCACCACAAGCGGAAAAACATGTAAGTGAATCTTACGATTGCAAAGGCACATAGATGTCCGTCTGCCATTGCTCCTGCGGGGTCTCGGGATACACGCTCAGGTAATGGAAAAACAGCGGATGATCGCGCAATTCCTCACCGCTGGCCGGCAACCAGTCACGGTAGACCGGATAGATGGTTTCGCCGATATGATCCGGCGAACCGACGTGCCGCACCACCACGCAACGTCCACCGGGAATGACGAGTTCCCCCACGCCGAACGTATTGGGTGCTACCGGCTCTTCGATCTCGCCACAGATGGCGAAGCGAAAATCCTGCGCCGCAGTGGTGTCGGGGTTGTTGTAGGGAATGCCGAAGGTACGACTCGACGCCACGGGCGACTGCCCGCTGTGCATGCGCCAGGCGATGAATTTCTGCACGCTTTGCTGAACCTCCCCCGGTGCGCCGCAGTGCTCAAGCGCTGCGACGCGCACGGTGGGGAAATCGACGATTCGTGTTTGCATGATGACGCTCCTGGAGAAATGAGGGATGGCAAACACCGCATTCCAGATCTGCCAGTTCGGTTGCTTCCTGAAGGCACTCGGCGACAGGCCGAAATCGCGCCGGAACGCCCTGCTGAACGCTTCCGGGCTTTCGAAACCGGCGCCAGACGCGACATCCAGTATCGAATGCTCCGGCTGCGCGGCCAGCCGATGCGCAGCCCGGCGCAAGCGCATCAGCTGCACATAGCGCGACACCGGCACGCCAACGAAGGCGCTGAATTGCCGATGGAAGTGAAACACCGAAAAGTTCGCCAACTGACTCAACGTACTCACCGAGAGGTCGCCTTCGAGATGCGCGTCGATGTAGGCGAGTACGGCGTTGAAGCGCCGGGTGTAGGCGCGCTGGGTCGGCAGGTCGGACACTGGGTGGAAACTCCTGGAAGTGCGGTCGGCTATAGCCTCGTCGATTTTGGCGTAGGCGCGCCTAGCCGGGTTTGCTCAAATGTCATTCCTGTAGGAGCTGCCGAAGGCTGCGATCTTTTGAGGTTGATTTTTGGCGTCCTCCATCAAGGTCAGAATCAAGAGATCGCAGCCTCGTTGCACTCGACAGCTCCTACAGGGGAGCGTGTGGAGTCAGCGGCCGTGCGCTGCGTCCGCCAGTTGCCCGGTATCGACCCGCACGAACACCGAATCGCCCACCGCCGTCAGCACCTCCCCGGCGTACACCTCGCAAATCACCCGCGTCTTGCGCCCGACCTCGCCCTCGACCCTGGCGCGCAAGGTCAGGGTGACGCCCATCGGCGTGGGTTTGATGAATTTGATGCCGAGGTTGCCGGTCACGCAGTCGATGCGCGGCAGGCTGCCTGGTTCACGTTGTTCGTGGCGGTAGTGCCAGGCCATGGCGGTCCAGTTGGAATGGCAGTCGATCAGCATCGCCAGCAGGCCGCCGTACACCAGGTCCGGCCAGCCACAGTATTTGTCGTCCGGCAGATGTTCGGCCATGACGTGCACACCGTCCTCGTGCCAATAGCTTTTGACGTGCAGCCCGTGGGGGTTGCGGCCGCCGCAGCCGTAGCAGACGCCTTCGGGGGCGGCGAGGTCTTGCAGGGGCGTCTCGGAACGGGTCATGGGTCTGGTCATCCTGAAGTGGTGAGCCCGGTCAGGCGCAGGCGATTGCGGCCGCCGCGCTTGGATTCGTAGAGCGCGGCGTCGCCTTGCTCGATCAGTGCCGCGAGGCTGGCCGGCGGCTGGTTGAACAGGGTGGCGCCGATGCTCAGCGTCACCGGTTCGGCGGTGGGGAAGGTCTGGGCGGCGTTGCGCTGGAACTGATCGCGCAGGGCGTCGCCCAGTCTGACGATGTGATCACTGGGCGCGTTGCTCAGCAAAATCACGAACTCGTCACCGCCCAAGCGCGCGGCCAATGTCTCATCGGTGGTCTCGGTGCGAATCATTTCGCTCAAGGCGACGAGCAAACGGTCGCCGGCGCTGTGACCGTACTGGTCGTTGACCAGTTTGAAGTTGTCGATGTCGATCAGCAGCAGGGCGCCGGGATGCGCCGGGGAGACGTCCTGCAGCAGGCGCGGCGCGCGCACGTCGAGCGCGCGCCGGTTGTACAGGGCGGTCAGCGGGTCGCGAGCGGCCAATCGGGCGATCTGCTCTTCGCGCCGGTAACGTTCGGTGCCGGTCATCGACAGCGCGATCAGCATGATCGCCATCGCGCCTTCGACCAGCGAGATCTGGATGATGACGCCACGGAACGCGGCGAGGTCGATCAGCGTCCCCGGGATCATCACGGTCAGGGCCTTGGCCACATAGAACAGCCCATGGCCCAGTAGCACGTAGCGCAATTGCACCGCGCCGACGCTCAGCGATTTGCCATGCGGGCGCAGCAGCAGACTGGCCTTGAGCGTCGAGGCGGCCACCAGCAGCGAGTTGGCCGCCAGCATGACTTTCGACCACAGCGGCCCGTCCGGTAGCAACAGCATCACCAGCCAGCAGACGAAGATCAGGTACCAGGCGCGGGACAGGCGAATCTGGGTAAAGCGCGCCACGCCGAGTAGAAACAGGAAATGCGCGGTCACCAGCAAGCCGTTGGCAAACCAGATGCCGACCAGCAGAAAGCCGTTGCTGCGTAGCAGTGCCAGGGTGGAACCGACGGTAATCGTGGCGAAACCGGCGCTCCAGAACAGCAGCGAAGGCTCACGAATGCTGCGCCACTCGACCGCCAGATACAGCGCGGCAGCGGCGGCGAGAGCGATCGAGATGGTCAGCATCGTTGGTGGATCGAGCAGCATTTCTTGAAGCGCCTGTCTGAGGGGGCGGTTAGACGGGCGATTGTAAGCGTTCGGGGCTGTTTTGGCAGGAGGTGCGGCGGCTGCCCTCGCAGGCGCCGCACAGGATCGTCACTGACTCGCGTCCAGCACCACGCGATAGCGCGCCTTGCCACTGCGCAGATGATCGACGGCCTCGTTGACCTTGCTCATGGGAAACATCTCGACCTGCGGCAGAATCTGATGCCGGGCGCAGAATTCAAGCATGGTCGCCATGGTGCCGGGCGAGCCGACCGGGGAAGCGGACAGGGATTTCTGCTGGGGGATCAGATCGAACACATGCACCGGAATCGCGTTGGGCACGATCCCGACGAAATGCAGCCGCCCATTGCCGCGCAGGGTGGCGAGCATCGCAGTCCAGTCGAGGTCGGCGTTGGCGCTGATCAGCAGGAAGTCCAGGCTGCCGGCAATCGCTTTCAGCGCCTGGCTGTCAGTCGAGGCGACCACGTTATGCGCGCCCAGACGCCTGGCTTCATCCTGTTTGTTCAAGGACGAGGTAAACGCAGTGACTTCGCAGCCCCACGCGTTGAGAAACCGCAGTGCCAGGTGACCGAGGCCGCCAATGCCGACCACGCCGACCCGGTCGGTGGGTTTGACGCCGAACTGCAGCAACGGGTTGAACACGGTGGAACCGGCGCAGAACAACGGGCCGACCATCGCCGGATCAAGATTGGCCGGCACCGGAATCGCCCACGCCCAGTGCGAACGCAAGCGATCGGCAAAGCCGCCGTTGCTGCCGATAATGGTCGGTTGGGCGGTGCCGCACAGTTGCTGCGAGCCGCTGATGCACGACGAACAATGCATGCAGCTGCCCTTGTACCAGCCGATGCCGACGCGCTGGCCGAGTTCGAGGCCGCGCACTTGCGGGCCCATGCGCACGATTTTGCCGACCACCTCGTGACCCGGCACGAACGGGTAGCGGCTGATGCCCCAGTCGTTGTCGATCAGCGACTGATCGGAGTGACAGACGCCGCAATATTCCACCGCGACTTCCACGTCCTCTTCGCCCAAGGGGCCGGGATCGTAGCTGTAGCGTTCCAGCGGGGCACGGGCGGCGGTGGCGGCCCAGCCGTTGAAAGTTGCAGGTTCGCTGTTGCTCATGGGGGACACCTCCGGTTCGACTGACGGGACATTGGCAGCCCGGCAAGTCTAGTCGGTCATCGCTGTGGCGCGAGCCAGGTGTCGACGATCCGCCGATCCAGTTCTTCCCAGTACGCCATACCCAGCACGCGCGTGGTGTTCAGCCCGCGCAGATAACCGCGCAACTGGTTGGCAGTATCGCGCTTGAGCTGCGCATTGGTGATGTTCTTGTCCAGCAACACGCTTTCGTACTGCACCAGGTATTCGGCCACCCGCTCGCGAAAGTCGGGCAAAACCGCGTCGCGGATCAGGTCAAAGGTTCTCAAATCGGCTTCCTCACTGTTGTTTTAGTCATTAGGGATGAGCGTGCATCAAACTTTATCGTCGGTAACTATCGCTAGAAGTAATAGTGACCATCACGAAACGCAAGTTCAGCTTTGCATTCAATAGGCGGAAAATCGCTTTCATTGAACACGCAGCTCAAGGAAATTGCGCGATGAAGACACTGACCCGACTGGCGCTGATCGCTCTGCTGATGAGCGGCGTGGTAGCCACGGCACCGTCTTACGCAGACGACGCCTGTGAGTGTCATCTTCAACCGATCGCCGGCAGCAGCGCGACCTTGCAGCATTCACAGACCGTGGGTGTGCTGTACAGCGAAAACACCCGGGAAAACCTGCAGTACCTGACGCGTTACCACGACATGGCGCTGCACGGTGCCAAGGATGCGCTGGACTCGCGGATTCGTGCAGCCTTTGTCCGCAGCTCCGATCCGGAGCTGGCCATCGACTGGTTGCTCAGCTCGCTGCAGCGTCAGTTCATGTCGGTGACCGTTTACGACAACCTCGATGCATTGATTCTGGCGCATCCGGACATCGTGGTGAAACTCGACACCTTCAACCGCTTGCTGACCCAGCAGAACAGCCTGTTCGAAGCGCACTTCATCGCGCGTTTCTACGATGCCGACCTGCAGTACATCGGCAAGGCCGAGGGCTCGGTGGAGAAACAGATCCCGTCGGTCTGGGTCCACGACAAAGCGGCGCAAGAGATTGCCGCGCAGATCGAGAAACAACGTGACCTGCAACTCAATGCCTTGAAGCAGTTCGACGCCTCGCTCAAGGCGCTGGTGGCTTCCAGCTGAACACTCAAAACCAAAAGGGCAGCGGCGGCGCCGTGACGCTGAACCGCTGCCGGTTGAACCGGACCTTTATTTTCAGGATTACCCCGATGCGTGCTTTGTTTGCCCCGACCCTGGCCGTTGCCTCCTTGCTGCTCGGCGGTTGCGCCTCCGCACCGAACGACCCGACGCTCACTTTGCACACCAACAAGACCCCGGCGCAATACGCCGATTGCGTGGTGCCGAAGCTGCAGGGCAGTGCGCTGAACCCGACCGTCTCGCAAACCCAGCGCAGCTACCGGATTGTGGTGCCGAGCAAGGTGTCGGCAGACAACGTGCTGGAAGCCTACAAGGCCGGCAGTGGCGGAAAGGTGTTCATCTACGAGCGCCACTTGCTGGCCTCGAATTTCCTGCCATCCAGCTTTGAACGCGCCGCCCAGGATTGCATCTGACCCGGCTGCGCAAACCGTTTTAACCGAGCTCCTTTGGTTGGCCGCAACCAACCAATACTTTGCCCCGCACCTCATTCGGTTGCGGGGCTTTTTTTTGCTGGAGTTTATGCGGCTCAGGCGACGTCGATCACCACCTTGCCAAGCGCCGTGCCCTGTTGCACCGCGTCATGTGCCTGTCGAGCCTGGCTGAGGCTGAAGCGTTCGGCATGCATCAACGGCTTGACCTTTCCTTCTTCGATCAACCGCGTGGCGTAGCCGAGGATTTCTGCGTGGTGCTTGCGCCCGACGCCGGTGAGCATCGGCAGCAACACGAAAATCCCCGACAGCGTGGCACTGCGCAGCGAGCCGGTGGCCAGATTGTGGGTGCCGAACGCTGCGCAACTGGTGACGTGACCGTAGAGGCGGATTGCCGCGAACGAATCATCCAGACTCTTGCCGCCGACGGTATCGTAGATCACGTCAAAACCCTGGCCGTCGGTGAACTGATTCACGTACTGCTCGACTGGCACGCTCTGGTAGTCGATGGCCGTGGCGCCGTAGCCTTCGACAATCGAACGTTTGCCCGGCGAGACCGTGGCGAACACTTCAGCGCCCAACGCGGCGGCAATTTGCACCGCCATGTGGCCGACACCGCCCGCGCCGCCATGCACCAGCACCTTCTGACCGGCCTTGACGTGTGCGCGGTCGACCAGACCTTCCCACGCGGTCAGGAACACCAGCGGCACCGCAGCAGCTTCACGGAAGCCGAGATTTTTCGGCTTGCGTGCCACCAGATCCGCATCCACGGCCAGGTACTCGGCCAGCGACCCCGGCAAACCGCGCACGCCACCGACCATGCCAAACACCTCATCGCCCACTGCCAGATGGGTAACGTTGGCGCCCACCGCTTCGATCACGCCGGCCATGTCAGTACCGAGAATCGCCGGCAGTTCCGGCATGGCGTAGGGCGCGTTGCCGGTGCGGATCTTGTAGTCGATGGGGTTCACACCACTGGCGATGATGCGCACCAAAACCTGGTTGTCCTGCGGCACCGGGCGTTCGATCTGCGCCTCGCGAAAGCTGTTTTCAGCGTAGTCATCAAGGATCAACGCGCGGATGGTGGATTGGCTCATTACGACGCCTCGCTGTCATTTCAGGGAAAGGGGCCATGGTGGAACCTGCCGGGAGGTTTGTCGACCGGATACTGTTCGCCGTTACCCAGCGTAGTCGGCGCATTGCACAGAGATTGCGGAATATGGTTGTATCGTACAACTATGTTCTCAGTGGTGGCTTGTCATGACTATTCCTCCAGCCTTGATCGAAGATATCCGCACGGCGTCACGCACGATGGTGCGGGAGTTGGGCTTCATGCGCGCCACACTGGCGGCGACCGACTATTCCGCCTCCGGCGTGCACGCATTGCTGGAAATCGAAGCCGGGGACGGCGTCAGCGCTGCGCAACTGGCGCAAAGCCTTGGCCTTGAAAAGTCCAGTGTCAGCCGCATGGTCGGCAAACTGATCAAGGCCGGGGAGATCGAAGAGCGCGCCGCCGAGGACGCCCGGGTCAAGCATCTGCACCTGACGCCGCAGGGCCGGCAGACCGTTGCCGACATTCATGCCTACGGCCAGGCCCAGGTCAGCAAGGCACTGAACACGCTCAATCCGTCGCAACAACAGAGTGTGGCGCAGGGCCTTTCAACCTACGCGCATGCGCTCAAGACCATCCGCCTGGGTGCTGACCGGCCGCTCGCGCCGAATCTGCACATCAGCGCCGGCTATCGCCCCGGCCTGATCGGCCGCGTGGCGCAAATGCATGCGGATTATTATTCGCGACATTCCGGTTTCGGCGCGATCTTTGAAAGCCGCGTCGCCAGTGGAGTGGCGGAGTTTGTCGGGCGCCTCGATCAGCCCTGCAACCAGATCTGGGTGGCGACGCTTGATGAGCGCATCGTTGGCTCGATCGCAATCGACGGCCAGGATCTGGGCAGCAATCAGGCGCATTTGCGCTGGTTCATCCTCGATGACGGCTGCCGCGGCAGTGGCGTCGGCCGGCAACTGCTGAGCGCGGCGGTGGAGTTTTGCGATCAGCGGGGTTTTGACGCGATTCAGCTCTGGACCTTCAAGGGCCTCGACGCCGCGCGCCGACTGTACGAAGCGGCCGGGTTCGAATTGACCATGGAAGAGCCGGGCAGTCAGTGGGGCAGCGTGGTGACGGAACAGCAGTTCACCCGAGCAGCCGTCTCACGTTGAAGGTTGATTCAGCGTCATCACGTAGGCACTGAACATGTCCGCCAACCCATCGGCGAAAGCTGTGATTTCCTGATCGCTGCGCGCAGTGCCGGAAAAAGTCTGGACGAGGGCAACTCACTACAAACGCATGCCCATTTCGACAGCCCGAGTCTCAAAGCCGAACTCCGCATACATCCGCGCGGCACGGTTATTGAACGGCCATACGGTCAAACGCAGATCCTGGGCATCCTGTTCGATCGCCCAGTTTTTCACCAGATTCATCAGCCCACGGCCGATGCCTTGTCCCGAAAACTGTTCGGCGACACACACCGAGCCGATGCGAACGACATTCTGCGGTTGCATCAACGGCCCTGAACTGGCCGAAAGGCTGGCCGTGATAAACGCCGCAGGTTGATCGCCCACATGGGCGATGAACACAACGTGACCGGGTTTTTCGAAAAGGCCTGACCAGTGGGGCAGGTCACGGGAAAATTCCGCAGTGGGTGGGGCATAGATGTCGGGGCGGGCAGTGTGATGCACGTCGTTGAGCAATTGCCCCAGCTCACACATGCTCAACGCGTCTGCGCCCGTCGCGGTGCGGTAAGTGATTTGTTCCATGTTGTGCGGTGCTCCTTGATTACGCGCAAGCCGCGAACGGCGCTGTTGATCGTTATTGTTCCAGCCAGTCAGGCTTCCTGCGCCTTGGAGCTGGCGATTGAAAACTCTTTCGGCAGGCTGGCGCCGTTCTTCGCGGCAAGGATCTCGGCCATCACGCTGACGGCGATCTCCGCCGGTGTCTTGCTGCCAATGTAGATGCCGATTGGCCCGTGCAGGCGCTCGAGTGACGCTTGGGTTTCACCAAAATGCTCGATCAGACGTTCGCGGCGCAGCTGACTATTGCGCCGCGAACCGATGGCGCCGATGTAAAACGCCGGGCTGTGCAGGGCTTCGAGCAGTGCCAGGTCGTCGAGTCGCGGATCATGACTCAAGGCGACGATGCAGGTGCGCAGATCGACCGCGAAGTCGCGCACCACGTCATCGGGCATGCCGATGATCCGCTCCACGCCGTTCACCGCCCAGGTTTCGATGTATTCCGCACGTGGGTCGCACACCGCGACCTTGAAGCCGTTGAACAGGGCCATGGTCGCCAGATACTCGGCCAGCGCGCCGGCACCGATCATCAGCAGCCGATACCCCGGCCCGAGGGTATTGAGCATCTGTTGGCCGTCGAAACTGAATTGCTCCGGGGTGGCCGTGGGTTGCAGTGTGACCTGACCGTTATCCAGTGCCAGGCAGCGGCGCACCAGTTGCCCGGCATCCAGTTGCACCAGCAGTTCGTCGAGCACCTGCCAGGACGGGTTGAACTCGAGAGTCAGCTCAAGCGTGCCGCCACAGGGCAAACCGAAACGATGCGCCTCGTCGGCGCTGACGCCGTAGCGCACCACCTCGGGCGCGGCGTCCTTGAAGCCGCTGCCGCCATGCACGGTGGTGTAGCGATCGATCAGGTCGTCCTCGATGCAGCCGCCGGACACGCTGCCGACCGCGCGACCGTCGTTACGCAAGGCCATCATCGACCCTGTCGGGCGCGGCGAAGAGCCCCAGGTGCGCGCCACCGTGGCGAGCAACACTCGCTCGCCGGCGGCGAGCCAGTCCCGCGCGGTGCGCAGGACCAGCAAGTCGATGCTTTCCATCAAAGCTCCTCTAACGCATTTGCAGGATGATCGGGCTGCTGCTGGCCGGATCGGTGTGTTCACGCAGCTTGTTGACTGCCTGCGCTTCAACGGCATCGCCCTTATTGCCCCAGGTGCTGCGCATGAAGGTCAGCACTTCAGCGATCTCTTGATCCGACAACTGTTCACGGAAGGCCGGCATGCGATAGGCGTCCGGCACTCCGGCGGCCACCACCCGCTGCGAACCGTTGAGGGTGATGTTGATCGCCGAGGCACTTTCCTTGGCCAGTGCCGAGGTGGCGCCGGCCAGCGGTGGCATCCATTGCGACTGGCCCTTGCCGTCGAGGCCGTGGCACGAAGCACAGCGCGTGACGTAGGTATGAGCACCGGGCGCGTCCAGACGTTCCGTCGCCGAAACCGCTTGGTACTGCCAGGGTTGGCCGTCGCGCTGTGGGTCCCCCGGCAACGACTTGAGATAACGGGCAATCGCGGTCAGATCGTCATCGCTCATGAACTGCGTGGAGTTGTTGAACGCCTCGGTCATCGAGCCGTAAACCACCGCGTGTTTGTTGCGCCCGGTCTTGAGGAACTGCACGATCTCCGGTTCGCTCCAGCGGCCCAGGCCGGTGTTGTGGTCATCCCGCAGGCTCGGCGCGTACCAGCCATCGAGCAAGGCGCCGGCGAGGTACGGCGTGGCGGATTCATCCAGGGCCTTCTCGTTGAACGCCAGACCGCGTGGCGTATGGCAACTGCCACAGTGTCCTGCGCCTTGAACGAGATAGGCGCCGCGGTTCCACACTTCATCCTGCGACGGTTTGGCCACGTAAGGTCCGGTATCGGCAAACACACCGTTCCACAGGGCAATCGGCCAGCGCAGGTTCAACGGGAAAGGAATCGCACTCGGGATATTCGCCTGCTTGACCGGTGCCACGCCTTTCATGAAAAACGCGTACAGCGCCCGCACGTCGTCGTCACTGAGCTTGGCGTAGGACGGGTAGGGCATCGCCGGGTACAGACGACGGCTGTCGGGTGCCACGCCATGGCGCACCGCACGGTCGAAGTCCGCCAGGCTGTAGCGACCGATGCCGGTTTCCGGCTCCGGGGTGATGTTGGTCGCGTGAATCGCGCCCAGAGGTGTGGCCATTTCCAGGCCGCCAGCGAACGGTGCACCGCCCGGCACGCTGTGGCACGCGACGCAATCGCTGAGTCGGGCGACGTATTCGCCACGGGCTACCAGCGCCGTGTCGATATCGGCCACGGCGGTTTGGGTGTTTTCAAGGCGCGAGACAGGCTCGCGGGTGACATACCAGGCCAGCAGGCCTGCCGCGACCAGGCACGGCACTGCCAGCCAGCCAGCGGTTCTTGCGAATCGGCGGTTATTCATGGACGCTCCGGCGCTGATCAAGTGAAGGTGTGTCGGCTCATGGGCAGGCTGCGCACCCGTTGCCCGGTCAGCGTTGCCACCGCATTGGCGACGGCGGGTGCGACGGCGGGCAGCGGTGGTTCGCCGATGCCGCCCATTTTTTCCCCGCTCTCGACAACACGCACGTGGACCCGAGCCATCCGCGCAGGCGGCAGGATCGGATACAAGTCGTAGTTGCGCGCGCGCGGTTTGCCATCAATCCACACGGCTTCCTCCACCAGCGTCTGCGACAATCCGAGCGCCACCGCGCCATTGACCTGCGCTTCGACAATCGCCGGATTGACGATGCTGCCGGGGTCGATCGCCTGCCAGATGTCGTGCACCTTGACCTGACCGTTCTCGATGGAGACCTCGGCGATCACGGCGGTCTGGGTACCGAACGGCGACGCCATCGCCACGCCTCGCGCACGTTTGCTGCCGTCCGCCGCGGTAAACGGCCCACGCTTCCAGCCACCCGACAGCTCGCCCACTGCTTGCAGCAGCGTGGTCAGTCGACGGTTGTCGCGCAGCAGATGCAGGCGCAGTTCGAACGGGTCCTTGCCGCCCTTGTCAGCCAGTTCGTCAAGGAACGATTCATAGAAGAAGTCGTTGAGCGAATTGCCCACCGAACGCCAGTAACCGAGCATCGCCGGGCCTTTGGCGTAGATCTGCGCGATGCGCTTGTTGGGGATCGCGTAGGACTTGCCGGATAAGCCTTCAAGCGCCGTCGGGTCGAGCTTTTCACCCTGCTTGCCGGCAAGCGCCTCGGTCGGACCTTCGGTGGCGCTGATCGCTTCGATTGCCAGCGGCCAGCCGTCGTTATCCAGCGCGGCGCGGAAATTCACGGCGGCTACGGGACGCAGCACGTCGCGCAGGAACTCTTCCTCGCGACTCCAGATCAGTTTGACCGGGCGGCCAACTGCCTTGGACAGCTCGATCGCCTGGGGGTAGGGGCTGGCGGCGTCGTAGAGGAAATGCCGACCGAAGAAGCCCCCGAGCAATGGCGAATGCAAGGTAATCCGCGACGGGTCCAGCCCCGTGCGTTTGGCGATGTCCGCACGGAACATGTCCGGCGCCTGATTCGGCAGCCAGACTTCCAGCGAACCGTCGGGATTGAATCGGGCCAGCGCCGACGGCGGCTCCAACTGGCCGTGGTTCAGGTACTGGTTGTGGTAGGTGGCGTCGATCCGGGTCTTGGCACTTGCCAGAATTGCAGCCACGTCGCCTTCATTTTCATCATCCTTGGCCGGGCCTTTGTCTTCAGCCAGGCGCTTGAGCCAGGCATCGCTGGAAAAGTCTGCAGGCATCGGCCGTACCTTGCTGTCGGCCGTGGGTTCCTGCCAGTCGACCTGAATCGCTTCCACTGCACGTTTGGCGTGCCACCAGCGCTCGGCGACCACCGCCACGGCACCCGGCAGACGATGCACGGAATGCACGCCTTTCATCGCCTTGACCTGCTCTTCGTTACGCAGATTGCCCACGGTCATCCCCAGACGCGGGGCATGTTGAACGGCGGCGTGGAGCATGTCGTCGACCTTCAGGTCGATGCTGTAGAGTGCCTTGCCCGTGGACTTGTCGTAGGCATCGACACGCTTCACCGGTTTGCCGATCCAGCGGAACTGGCTCGGATCACGCAGCTGCACCGAGGCCGGATCGGGAACCGGCAGATCCATGGCGTGCTCGGCCAGTTCGCCGTAGACCACCGAGCGGCCCGACTTCGCGTGCACGACTTTGCCGGGTTCGGTGCTCAGTTCGCCCACCGGCACCCCCAACTGCTGGGCGCCCGCCTGCAGCAGCATGGCGCGGGCGAGGGCGCCGAGGCGGCGCATCACCGGGTAACTCATGCGCACCGACATGCTGCCGCCGGTGATGCGCATGCCGTTTTCCATCACCACATAGGCTTCGCCGGGCGGCGCGGCTTCCACCAGGAAAGTCGCCGGGTCGGCATCCAGCTCTTCACCGACGATCTGCGCCATCGCGGTGAACGTACCTTGTCCGCCTTCCATGAACGGGCAGAGCAGGCGCACGCGGTTGTCCGGACGGATTTCCAGAAACGCCGGGACTTGCGTGCCGCGCTCGGCAGTCGCGGCCGCCACGGCAGCTTGCACGCGCGTCGCACCCAGCGGCAGACCGAAGCCAAGCACCAGTGCGCCGACGGCGGTGCCGGCCAGGAAACGTCTGCGCGACACGTTGATCGGTTCGTGCAGAGTCAGTGCCGAGGCTTCCTGAGCAGGATCGATACGCACGTTCATCAGGCGTCTCCCTTGCCGGCCAGCTCATGCACGGCGGCATGAATGGCGTTGTACGTGCCGCAGCGGCACAGGTTGACCATCGCCGCCTCGATCTGCGCGTCACTTGGTTTGGGGTTTTGCTTGAGCAGCGCCGTGGCGGCCATCACCTGCCCGGACTGGCAGTAGCCACACTGGGCGACCTGCAGATCGACCCAGGTCGAGACCACTCGTTTGCCCACTTCATCGGCCTCGATCGCCTCAATGGTGGTGACCTCACGGCCAACCACACCGGCCACCGGCGTGACGCACGAGCGCACGACATTGCCGTCCACCAGCACGGAGCAGGCGCCGCACTGCGCCAGTCCACAGCCGTATTTGGTGCCGGTCATGCCCAGGTCATCGCGGATCACCCACAGCAGGGGCGTATCGGCGTCGGCATCGACCTGATAGGTTTTCTGGTTGATTCGTAGTTCCATGGTTCACCCGCTCGATCATCGGTTGACGTGCATTTTTATAAGCGGTGACACGCGGCGTGGCGCCTCACCGGTAAAGCGTGTTCTTTTGCTCAACTGTTCGCGTTGCCCAGCGCTTCTGCGGCGTATGGCTCGCCCCGCAGCAGCGCCATGTCACGACTCGGTGCGGTGCCGTAGAGGCGTGCGTATTCGCGACTGAACTGCGAGGGACTTTCATACCCGACTGCAAACGCCGCTCGCGAAACGTCCAGACGCTCCATCAACATCAGTCGGCGCGCCTCGTTCAATCGCAGCCACTTCTGGTACTGCAGCGGACTCATGCCGGTGAGCTGGCGGAAATGGTGGTGAAAGGTCGGTGCGCTCATCTGCACCCGCGCCGCCAGTTCATCGATGCGCAGCGCCGCGCTGTAGTTGACCTTGAGCCAGTCGATGGCTTTGGCGATGCGATAACCCTGGCCATCGACGGCAGTGATCTGCCGCAGCCGCGCACCTTGATCGGTATGGAGCAGCCGATAGTGGATTTCCCGCAGCACCAGCGGCGCCAGCAGCGGGATTGCCTCAGACTCATCGAGTAATGCCAGCAGGCGTTCGAGCGCGCCTTGCAGCGCGCACGACATGTCGCCAATGCCAGCGCCTGCACCCGTGGATGAATGCCGCTTGGCCGGCAGGCCAACCTTGGTGATGACCTCGGCGAGCATGCTCACATCCAGTTTCAGCACCAGCCCGACACAGGGCTGTTCGGGGCTGGCAACCAGCACTTCGGAGTTGGCGGGCAGATCCAGTGAGGTGACCAGAAACCGCGAAGGGTCATAGCTGTAACCTTCACCCCCGACCCACAAGCGCTTTTCCCCACGGCCCACCAGAATCAGGCTCGGCTCGATCATGCACACGGCCGGTGGCGCCGGCTGATCGCGACGAAACAGCGACAGCCCGGGTATGGCCGTGGGGAAGTCACCCGGCACGCTCACGCGCGGGTCAATGTTCAACGCCAAAGGTGATTCGTGGCGCAGCGGGGTAGTGATCATGTCGGGCAACTCCTGTTGATCGAACTCTAGTCCGCTGAACAGACGTTTCCTATACATCACCCTGCATCCTCAGAGGATCAGGCAAGCATTCAAGAGGAATGCACTAGGGCAGAGGTCAATCGACCGGGAGAATGTGTCAAACAATTACAGGAGAGCCGCGATTCGACAACGCGATCCTGGCACCGTGAAAAACAGTGCGTCCGGGCAATCGCCCGGACGCCTCTCGCAATACAGGTAGTTCCCATGACTTCCCTTTCTACAGAGCAACGCGGTTGGAGCGCCGTGCTGGCCATGTCGTTGGCCGCCTTCGCGCTGGTCGCTTCAGAATTCATGCCGGTCAGCCTGCTGACGCCCATTGCCGCAGAACTGCACATCAGCGAAGGCCAGGCCGGGCAGGGGATTTCCGTGTCCGGGGCATTCGCCCTGGTGACCAGCCTGGTGATTGCAGCGGTCGCTGCTCGCGTCGAGCGTAAGAAGCTGTTGCTGGGTCTGACCTTGCTGATGATCGTCTCGGGTACGGTGGTCGCGTTCGCGCCGGGCTACCCTTCGTTCATGTTCGGGCGGGCCTTGATCGGTATCGCTATCGGCGGTTTTTGGTCGTTGTCGGCGGCGACCGCAATGCGTCTGGTGCAGCCTGATCAAGTGTCTCGGGCACTGGCCATCGTCAACGGCGGTAACGCGCTGGCGACGGTCATTGCCGCTCCGGCGGGGAGTTTCCTCGGCGCGTTGATAGGCTGGCGCGGCGCATTCTTCTGTGTGGTTCCGGTCGCTGCGCTGGCGGCTGTGTGGCTACTGATCAGCCTGCCGTCCTTCAAGCTCGAGCGTCAGGCCGGTAGCGGCAATGCCCTGCGGTTGATGAAGCAATGGCCGGTCGCCTTGGGGATGGTCGCCGTCAGCGTATTTTTCATGGGGCAGTTCATGCTGTTCACCTACCTGCGGCCCTTTCTGGAGGTCGTCACCGGGGTCAGCGTTGCAACCCTGTCGTTGATGCTGCTGGGGCTGGGGCTTGCGGGTTTCATCGGGACCTTTGTGATTGAAAGATTCCTCGGCACCGGCCTGTACCGCACGCTGACGGTTATTCCGCTGATTATGGCGGTGATTGCACTGGCCCTTGTGAACTTCGGCGCATCGCCATTGCTCAGCGCAGTCCTGCTCGGACTGTGGGGGCTGGTCGCCACGGCGGCTCCCGTTGGCTGGTGGACATGGCTGGCGCAGACGCTTCCGGAGGATGCCGAAGCCGGCGGAGGGCTGCTCGTGGCCATCGTGCAACTGGCAATCGCCGGAGGGGCCATCGTCGGTGGGCTGGCGTTTGATCTGAGCGGTTCTAAAGCCACCTTCGAGCTGAGCGCTGCGGTGTTGGTGGTGGCGTCTGTGCTCGCCTGGTTTGCGGGGCGCAGTGCAACTGAGGTTCATCCTGTCGAGTCGAACGTGACCGGTTGAGAGAAGTGATTGTGGAGTTGGCAGCTCAGCTCCAGCAACGGACTTGCCAATGACACTAAGTGTCATATAGTCTTTCGCGCATCACTCATCCTGCTCCTCACCAAGGATCTCCAATGAACGTTCATTTCGTGGTTCACGAAGCATTCGAATCGCCCGGCGCCTATGAAACCTGGGTTCGCGAACGTGGCCATGAAGCGAGCTATTCGCGGGTCCATGCGTTTGACGCGTTGCCTGCGAGCGTCGAGAACATCGACCTGCTGGTGGTGTTGGGCGGTCCGCAATCGCCGGCGACGAGCAAAGAGCAATGCCCGCATTTCGATGCGGCCGCCGAGTGCGATCTGATCGTCAGAGCGATCAACGCGAACAAGGCAGTGGTCGGCGTTTGCCTGGGTGCGCAATTGCTCGGCGAAGCGCTGGGTGCTGCACATGGCCATAGTCCGGAAAAGGAGATCGGCAATTTTCCGATCACCTTGACGGAGGCGGGCAAGAGCAACCCCAAGGTTGCGCACTTCGGCGATGTGCTCGAAGTGGGGCATTGGCACAACGATATGCCGGGGCTGACGGCGCAGGCGAAGATCCTTGCCGTCAGTGAGGGCTGCCCGCGTCAGATTGTCGAGTACAGCGATCTGGTCTACGGCTTCCAGTGCCATATGGAGTTCACGACGGAGGTCGTGGAGCGCTTGATTGCCGCGTCCGGCGACGAGTTGGCGGCGGCGGTGGATCGGCGTTTCGTTCAGCAGCCGGCGATGCTACGAACCAATGCTTATGAGCAGATGAACCTGAAACTGTTCGAGTTCCTCGACAAGCTGGTTGCGCAGTATCAGCAGCAGCGCAAGGGCTAGGAATACCGGGCCAGACGATGACGCCAGTTGCCACCGTGAGTGCGTTGACACGCCTCCTCGGAGTCGAAACGCACGTTGCGGTCTGAAACAGGCACATTGATGTTGGCCTCATGCAGAGCAGCGGCCGTCAGTTCATGGATGCGTGCCTTGGCGTCAGTCAGGGCGAGATTTTTGTCGGCCTCGGTTTCGAACACCCAGATGACTTTCAGGGTTTGAGCCAGCGCGTTCAAATCAGCGGTGTGGGTGAGCCAGGTGAAACCTTTGATTTCGCCTTTTGCGGTCTCACACGCGTCAGTGAGCGTGGCAATCAAGCGCCGCTCGATTTGCGCCAGTTCACGTTTTCCAGGGGGCATTGCAGATCCTTCGGTGACAGTGGTGGTGTGGAGATGGGTTTATCCGGTGGGTCTTGCGAAACAGGGCATTGCGCGTCGCGCACTCATGTTGCTGTGGGAGCGGGCTTGCTCGCGAAAGCGGTAGGTCTGTGATGCCAGTGCTGACTGAGCCGGCGCCTTCGCGAGCAAGCCCGCTCCCACAAAGATTGCGGGTGATTGCGGATGCCCAATTCCAGCACAAGTCCCACTGTAATTGCTGGGGCTCTCAAATCCTCATGTCCAACCTGAACCCCTGTGGGAGCGGGCTTGCTCGCGAAAGCGGTAGGTCTGTGATGCCAGTGCTGACTGAGCCGACGCATTCGCGAGCAAGCCCGCTCCCACAAAGATTGCGGATGCCCAATCCAGCACAAGTCCCACTGTAATTGCTGGGGCTCTCAAATCCTCATGTCCAACCCGCTCCCACAATGATTGCGGGTGATTGCGGATGCCCAATTCCAGCACAAGTCCCACTGTAATTGCTGGGGCTCTCAAATCCTCATGTCCAACCCGAACCCCTGTGGGAGCGGGCTTGCTCGCGAAAGCGGTAGGTCTGTGATGTGAGTGTTGACTGAGCCGGCGCCTTCGCGAGCAAGCCCGCTCCCACAAAGATTGCGGGTGATTGCGGATGCCCAATCCAGCACAAGTCCCACTGTAATTGCTGGGTCTCTCAAATCCTCATGTCCAACCCGAACCCCTGTGGGAGCGGGCTTGCTCGCGAAAGCGGTAGGTCTGTGATGTGAGTGTTGACTGACCCGGCGCCTTCGCGAGCAAGCCCGCTCCCACAAAGATTGCGGGTGATTGCGGATCCCCAAGTCCAGCACAAGTCCCACTGTAATTGCTGGGGCTCTCAAATTCTCATGTCCAACCCGGATCCCTGTGGGAGCGCGGCGTCAATCCAGATCGCTGGCCTGATGCCGTTCAGGAACCTGGCTGGCCTCGTCACCCCAGGTGCGATTGACGCGCTGGCCACGAATCACCGCAGGGCGTTGAGCAATGTCTTCGGCCCAGCGCTGCAAGTGGGTGTAATTCTGTGCCGATAGAAATTCAGCCGCCGAATACACGTTATTGCGCACCAGTTGCCCGTACCACGGCCAGACCGCGATGTCGGCGATGGTGTAGCTGTCGCCGGCCAGGTAGCGGCTCTCGCCAAGGCGCCGGTCAAGCACATCAAGCTGACGCTTGGCTTCCATGGTGAAGCGGTTGATCGGGTATTCGAGCTTCTCCGGCGCATACGCATAGAAGTGCCCGAAGCCGCCGCCCAGATAAGGCGCCGCGCCCATTTGCCAGAACAGCCAGTTCAGGGTTTCCGTGCGGCCGGCGGGATCTTTCGGCAGGAAGGCGCCGAATTTTTCCGCCAGATACAGCAGGATCGAACCGGACTCGAACACCCGAATCGGTGGCTGCGCGCTGCGGTCGAGCAGCGCCGGAATCTTCGAGTTCGGGTTGATCTCAACGAAGCCACTGGAGAACTGATCCCCCTCGTTGATGCGGATCAGCCACGCGTCGTACTCGGCCTCGGTATGCCCCAGTGCGAGCAATTCCTCCAGGAGGATGGTCACCTTCACGCCGTTGGGCGTCGCCAGCGAATACAGCTGCAGCGGATGCTTGCCCACCGGCAACGTCTTTTCATGGGTCGGCCCGGCAATCGGGCGGTTGATGTTGGCGAACTGGCCGCCGGACGGCGCTTCGTGTTTCCAGACCTTGGGCGGTACGTAGGGCGCTTTACTCATGAAATGGGCCTCATCGTGGGTGTGCCGAGGGATACCTCGACAGGTATCAGACTCGACAGCATAAACGCTCTACCTCAGGACTGTGCAACCCCGGGAATCATCAAACACGCCGCCAGACCAATCAGTGCCGTACCAATCACCTTGTCGATGAGCCGCTGTTTTTCCAGCATCCGGCGGCGTAATCGATCCGTTGAGAAAAACAGTGCAACCAGGCTGAACCACACCCAGTGCGTGAACGACATGAACAAGCCATAGGCGAAGTTTGCTGTCAGGGAACTGCCTGGCTCCACCACCTGGCTGTACGCCGCCACCACGAACAGCATGGTTTTCGGATTCAGTGCATTGGTCAGAAAGCCTGAGCAGAACACTTTCCAGGCGCGGGGTGCCGAAGCGCTCGCATCGGCAAATATCAGCACCGATTTATTGGTAAAGGATTTGATGCCCAGATAGACCAGGTAACCGGCACCCAGCAGCTTCATCATCCAGAACAGTACCGGCGATTGAGTAATGATCAGCGCCACCCCGAACACGGTGTAGAACACATGAACCTGCACGCCGCAGGCAATGCCCAGCGCAGCCAGCAAACCGCTTCGCCGGCCATAGGCGTAACTGTTGCGGGTGACCATGGCAAAGTCCGGCCCGGGACTGATCACGGCCAGGATGGTGATCGCGATTACCAAAAACAACTCGTTCATTCCTGCTCTCCCCATGACGATATTTGCGCTACTCGAATTCACAGATGTCGAGCTTCGATCTGTACCAACGACCAACAGTGGTTGATGGGAATCTGCTCTAGCGGCCTTGAGCGGCGCCATGATGGAGAAGTATCTTCGGCAAAAAAAACGATTTATAGTCGCGAAAATCTGTGAGAAATCATCGCCTATATGAACCTTCCTCCATTGGCTGCCTTTCGCTTCTTCAATACCGCCGCCCAGACCCAGAGTTTTGTAAAAGCTGCCGAGCTGCTGCACGTTACTCACGGTGCGGTCAGCCGCCAGGTGCGCTTGCTGGAGGAGGCGATCGGCGTGGAATTGTTCGAGCGGCGCAATCGGGCGATCTTTCTCAACCACGCCGGGCGCTTGCTGTTCAATGTCACCGCGCCGATGTTCGAACAGTTGGAAAGCGCTGTTTATCGTCTGCAACGCGAAGTCCACGATGACGTGCTGGTGGTGTCCTGCGAGCCAACCATCGCCATGAAGTGGTTGATCCCGCGTTTGCCTGACTTCCGTAGCGCGCATCCACAGTTGCAGGTGCAATTGCTGACGGCCGGCGGACCGATCGACTTCGCTCGTTCAGGCGTGGATCTGGCGATCCGGCGCGACGATTTTCATTGGGACGAGACCGTGCATGGGGTGACCCTTTGTGAGGAGTGGATCGGCCCGGTCTGCGTGCCGTCCAGTCGTCCTGCAAGCGATCATTTGCGCGGTGCCTGCATGCTGCGCAGCAAGACGCGCCCACAGGCGTGGGATAACTGGCTTCGACTGGCCGACATGACCACGGTGCAGGTCAGTCGAGTCGACTACGAACACTTCTATCTGTGCATTCAAGCGGCGTTAGCGGGGCAAGGGATCGCCATGGCGTCGTTTCTGATGGTTCAGGACGAGCTCAAATCCGGCCAATTGATCGCGCCATTCGGCTTCATTCGCGACGGCTCGAGTTATTGCCTGTTATCGCCGCAACCCTTTGAGCAGAGCTCCAATGCCATGGTTTTCCGCGAGTGGATCACCCAGCAGATGAGCGCCTGTAGCCGGCAGTTTGAGGGGGCTGATGATTCGCCCGGCGCTATTTAGTGATGCTGCCCTGACGCAGGTCCGCGCAAAAAATATCCACGCTGCCATCGGTCGCCGCCGTGCGCACTACCACGGAGTAATCGCCGGACAGCAACGGCGACAGGGCCACCGGCGCGCTCCGGGAAAACGTCCAGCCACGAATCGCCTGTCGTTCGGTATTGACCCTGTCGTTCAACGCATAGGCCACCGCTCCGGGTTGCTGGCAACTGCCCTTGTTGATGAAGGCATAAAGGCGCAAGGGCAGTGAGGCACCGCTCGGCGCGCCGCTGATGAAGAAACTGAAGTTGGTTTGCTGGCCCCAGTCAGACAGCGTGACATTGCCGATCTGCCCGGTGTTTTGACGGGTGGCGGTCAACGGCAGGTTCACGCTGGAGCCGGATGAACCGGCGCATCCGGCAAGGGCGGTTACTATCAGTATTGCTGCGAGCGGAGTGGTGAGCTTCATTACCGATCTCCTGAGTTGAGAGGCTGCAATGAGCCAGTTAAGCAGATCGGCACGCCGGTATGCGCCGCGGCTCAAGGCGCTTGCATCGGCCAGCGTCTGTTCAGGTGTTCAGTTAGATAATCCATGAAAGCTCTGACCTTCGGCGTCATCGCCGCTCGCTCCTGCACGCATGCATAGATGTCCATCGGTTCGACATAGGCGTGGCTTTCACCCGGGAGATTTTCAAACAGCGGCACCAGTTGACCGCTTTCAAGATAGGGCGCGGCGACGAATTCGGCCAGGCGCGTAACGCCCGCGCCGTTGACTGCCATTTGCGTCAGAACATCGATGTCGTCGCTGATGGCGGTGGCGTTGATCGGGGCGTCGTAGTGCTCGCCGTTGCGGAGGAAACCCCAGCGCAGAAAACGCCCGTCCAATGGATAACGGAACGCCAGACAGGCATGGTGTTGCAGGTCTTGCGGTAATTGCGGCATGCCGGCGCGTTCGAGGTAGGCGGGGGCGGCGCAGAAGATGAACGGCAGGGAAACAATCCGGCGCGCGACGATGCCGTCTTCCAGTTGCGGCTTGATCCGCAAGCTCAGGTCGATGCCGTCCTGGATGTGATTGATCTTGCCGTTGGTGGTCGACAGCTCGACCAGCAGGCGCGGATGCAGCGCGGCGAAACCGGCGAGTAACGGCGCCAGGACGTGGCGGCCGAATGCGCTGGTGGAGGCGATGCTCAAACGCCCTTGCAGTTCGCTTTCATCGCTGACGATCGCACTTTGCGCCGACTCCAGATCAGCCGCGATGCGTCGCACCTTTTCGTAATACAGCGCACCATTTTCGGTGAGGGCCATGCGGCGGGTGGTGCGCTGCAGCAGTCGAACACCGAGGTGCGTTTCGAGGCGATTAAGGGTCTGGCTCACCGCGGCCGCACTGACACCCAGCGTCTTGGCGGCGCCGACGATGGAGCCGGCTTCGACCACTTTGATAAAACTGGCAATCGCCGCCAACAGATTCATCCGTGTCCCGCCGCGTGGGTTTGATTCGTAAGTTCTGCTTTATAAAGTACCTGTGGCGGGCCGTCTAGTTGCGCGCAGGGGGGCTTTGCTAAGGTGCCGACTCCCTGTCAACGGATGGAAAAGCCCTATGAATCAAAGAACCACCACCGATGCCTTGTATCTCAGCCGGCGCAAGCTGTCGCCGCGGGCGACGCCCTATGTGTTTGCGTTGTACATGGCGACGATCATGGCGTTCCTGATGTCGCTGGTGATCACCGCCGCCAATTCCGGGATTGATAACGACTACCTGAGTAATGCGTTGCACGCTTACAAGCTGGCAATGCCGGTGGCCTTTCTGTGCATCCTCGTGGTGCGGCCGATTGTGATCAAACTGGTAGCGCTGACGGTGCATCCGCATCGTTGATGCGTGCCTCAGAAAAACTCGTCGAGCAACTGATAGAAGGCGATTTTCCGCAGATCCGGTTGTACCCCATAAGCCTCGAAAAATGCCGGCACCCATTGCTCGCCGAGGTTGTAGGCGATGCTGTGGGCTGTCAGTGCAAGGTCCTGGAAACGGTCGGAAACGCCCAGCCGCCCGCAGTCGACGAAACCGCTGAAGCGTCCGTGGTCGACGAGCAGGTTGGGCAGGCACGCGTCGCCGTGAGTCACCACCAGGTCTTCGCTGTCCGGGCGTGCGGCCAGCATCTGCTCGAACACCGCTTCGGCGCTTTGGCCGAGGCGCGAGTCGTCGAAATCTTCTTCGTCGATCAAACCGGCCAACAGGTGCTCTCGGGCCAGGGCGATTTTCGCGTCGAGGCGATGATCGAATGGGCAGTCTTCAATGTCGATTGCATGCAGCGTGCGCAAGGCATTCGCCGCCAGCGAGACGATTTGCTGCGGCGTGAGATGTTCACTGCTGGCGAGGTCGCGTCCCGGTACAGCGGTCATCAGCAACCAGAAGCGCTCGCTTTCTTCGACGCTGTCGAGCACGCGCGCCGCCGGCAGATCCTGCTCAGCCAGCCAGCGCAGGCGCTGCACTTCGCCAGGCAATTCGGAGAAGCTGATTCGCGGTTCCGATTTGACGAACAGCGGCGCTGATCCGGCGGGCGTCAGGCGGAACACATCGGCTCGGGATTCGCCGATGGTTTGCTGTTCGTAGCGGGTGTCAGCGAAACGCTGGCGCCATGTCTGTGGCAGATCCATTTTCATTCGTCCCTTGTGACAGTGGGCGCCAGTGCGCCTTCAAGAATTCGATAAACACTTTGACCTTGCGCGTGTTGCGCCGGTGGGCCAGATACAACACGTAAATCCACGGGCCGAATGCGCTTGGCTCGCGCCAGTACTCGGGCATCACTTCCACCAGTTCGCCGCTAGCCAGATACGGCGCGGCGCTCCATTGCGGCAGAAACTGCAGGCCCTGACCCTTCAGCAGGCAGGCCAGCAGGAAGTCGTAATTGTCGCTGGCCACGCGTGGACTCGGCTGGGTCAGGCGAATCCTCCGGTCACCTTGTTTGACCCACCAGAAATGCCGGTTGAGCAGCGGGTGACGAAAGATCAGCCAGTCGTGCTGCTGATAGTTGTCCAGTGACACCTCTTGACCCTTGCGCGCCAGATACGTCGGGCTGGCGCACAGCACCACCTGATTCTCGACGATGGGTTGGGCGATCACGCCCGGCAGATCGATCGGGCCGTCACGCAGCGCCAGATCGTAACCGCCATCCACCGGATCGTCATAGCTGTCACTCAAGTCGACTTCCAGATGCACCTGTGGGTGGGCGTCGAGAAAGCGGCAGCAGACGTCGTTGAGAAACGCCGGGGCGAAGGAGGGCGGTGCGGTGATGCGCAGGCCGCCGCTCAATTCGTGCCTGAGCTGTTCGACACCCTCGCAGGCCAGTTGCAGTTGCATCAGCGCCTGCCGCGCGCCATCCAGATAAATCCGCCCGGCCTCGGTCAACGCCATACGTCTGGTCGTCCGGTCGAACAGCCGCGTGCCGAGCTCTTCTTCCAGTTGCGCCACGGCTTTGGTCAGGGCTGACGGAGTCTTGCCGAGCACCTCGGCGGCGCGGCTGAAATTGCCGTGTTCGGCGGTGGCGACGAACATCGTCAGAGCACTCATCTTGTCCATTGATCTATTCCTGCTGGGCACAGAAGTTGTGCGCGAGGTGGCATTCAGTTATCGCCAAGGCTTGGATAGGCTTGCTCGCAGCCTAACAAAAATAACGAGAAGCCTCATGAAGCAGCTACTGAGCCTGATGGTGTCATCGGCACTGGCCTGTGCCTCACTGGAAAGTCTGGCGTCCGCCGATCTGATCCTGCACGACGCCAAGGTCTACACCGCCGAACCCGGCCAGCCCTTGCAGCAAGCGGTCGCGGTGGAGAACGGCAAGATCCTCGCCGTGGGCACGGATGCGCAGGTGATGCGCCTGAAGACGCCGGCCACGCAAGTGATCGACCTGCACGGTAAAGTGCTGATGCCGGGATTCATCGACTCGCATTCCCACACGATCAAGGGCGGTCTGCAGATGTTGCAGGCCAACCTCGACGGGCAACTGTTGCCGCTTGATCAACTGGAACAACGCCTGCGCCAATGGCGTCAGGACGGCAAGGCGCAGCGTGGGGATTTCCTCAGTGTCGGCGGGTTGCCGTCGACCTACTGGAGCGACATCGCCGCCCTCGAGCAGTGTTTCAATCAGGGCGAATGGGCGAACCAGCCGATCCTCCTGCTGGGCTGGGATCTGCACACCGGCTGGGCCAATCGGGCGATGCTTGAACGCGCCGGCGTCACGGCAGAGAAAGTTAAAACGCTCAAGGGCGAAGAGCAGGCAACCATCGGCCATCACTCCGACGGCAGCCCGGATGGCTTCCTCGTCGATGCCGGACTGTACCCGGTGCAGGCCTTGCTGCCGCCGCCGACCGCTGACACCTTACTGGCCGCTGGGCGCGCGGCATTGAACTATTACAAGAGCCTGGGGATCACCGGATGGATGGACCCGCTCGCCAACGAAGTCCCGGGCAGTGACGTTACCAACACCTCGCTCGGCGTGTTGCCGACCTACAAAAAACTCTCGGAAAACGGCGAACTCACCGCCCACGTCGCGGCACTGTTGATGGCGGATTCCAAGGCCAGACCGGCCGACCTCGATGAGCTGGACAAGGTGCGCCAACAGTTCCTCGGAGTCAGCAATCTGACCTTGCCGGGGATCAAGATTTTCGCTGACGGCGTGGCCGAAGTGCCGGCGCAAAGCGCGGCGATGATCGAGCCGTACCGCAACTCGAAAAAGACCGGTGAGCTGCTGATCGACCCGGCGCACTTCGGCGAGCTGGTCAGCGCTGCCGATGCGCGCGGCTGGCTGGTGCACATCCACGCCATCGGTGACCGCGCGGTGCGTGAGTCGCTTAACGGCATCGAGCAGGCACGCAAGGATCGTCAGAGTGGCATCGCCCATTCGATCACTCACCTGCAAATGGTCAATCCCAAGGAGTTCGCTCGTTTCAAGGCGCTGAATGTCATCGCCTCGATGCAGATGTTCTGGGCTGCCGCCGACGAGTCGAGCATGGACCTGGTCAAGCCTTACGTCAGCGCGATGGCCTTCATGTACACCTATCCGGCGCGCTCGCTGTTGAAGAACGGCGCGACCATCGCCGGTGCCAGCGACTGGCCGATCACCACCCCGGAGCCGTGGAAGGCGATCTATCAGGCCGTCAGCCGCAAAGGCCCGAAAGGCGTGCTCAACGCCGCCGAAGACATCGACCGTCAGGTCATGTTCCAGGCCTACACCCTCAACGCGGCCAAGGTGCTGCGCCTTGAAGACCAGATCGGTTCGCTCAAGCCCGGCAAGCAGGCCGACATGATCGTCCTCGACCGCGATGTGTTCACGGTCGAGCCCGCCGCTCTGCGCGACACCCAGGTGCTCAACACCTGGTTCGCCGGTCGCGAAATCTACCGCCGTAAACCGTGACGGCAGCCTTTCAAAACGACAACAAGGAAATCTTTTCGTGAATGTTCATTGCTTCGTCACCGACACCCGGGATCCGCAGATTCGCGGGCAGCAGATTGGCACCACCTGGGCCGCGCAGATCCGCCAGACGGTGGCGCTCTATCTGGATTTCTTCAATCAGGTCGGTGTTCCCCAGGCACAGGTGCAGGCCATCGGTGAAGCCAGTCTGCAAACCCTCCAAGGCTGGTGCCCGAGCCTCGCCGAAGAGCTCGTCGCCACTGCTGAAGGTGCCGGGGTGCCGCTTTGGCAGCTCGCCAGCCTGAATGCCCGTACCGAGATTCTCGCGGTGATGCCGGCGTCCACTGAAGGCGAGTGTTCGACCGCCGTGTTCGCCCCCAACGGCGCATTGCCGCCGCGCAGCATCCAGACCTGGGACTGGCACGATTCGCTGGTGCCTAACGGGTTGATTCTGCAACTGACCACGGCCAAGGGCATGACGGTCAAACTGTTCACCGAGTTCGGCATGCTCGGCAAGATCGGCGTCAACAGCGCCGGGCTGGGCTTGCACTTCAACATTCTGCATCACGCCAGCGACAATGGATCTGCCGGGGTGCCGGTGCATGCGATTGCCCGGCGCATCCTTGAAGAAGCCAGCAGCGTTGACGAAGCGATTGCGCTGGCGCGTTCAGCGCGGGTCAGCGCCTCCACGGTGCTGACCGTGTTCTCCCGCGAGGACTCAAGCCCGCGTGCGGTGAGCATTGAAATGTCGCCCGCATTCACTGCAGTGGTACGGCCCGATGCCGAGGGCTGGATCAGCCACACCAACCATTTCCTCGATCCCGAACTGAGCCTCGGCGAGCGCACACCGGATGCCTCGACGACGTACGCCCGTTTCGATCACGTCAACGCGGCGCTGCAAAACATGGCCAGCGGCAACCTGAGCCATCGGGCAGACGCCATGTGCGGCGAGGCGGGTGAAGACGCGCCGATCTGCTTCCACCCGGATCTGAGCATGCCGGCGACCGAACGCTGGGAGACTCTGCTGACCATCGGCATCGACACCGAGAACAGCGTCCTCGAATACGCCGCCGGCAACCCCAAACAGCTCGCCCGAAACGGCTATCTGCGTTTCTGAATCGCGGCCTCCAATAAAAACAAAACGAGCAATGCACATGGCTACCGAGATTGATCGCAAGAGCGGTTCCCCGTCAGCGCTGAGGACGTTTTTCGTCTCCGGCATGGGCACCGCCCTGGAGTTCTATGACTTCGTGATATACGGCACCGCCGCCGCGCTGGTGTTTCCCCAAGTGTTTTTTCCGCAGATGGATCCGCTGACCGCGACGCTGGTGGCGTTCGGCGCCTTTGGCGCCGGGTTCTTCGCCCGGCCCCTTGGCGGCATGGTGTTCGGGCATTACGGTGACAAACTCGGCCGGCAGAAAATGCTGGTGATCACGCTGCTGCTGATGGGTTTGAGCACGCTGTTGATCGGGTGCCTGCCGGGCTATGCCACCCTCGGCGCTGGCGCACCGGTGTTGTTGGTGCTGCTGAGGCTGGTGCAGGGCTTTGCCGCCGGTGGCGAGTGGGGTGGCGCGGCGTTGTTCGGTATCGAGTCGGCGCCGCCCGGGCGTCGTGGTCTGTGGGGCAGTTTCACCAGCATGGGCATCGGTATCGGCGGGATTCTCGGGGCCGGGGTGTTCGCGATTGTCAGTGTCGCGTCACACGATGACCTGGCCGGATTTGCCTGGCGCATTCCATTCTGGCTCGGTGGCGTGCTGGTGCTGATCGGTTTGTATGCGCGCCTGCACAAACCGCTTGAACAACCTGCCGAACCGCAGGCCCACGTGCGCATGCCGCTGCTTGAAGCGCTGCGCGCGCGGCCCAGAGCCATGCTGTTGTGCACCGGCATCGCTTTCGGTTACGTGACCATCGCCTACATCGGCAGTACGTTCTTTCTGTCGTATGCCACGCAATTGGGCTATGGCAGTACCGACGCGCTGGTATTCGACTTGTCGCTGTCGATCGCCATCGTGATCACCGCGCCGTTGTTTGCCTTGCTGTCCGACCGGATCGGCCGCCGCCAGGTGATGATCCTCGGCGCGCTGATCATGGCTCTCGGCTTCTTTGCTTTTTTCCCGCTGGTCGGCCTCAAGAGTCTGCTGATTTCTACCGCTGCCTATATCGCCATCGGTGCGTTCATGGGCGCGACGCAGGGGCCTATTCCGGCGTTTCTGGCTGAACAGTTTCCGCGGCACATGCGCTATTCGGGAATGTCGGCGGCGTACCAGATCGGTGCGGCGCTGGGCGGCGGGACCGCTTCCAGTGCAGCGACGGCGATCTTGATCGCGAACAACCACAACGCGTTCGGGGTGGCGGTTTACGGCGCGGTTGCGCTGGGTATCGTGGCGCTATGCTCGTTTCTTCTGAAGGAGACGGCGCACCTGAGCCTTGCCCAAATCGATGAGGTCGAGTGGGCGCAGGCTGTACCCGTCGCCACTGGCTAATGGCAAAAACAATCGAAACTTCGCGCTCTTCCCGGCTGTCCAGACCTTTGTACTTCCCGGTGGATGTTTCGCCGGGAAGGCTTCATGCATCGGTGACAGGCGAGGAACGAGATGACGACGACAGTGGGAGATTTTCTGGTTGAGCGGCTCAGTCAATGGGGCGTCACGCGGATTTTTGGTTATCCGGGAGACGGCATCAATGGCGTGTTCGGCGCGCTCGCCCGAGCCAATGGCAAGATCGAATTCGTTCAGGCCCGGCACGAAGAAATGGCCGCGTTCATGGCTTCGGCCCACGCCAAGTTCACCGGCGAATTAGGTGTGTGCATCGCCACTTCAGGCCCCGGCGCTACGCACTTGATTACCGGGCTGTACGACGCCCGTATGGATCACCAACCGGTGCTGGCGATTGTTGGTCAGCAGGCGCGCACCGCACTCGGCAGCCATTACCAACAGGAGCTGGACCTGGTCTCGATGTTCAAGGATGTGGCCGGGGCTTTTGTGCAGCAGGCGTCGGCGCCGTCGCAAGTACGACATCTGCTCGACCGCGCCGTGCGCACAGCGGTTGGCGAGCGGCGGGTGACAGCGATCATCCTGCCCAATGATTTGCAGGATCTTGAATACGAGCCACCGGCGCGGGCGCATGGCACCGCGCACTCTGGCGTCGGTTACACCAAGCCGAAAGTGCTGCCCTACGAGGCGGATCTGCAGCGCGCCGCCGACGTTCTGAACAGCGGTGAAAAGGTTGCGATTCTGGTCGGCGCTGGCGCGTTGCAGGCGACGGATGAAGTGATCGCCATCGCGGAAAAACTCGGTGCTGGCGTCGCCAAGGCGTTGCTCGGCAAGGCTGCGCTGCCGGACGATTTGCCGTGGGTCACCGGCAGCATTGGTCTGCTGGGTACCGAACCGAGCTACAAGATGATGAATGAATGCGACACCTTGCTGATGATTGGCTCGGGTTTCCCCTATGCGGAATTTCTGCCCAAGGAAGGTCAGGCGCGCGGCGTGCAGATCGACCTGCAACCCGACATGCTCAGCCTGCGTTATCCGATGGAGGTCAATCTGGTTGGCGACTCCGCCGAAACCCTTGCCGCTTTGCTGCCATTGCTCGAACAGAAGACCTCGCGCAAGTGGCGAAAAAAGATCGAAGGCTGGCGCGGCAGCTGGGAAAAGACCCTGGAAAAGCGTGCTATGGCCAAAGCCACACCGATCAATCCACAGCGGGTGGTGTATGAACTGTCACCGCGCCTGCCGGATCAGGCAATCATCACCAGCGATTCGGGCTCCTGCGCCAACTGGTACGCCCGTGACCTGAAAATTCGCCGGGGCATGCAGTGTTCGCTGTCCGGCGGACTGGCTTCGATGGGGGCTGCCGTGCCGTACGCGATTGCCGCCAAGTTCGCCCACCCCGAGCGCGCGGTGATTGCCCTGGTGGGGGATGGCGCGATGCAGATGAACAACATGGCCGAGCTGATCACCGTCGCCAAATATTGGCGCCAGTGGGCCAGTCCGAAGTGGATCTGCGCGGTGTTCAACAACGAGGATCTGAATCAGGTCACTTGGGAGCAACGAGTGATGGAGGGCGATCCGAAGTTCGAAGCCTCGCAAAGCATCCCCGACGTGCCGTATCACCTGTTTGCCATTTCCATCGGCCTGAAAGGGATTTTCGTCGACCGCGAAGAGGACGTTGCCGCCGCCTGGGAACAGGCATTGGCTTCGGAGGTGCCGGTGCTGATCGAGTTCAAGACTGATCCCAACGTACCGCCGTTGCCGCCGCACATCACGCTCCAACAGGCGAAGAAATTTGCCACGACCCTGCTCAAGGGCGACCCGGACGAGGCGGGCGTCATCGTGCAAGCCGCCAAGCAGGTCCTGGCCAGCGTCCTCCCCGGCAAAAAATAACCGCATAGGAGCTTCGCCGTGCCCCAAATCTGTGAACGCCGCTGAAACCTGTGGGAGCGGGCTTGCTCGCGAAGGCGGTGTGTCAGGCGCAGCGATTGTGGATGTGTCGACGCCTTCGCTGGCAAGCCAGCTCCCACAGGTATTTCGTCGTACCCCAAATTTGTGAACGCCGCCGAAATTGTGGGAGCGGGCTTGCTCGCGAAGGCGGTGTGTCAGGCGCAGCGATTGTGGATGTGTTGACGCCTTCGCTGGCAAGCCAGCTCCCACAGGTATTTTGTCGTACCCCAAATTTGTGAACACCGCCGAAATTGTGGGAGCGGGCTTGCTCGCGAAGGCGGTGTGTCAGGCGCCGCGATTGTGGATGTGTCGACGCCTTCGCTGGCAAGCCAGCTCCCACAGGTATTTTGTCGTACCCCAAATTTATGAACGCCGCCGAAACTGTGGGAGCGGGCTTGCTCGCGAAGGCGGTGTGTCAGGCGCCGCGATTGTGGATGTGTCGACGCCTTCGCTGGCAAGCCAGCTCCCACAGGTATTTCGTCGTCCCCCAACTCTGTGAACGCCGCTGAAACCTGTGGGAGCGGGCTTGCTCGCGAAAGCGCTGTGTCAGGTGCAGAAGTTGTGGATGTGTCGACGCCTTCGCTGGCAAGCCAGCTCCCACAGGTATTTCGTCATCCCCCAAATTTGTGAACGAAGACCGTGGAGATTTTCATGCGTGAAGCGGCGAAGGTGCTTTTTTGATGTTCATTGGTTGCGCAGGCTGGAGTCTGGGGCGTGAGTATTGGCCGCAGTTTCCGGAGGAGGGCACGCATCTGCAGCGTTATGCGGCACGGTTCGACTGCGTGGAAATCAACAGCTCGTTCTATCGCCCGCATCGGCGCGAGACGTATGCACGCTGGGCGGAATCGGTGCCACCGGGGTTTCGTTTTTCGGTGAAAGTGCCTAAGCAGATCACCCATCAATTGCGTTTGCAGAACTGTGATCAGGCGCTGGATGAGTTCCTCGGGCAGTGCGAGGGCCTGGCCGATCGGCTGGGATGCTTGCTGGTGCAACTGCCACCGTCGCTGGCCTTTGAGCCGGCACACGCAGAGGCGTTTTTCGTGGCGTTGCGCCAACGATTCGCGGGTGATGTGGTGTTGGAGCCACGGCATGAATCGTGGGTGACGGCGGCGCCGATGCTGCACGCTTATCGTATCGCCCAGGTCATGGTCGATCCATCGCGAATCAGTAGCGATGGCTCGGCGCAGGGCTGGGCGGGTGTGCGCTATTGGCGACTGCATGGCGCGCCACGGATTTATCACAGTGCTTATGAGCTGCCTTATCTGCAGCAGCTTGCGCAGAACATGCGGCTCTGCGCTGCTGAAGGCGCCAGCGTCTGGTGCATTTTCGACAACACCGCCAGTGGCGCCGCGTTGGGCAACGCGATGACACTGGCGGCGCTTATCCGCGCCTGAATCAGGCTGACAAGTGCTCGTACAGAATGGTCGCGCCGACGATCATCAGCACCACACCACCGACGATTTCCGCACGCTTGCCGACCACCGCTCCGAGTACCCGGCCAAGCATCACGCCGATGGTCACCATGGTCATGGTTGCCACGCCGATGGCCGCTGCCGCCACCCAGATATTCACGTCGACAAACGCCAGACCGACGCCGACCGCGAGCGCGTCAATGCTGGTGGCGAACGCGGTGACCGCCAGAATCAGGAACGAGTGCTGACCGGGTTTTTCTTCTTCCTCGTCTTCGTGTTTCAGGCCGTTGTAGATCATGTGCAGGCCGAGGATCAGCAGCAGGGTGAAGGCGATCCAGTGGTCCCATTCGGCGACCCAACGGGTGGCGGCCTGACCGATCAGCCAGCCGATGATCGGGGTGATGGCTTCGATCACGCCGAAGATCAGGCCGGTGCGCAGTGCTTCGGTCAGACGTGGTTTGTGCAGGCTGGAGCCTTTGCCGATGGCCGCGGCGAACGCGTCCGTGGACATGGCCAGAGCGAGGAATATGAGGGAAACAGGATTCACGGGGGCACACTTCCAGTCGGGCTATGAGTCAACGACACAACCACACGCCCGACTTTAGGCATGGATGTGTCGTCGGTCTCACCAACCAAAAGGTGTTCGTACCACGGCGTGTTGCCGAGAATGTTGATACGAACGCTTCCGAGGGACTCGGAAACAGGCTACTCCCCAACGAGGCTGCGGATCTTATTTGGGCAAACATGAAAATTTTGTCAAAAGCATCGAGGCGATCGATAAACACAAGACTCTGTGGCGAGGGAGCTTGTCGAATCGTCGCACCGTCCCGCTGGGTCGCGCAGCGGCCCTTTCTATGGCCAACAGCAGAAGGCCTGCTGCGCAGTCCAGCGGGAGCAAGCTCCCTCGCCACAGATATCTTCACACGGAGTTACGCTCGAACCTGTCAGCTCAGCGCTCCTCATTGATCCGCAACTGCGCACACAACCCGCCCTGCGGCCGGTTGTACAGCTGCAGCGTGCTGCCGATCTTGCCGACGATCATCTGCACGATCGCCAGCCCCAGTCCCGCGCCGTTACCGTGGCCATGGCTGTAGAAACGCTCGAACAGCCGCGCGTATTCCTGCTCGTTGATACCGGGGCCGGCGTCCTCGACGCTGATGTACACCGCGCCACCCGCCTGCGGTTGCACCTGGACCCGCACCTCGCTGCCCGGTGGGGCGAAGTTCAGGGCGTTGGTCACCAGGTTCTGCAAGGCGATGGCGAGGGCCACCGGGTCGGTGTCGACCGGGCAGTGGTGGTCGCTGTCGAGGATCAGTTCGACGTCTTTTTCCAGGGCCAGCGGTGCCAGTTCGGCGAGTTCTTCGCGCACCAGTTCGGTCAGTTCCACGCTGCGGGTTTCGGGATTGGCCAGGTGCGGTTCGATGCGCGCCATGGTCAACAATTGACTGGCGATACGCGTCGCCCGATCCACCGCGCTGACCAGATACTCCAGCGCTTCTTCGCGTTGTTGCGGGGTCGCCGCCAGTTGCGCGTTTTGCGCGTGGATCCGCAGAATCGCCAGCGGTGTGCGCAGCTCATGGGCGGCGTCGGCAATGAAGCGCCGCTCCCGCGCCAGCAGATTGTCGATCTGTTGCAGCAGACGATTGAGCGCGGTCTGCATCGGCTCCAGATCGTGAGGCAGAGGGCTGAGGTGCAGCGGTTTCAGGGTTTCGGTGTCACGTCCGCGAATGCTCTGCGCCATCGCGCGCAGCGGTTGCAGGCCCCAACCGATGGTCAGCCAGATCAGCGCGGCCAGCAGCGGGACGCCGATCAGGCTCGGCCACACCGTGTGGCCGACGATGCGCTCGATCAGGTCCTGACGGATGTCATCACGCTCGCCGACCCAGATCAGCAGCCCCTGTTGCGGATCCTTGAGCAGGAACGCACACCAGTCGCGACCGTTCTCCATCAGGTCATGCGAGCCGAGGGTGGTGGGCGGTGCGGCAAGCTCCGGCGCTTCGGCCGAGCGCACCAGCAATTGGCCGTCGCTGCGCCACACTTGAAAGGTCAGACGGGTTTCGTACGGGTGCGCAGCCTCGCCGTCGCCGACCCGGCTCATGGCTTCATCGAAGGCCTGATAGAGCCGGCTCCAGTCCTTGTCGCCCGGCGCGCGCTGGGCCAGCACGCCTTGCAGCAGGCGCGCACTTTGCGCCAGTTGGGCATCGTAGACCTCTTCGATTTCATGGTGACTGTCGCGCAGCACCAGCCAACTGATCAGCAGATCGCCGATCAATACCAGAATCAGCACCGGCACCAGAATCCGCGCACGTATGGAAATCATGGCTTGAGCTCCACCACATAGCCCACACCGCGCACCGTTCGGATCAACTCGCTCGAGAGTTTTTTGCGCAGGTTGTGGATCAGCACTTCAAGGGTGTTGCTCTCGACCCGGTCCTGCCAGCCATACAGCGCCCGCGACAGACGTTCGCGGGTGACGACCTTGCCGGGGCGGGCCATCAGTTGATGCAGCAGTTGATATTCCATCGGCGTTACTACCACGTCGGTGCCGTGCCAGGTGACCTGCTGCGTGACCGGATCAAGGCACACGCCGGCATGCTCGAGCACCGGTTGCGCACGGCCCTGACTGCGGCGCAGCAACGCGCGGATGCGCGCTTTCAATTCATCGACGTCGAACGGTTTGATCAGGTAGTCGTCGGCGCCGGCATCCAGCCCGGCGATGCGTTCGGCGGTGCCGTCGCGGGCGGTGAGGATCAGTACCGGCAAATCCTGTTGCTCGCCGCGCAAGCGTTGCAGCAGCGCGAGGCCGTCGAGCCGTGGCAGACCGAGGTCGAGCAGCAGCAAGTCGAAGCTCTCACTGCGCAGGGCGTGCAGGGCGCTGACTCCGTCCTGCAACCAGTCGAGGGTGTAGCCTTCGCTGCCGAGGGCAACGCGAATGCCTTGACCGAGGGCGCGATCATCTTCGACCAGCAATAGGCGCATAACGGATTCTCTTGAGGAAACACGGCGGTTGACCGGCGGCATCATGCCGCTGTGCAGCCGGCTGTGGCAGCTGACCCGACGGGAAAGATGTAACGACTCGTTGCCAACTAAGCTTCGACTAAGGTTGCTTTTGCACAGTGAGGCCTTCCTCATCGAGCGAGAGTGTTTCCATGCGCAAACTTCTGCTGTTGTCCCTCATCGTTGCCAGCCCGCTGGCCGTCGCCGGCCCGCAATGCACCACCGCCGAACGCTCGCAATGGCAAGACCAGAAAGCCTTTCAGGAACAACTCAAGGCCCAGGGCTACGAGATCAGCAAGTTCAAGGTCACCGACGGCAACTGCTACGAGATCTATGGCTTTGACAAGGACAAGCGCAAGGTCGAGATCTACCACGACCCGGTCAGCGGCAAAGCGGTGAAAACCGAGATCAAGGGCTGATGTCGAGCGCGTCCGTGCGCCTGTGGGACCCCGTGGTGCGGCTGTTTCATCTGTCCATCGCGGGCGTCTTCGTCGCCAATTATTTCTTCAATGAAGCCGGTGATGACTGGCATGTGTGGCTCGGCTATTACGCCATGGGCTGGCTGCTGGTACGGCTGGTGTGGGGATTCGTCGGGCCGCGCAGTGCGCGTTGGGCGGATTTCTGGCCGACGCCGACGCGGCTGTTCGCCCATGCGCGCTCGTTGATTGCCGGACGGCCCGAGCATCGTCTTGGGCATTCGCCGATGGGTGCGCTGGTGATGCTGTTGATGTTGCTGGCGATGTTTATCGCCGGTTTGAGCGGCTGGGCCATGGAAGAGGTCGATGCCTTGTGGGGCGCCGACTGGCCGTTGCAGGTGCACGAAACCGCTACCGACATCTTGCTGGTGCTGGTCTGCCTGCACATCGCCGCCGCGCTGTTCGAAAGTTTTCTGCTGCGCGACAACTTGCCGTTGTCGATGCTCACGGGACGCCGGCGCCGCTTGCCGGACGATCTGCCGCGCTGACAAGGATGTTTTGCCGATTGCCCTCCATCCTGTTTTTGCCGTGAGTCCACTATGCGTGTGCTTCCCGATCGCTTGAAACTTATCCTCGGCGGACTGGCCGTGAGCCTGATTTTCTGGGGCGCCTGGCGCAGCCATCCGGCCCATGTGCTGGCGCCGTTTGCCGTGGCGACGCCGCCGGTCGATGCCTCGCTGCAGGCACCGGAGCCGCTGTACAGCAGTCGCTTCGTCTCCTCGCAATTGAATGATTTCGTGCACTCCTCGTCGGTGACCGCACTGCCGGGCGGTGACCTGATGGCGGTGTGGTTTGCCGGTTCGCGTGAGGGCGCTGCCGACGTGCAGATCCGCACCGCCCGCTATGATGCCAACAGCGCGGAGTGGGGCGCCGAGCAGGTGCTGGCCACCCGCGAATCGACCCGCGACGGCACCCAGCGCTACATCCGCAAACTGGGCAACCCGGTGATTGCCCTCGCGCCGGATCAGCGGTTGTGGATGTTCTATGTCTCGGTGTCCGTGGGCGGCTGGGCCACCAGTGCGATCAACGTGATGGTTTCGGATGATGTCGGGCGCAACTGGTCGGCGCCGCGACAGCTGATCACCTCACCGTTTTTCAACATCAGTACGCTGGTGCGCGCCGCGCCGGTGTTCCATGCCGACGGCTCGATCGGTCTGCCGGTGTATCACGAGTTCATGGGCAAATTCGCCGAGTACCTTTACCTGAGCGCAGACGGCGCGGTGATCGACAAATTCCGCATCAGCCGTGGCAAACATTCGTTGCAACCGACCATTGTGCCGCTGGATGGCCGGCGTGCCGTGGCCATGCTGCGTTATGCCGGCGACACTCATCATCGAGTGCTGGCCAGCCGCACCGAGGACGCCGGGCAGACCTGGAGCGAGCCGTACCCGCTGGAACCGGCCAACCCCAATTCATCGCTCGCGGCAGTCGGCACCGACGACAACGGGCTGCTGGTGGCGCTGAATGATCTGCAGGACGGGCGCTTCAAGCTCAGCCTCTATGGCACTGATGACAGCCTGAACAATTGGCGCAATGTGATCGAACTCGATCAGTCGCCCGATCCGCTCGGCCAGCCGTTCGCCCCCGACGCCTATAAGGCAATCATCGGCGAAGGCTTTCGCGCTTCGAGTGGTGCCCGGCGCTTGCCGCTGGAGCAACGCTTTCTGAGCAATCTGGACTACCGGGTGTGCAAGCCGCAGGGCTGTGATTTCGAGTACGAGTATCCGTACTTCAGTCGCGGCAGCGATGGCCTTTATCACCTGGTGTATTCGTGGAATAACACCTTCATCAAACATGTCAGCTTCAACGAAGCGTGGCTGGAGGAGCGCCTGTGATGCTGATCCTCTGGCAAGCCCATTTGACGTTCATCCTGCTTGGTTTTGTCCTGCTGGGTTCGTTGCAATGCACGCAACGCTGGCGTCCGTGGCTGTTGCCGCTGCTGGCAGTGGTCAGCTTCGTGCCGGTCAACGAGCTGCCCTTGGCGGCGTATGTGCGCAGTGTCACCGACGATCTGGCGATCACCACGCTGGTGCTGCTCGGCTGGGCCAGTCTGGTCCGACTGGGCGTGGTCGAGCGGCAGACATTGTCGGCACGGGTGCAGGTGCTGGTGCTGTTTACCGTGCTGGCCGCGCTGCTGTACCCGGCGACGATGGGCCTGACGTATTTCGATCCGTACCGCTGGGGCTTCAACCCACGGCCGATGATCGTCTGTATCGGTCTGCTGGCATTGGCGCTGTTGTGGCTGCGCAACACGCTGGCAGTGTCGATGCTCGCGCTGGGCACGCTGGCGTTCGCCTTGCGTCTCAAGGCTTCGGAAAACTATTGGGATTACCTGATCGACCCGCTGCTGCTGGGTTACTGCCTGATCGCCGCTGCAGCGCTGTGCATCCGTGAGGTCTGGCGTCTGCTGCGAGCCGCACCGGCCGGCGCGACATCTTCTATTTGAACCAACGACACTGAGGTCAATGATGGGCTGGTTGCAATCGCGACGCCTGCGCTACGGCGTGGGTGCGGCAGGTTTGGCGTTTTTGTTGTTTGCCGTGCTCAGGCTGGTGTTCGTGCTGGGGTTTTCCGGGATCGCGCCCAGCGAGTTCATCGATAACCCGGCACTGCGTGAAACCCTGGGCATCGGTTTGCGTTTCGACTTGCGCCTCGCCGTGTTGCTGATCCTGCCACTGGCGCTGCTGGCCTGGCTACCGCGCTGGAACCTCACGCGGTTGCCGTGGTTGCGTCGGGTCGCACGGGTTTACTGGCTGCTGGCGCTCGGTGCGATTGGCCTGTTGTACATCATCGATTTCGGTCATTACGCCTATCTCGGCGTGCGGATCAACGCCACGGTGCTGCGTTACCTGGAAGACGCGCAGATCTCGCAGCAGATGGTCTGGGAAACCTATCCGGTGCTGTGGATCGCCCTCGGCTGGCTGGCGACGCTGGGCGTTTGCTTCTACGGATTTTTGCAACTCGAACGCGCGACGCTGGCCCGTGAACCCAAGACTATCCAGCGTCCGTCGCTGGCATTTGGCACAGGACTGGGGGTGGTCGCGGTGCTGCTGGCGCTGCTGGGTCGTGTCGACAATCTCAACCTGGAAAATCCGGTGCCGCTGCGCTGGAGCGATGCGTTCTTTTCCGGTAACGCGCAGATCGCCGCAGTCGGTCTGAACCCGGTGCTGTTCCTGTACGACACGCTGAAAACCGGGCAGGCGCAATTCGATGAGGCGCAGGTGCGCGAGCACTATCCGCTGATTGCCCGCTATCTGGGCGTGGATCGACCGGACCCTCAAAGCCTGACGTTCGAGCGTCAGCAAGGTCTGCAGCCGTATCGGCTGCAGGGCACGCCGAACGTGATGTTCGTCATGCTCGAATCACTGGGCACCAGCGCCGTCGGCGCCTACGGCAATCCGTTGAACCCGACGCCGAACCTCGATCAACTGACGAGCCGCAGCTGGTTCTTCAAACACTTCTATGTGCCGGTCACCGGTACCGCAAAAACCGTGTGGGCGAGCATCACCGGCGTTCCCGACGTAACCCGCCGCGAAACCGCGACGCGCTACCCTCTGATTACCCGTCAGCACACGCTGATCAACGCGTTCACCGATTACCAGAAGCTCTACATGATCGGCGGCAACGCCGGCTGGGCCAATATCAACGCGCTGATCCAGCAGAGCATCGACGGCGTGCGCCTGTATCAGGAAAGTGACTGGCGTTCGCCGCTGGTGGACGTGTGGGGTATCTCCGATCTGGATCTGTTCAAGGAGAGCGACCGCATCCTGCGCGACTTGCCGAAGGACCGACCGTTCTTCGCTTACGTGCAAACCTCGGGCAACCATCGGCCGTTCACCATCCCCAAGGACAACGATGGCTTCGAGGTCAGCAACCTGTCACTGGAGCAGGTGCAGGCCGCCGGTTCGCGTAGCGTCGAGCAGTACAACGCGGTGCGCCTGCTGGATTTCAATATCGGCAAGTTGATCGAGCTGGCCAAGGCTGGCGGCTATTACGACAACACGATTTTTGTGTTCTTCGGCGACCACAACACGCGTATCAGCCAGATCCCGCACATGCCGCCGGCGTTCGAGCAACTGGGCCTGGAAAGCAATCATGTGCCGATGTTGATTCACGCCCCGGGGCTGCTGGCGCCGAAGGTCATCGAGGAGGCCGTGGGGCTGGTGGATCTGCTGCCGACGGTGGCGGGGATGGCCGGCGTGCCGTTCAGCAACGGCGCAATGGGCCGCGACATCCAGCAACCGGCGCCGGAAGGTGAGCGTGTGGTGCCGCTGGTGTTGCGCGAGGGGACGTTCCCGTTGATTGGCGGCGTGACCAAGGATTTCCTCCTGCAGATGCAACATGACGGCAGCTCGCCGACCCTGCATGACCTGGCGTCGAGCACGCCGCTGGATAACGTCGCCGGGCAAAACCCCGAGGAATTCCAGCGCCTGGTGGAGCTGACTCGGGGACTGCACGAAAGCGCGCGGCTGATGTTGTATCGCAACGTGCGCTGACCGGGACTGTACCCGGTCAGCGTGGGGCTTTATTGGTTCAGGAAAGCCAACAGGTCTTCATTCAGCGCCTGGGCGTGCGTCACGGCAAAACCGTGGGGGGCGCCGGCATAGACTTTCAGTTCGGCGCCTTTGATCAGGGCGGCGGCTTGCTTGCCGGTGGTTTCGAACGGCACGATCTGATCGCCGTCGCCGTGGATTACCAGGGTCGGCACGTCGATCTTCGCCATGTCCGGACGGAAGTCGGTTTGCGAGAATGCGGTGACGCAATCCACGGTGCCTTTCAGCGAGGCGAGCAGGGCGACGTTCAGGGTTTGCGTGAGCACGCCGTCGGAGACTGTCTGCCCCTGATTGGTGCCGTAGAACGGCGCGGCGAAATCCGCGATGAACTGCGCGCGATCCTTGAGCAGGCCAGCCTTGATCCCGTCGAACACCGAGTGGTCGACGCCTTGCGGATAGTCGGCCTTCTTGCCGAACAGCGGCGTCACCGCCCCGAGCAATACCAGCCCGGCAACGCGCTCGCTGCCGTGGCGGGCGATGTAGCGGCTGACGTCGCCGCCACCCATGGAGAAGCCGACCAGCGTGACATCGCGCAGGTCGAGGTGCTTGATCAGTTGCGCGATGTCATCGGCAAAGGTGTCGTAGTCGTAGCCGGTCCACGGTTGATCGGAGCGCCCGAAACCACGGCGGTCGAAGGCAATCGTGCGGTAGCCGCGACTGCTCAGGTACTCCATCTGGTATTCCCACATGTCGGCATCCAGCGGCCAGCCATGGCTGAACAACACGGGTTTGCCGCTGCCCCAGTCCTTGAAATAGATCTGTGTGCCGTCATCGGTAGTGAATGTGCTCATGGAAACTCCTTGCTGTGGGCAATCGTTCAGGAAGGCCGGATGCCGCAATGGCCGCCGATCACTATCGGCGCAAATCGCTGCCGTCACTTGTACGCAAGTGCTGAATTGCCGGGCAGGGCGGTGTGGTTCTTTTCCAGCGTCACAGTTGTAAGATGCAACCACACGCCGGTTTTGATGGAGAAACACCCTGTGAAGCGCAAAAGCCTGCACGGCAACGCCTGCCCGGTCGCCCGTACGCTGGATTTGATCGGCGACTGGTGGTCGCTGCTGATCATCCGCGATGCGCTGGAGGGCATCCGCCGCTTCAGTGATTTTCAGAAGAATCTGGACATCGCCAAGAACATGCTCAGCGCCCGGCTCAAGGCCCTGGTGGAGCAGGGGATTCTACAAACGGTGCCGGCCGCCGATGGCAGTGCTTACAAGGAATACGTGCTGACCGAACGCGGCAAGGCCTTGCAGACGGTAATCGTCGCGCTGTCGCAGTGGGGCGGGGAGCACCTGTATGCGCCGGGTGAGTCGGGTTCGGTGATGGTTGATGCAAAAGATCGCCAGCCGATTCGCAAGCTGCAATTGATGTCGGCTGATGGCCGCTTGCTTGCACCGCACGAGGTGGCGACGAAGACAGGCGTTGAACGCTGACAGACGGTTGCAACATAGGTTTGACGTCAAAATGATGGCCATCTAATATCGCGGCGTTGTTTTGATGTCATTCCCCGTCCTGCTTGCTCAATAGAGATTCCTGCGTGAATAAACGTGTGCTTGTGACGTTGACCCTGCTGCTCGCGCTGCCAGGCTGCCATTCCAATGTGCGTGACTCTTCCCCCAGCCTGCTGAAAGACGGCATCCAGTTGCATCAAGACCAGGTGGTGGTGGACGCCCAGCACGCCAAAGTCATCATGAAATCATCGGGTGGCACCTATCCGGTGGAGTTTTCCATTCGCCGCGCCGATGATCCCGACCGCCGCATGGAAGTGCTCGGCACCGTTGTGGATTCAGGTCGTGGCAAGGTGTTCGGCTGGATCGCCAAACTCAACGAAGTGGCCAACAGCGCCACGGTCAAACGCTTTCCGCAACTGGAAGCACAGGCCGATGCCGGCAAGCCGTTTGAGGTCTCGGGGTATTCGAGCAGCCGGGTGAACGCAGGCATTTATACCTGTGGGCCGCTGAAAAGCGCCTTCACTCCGCAACAGGGCAAGGTGTACCAGGTGGAATTCCAGTTCTCCGGTGATCTCTGCGAGCAGCACGTCTACGACGTTACCCAACCCCAGCAGCGCATTCCTGTAGCAGGTTGACCTTGCATACGCGATGCATTGAATTCAGTTGAAGATAGGAAATACCAAGTGAAACGCAATCTCTGCCTGGCTCTCATCGTCCTGGCTGCAACACTGGGTGGCTGTGCCGCCAACAAACCGGGCAACGATCCATCCCTGATCGGTTCATGGAAAGGTGTGCGGGCGGAAACCGGCAAATGCCAGTTCCTGTCCTGGAAAAACAACTTCAAGCCTGACGGCACCTTCAACATTACTTTCTTCCGGGATGCCCAGCAGACCCAGCCGATCCAGACCGAACACGGTATCTGGAAGGCGGCCAATGGCAAGAACGAGTTGCGAACCGCCGGCGTGCCCCTGCCCGACATCTACACCTACACGCTGATCGATGCCGACACGGTGCATTACGTCAGTGTGGCGAAGGACCCTACGGGCGATTGCCAGGAAGACTACGAGTTCACTGAGCACCGTATTCGCGGTTGAGTCAGTCTGCGCAAGAAAGGGGTGCATCCATTCTGGCCAATGGATGCGCCCCTTTTTCATGGCTTAACGGCACACGCTTCTTTTGTTAATTCCTTGATACAAAACCGACAAAAGGTTGAAACGATTGTTTGACGTCAAAATGATGGCCATCTAATATCGCGCCACTATTTTGATGTCATTCCGTATCGAGGGATCGAACATGTACCCACCCGCCCTCGCGGCGAGGTTGTGCGTAGCTTTGCTGTGCCTGTCTCCGCTTCAAATTGCCTTCGCTGCACCCACCCCCGGTGAAACCGACCTGATCCGCGATCGCCAGAATCGCTTGCTCGAAGAGCAGCAGCGGCGTCTTGAAGACCTGAAAAATCTGCCCGGCAAAGAGGCAGGTCCGGCGCAACCAGCGGCGCCCACCGACACCCGTTGTTTCCCGATCAAGGACATCGAGCTCAAGGGCGCCGACAGTCTGTCCGACAGCGACAGAACCCGTCTGCTCAAGCCCTACATCGACCAGTGCCTCGGTGTACCGCAGCTCAACGAGCTGCTGAAAGTCATCACCGACCATTACATCGAGAAAGGCCTGGTCACCAGCCGCGCCTACCTGCCGCAGCAGGATCTGTCTGGCGGGCATCTGAAAGTGCTGGTGGTCGAAGGCAAGCTCGAAGGCATGAAGGGCGCCGAGAACAGCAAGCTTTCGGAGCGTGAACTGGCGATGGCGTTTCCCGGCAAGTCCGGTGATCTGGTCAACCTGCGCGAGATCGAGCAGATGGTCGATCAGCTCAATCGCCTGCCGTCCAATCAGGCCAAGATGGAACTGGCGCCGGGCAAGAACGTCGGCGGCAGTGAAGTGCTGGTCACCAATACGCCGCAGAAGCCATGGCGTGCCGGACTGTCGCGCAGCAACGACGGCCAGCGCAGCACCGGTGAACAGCAGTGGGGCACCACTTTCGATTGGGACAGCCCGCTGGGCATGGCCGATCAGTTGAGCCTGCGCGGCGGTCACGATGCAATGACCGACCACCAGCACACCTCCAGCAACGCCATGCTCAATTACAACCTGCCGTGGGGCTGGTGGAACTTCAGCTACACCTACAGCCAGAGTGACTACCGCTCGCAGATCGCCGCCAACGGCTACAACTTCAAGCAGACCGGCGACAGCGAAAACCATCAGCTGCGCGCCGAACGGGTGATCCATCGCGACTCGGTGAGCAAGACCTCGCTCAGCGCCGGCCTGTCCTACCTGCGCACCAACAACTACATCGAAGACAGCAAGCTCAAGCTGAGCAGCAACCGCATCAGCGAAGCGCAGTTCGGTTTCAACCACGGTCGCCGCATCGGCAGCGCCTTCGTCAACTTCGACGCCGGCATGCAGGAAGGCATCGGCGCGTTCGACGCGCAGGGCAGCCACGATCCGGGCCCGGGCGAACCGGACGCACGCTACCGCAAATACACCGCGACCCTTAGCTACCTGCAACCGTTCAAGGTGTGGGGCGAATCCTTCACCTTCAGCAGCCTGATGACCGGCCAGCGCAGCGAGGACGTGCTGTTCAGTTCACAACGCACCAGCCTCGGCGGGCTGTCGTCGATCCGTGGCTACAAGGATCAGTCGTTATCCGGCGACAGCGGCGGCTACTGGCGCAACGATCTGCGCTGGAGCCGTCCGATCAACGTCGAATGGCTGCGCCCGGTGTTCGCTGAATACGGCACCAGTCTCGGTTACGACCAGGGCGTGATTCGCGGCGACCGCTACAACGGCGATCAGCACGGGCGCATGTCGAGCAACTCGCTGGAACTGTTCGCCCGTGGCGAGCATGTGGCTGCCAGCGTGACTTTTGCCCATTCCCTGGAACGCCCGGATGTGCTGACCGAGCGCGAAGCGCCGATCTATTTCCGCCTGGATTTCTTCCTCTAATACCTGCCCGATCCGAGATTCTTTTATGTTTATTCGCCAACTGGCCTTCCTGGCCAGTCAGCCTTCTGCTGCCGTAAAAAACCACGAACACTTCCTTGGTATGCCGAAACGCGGTCTCGCGTTTCTGTTGGCCAACGTCATGTTCTGGCAACCGATGTGGGCGCAGGCAGACGGGATCGTGGTCAACGCGCCGGGCACCACGCTTGACCGCGCCGGCAATGGCGTGCCGATCGTCAATATCGCCGCGCCCAATGGCGCGGGCCTGTCGCACAACCAGTTTCACGATTACAACGTTGACGCCCAAGGCGTCATCCTCAACAACGCGACAAGTCGCACCCAACTCACGCAGATGGGCGGGATCATTCTCGGCAACCAGAATTTGCGTGGGGTCGCCGCACAAACCATTCTCAACGAAGTCAACGGCGGAAGTCCGAGCCAATTGCGCGGCTATACCGAAGTTGCCGGGCAATCGGCCCGCGTGATCGTTGCCAACCCGTACGGCATCAGTTGTAACGGTTGCGGCTTTATCAACACGCCGCGCGTGACCTTGACCACCGGTAAACCGGTACTTGACGGCGGGGGTCGGCTGGATCGTTTTCAGGTCGATCAGGGCAACGTTTCCATCGATGGCAAAGGTCTGGATGCGAGCGCTGTCGACAGCTTTGAAATCATCACCCGCAGCGCGCAGATCAATGCGCAGATTCACGCAAGACGCCTGAACATCACCACTGGGCGCAACGACGTCAACGTCGATACGCTCACCGCCACCGCGCGCGCCGATGACGGCAGCGCCAAACCGCAACTGGCCATCGATTCTTCGGCGCTTGGCGGCATGTACGCCGGGACGATCAAACTGGTCGGTACCGAGGCGGGTGTCGGTGTGAAACTGGCAGGTGAACTGGCGGCCAGCGCTGGCGATATTCAGATCGACGCCAATGGCCAGTTGAGCATGGCCAAAGCTACCGCCAGCAGTGCCGTCGATATCATGGCTAAAAGTCTTGATGCCCAAGGCCCCGTTTATGCCGGCACGCAACTGGCGGTGCAGACTGCTGAGCAGTTGGTCAACCACCAGAGCTTTGCCGCCCGCGATAGCGTGCACCTGACCAGCGGCGGCAAGTTAACCAACAACGGGGTGATCGAAGCCGGGGTCAGCCCCGACAACAGTCGGAATGCCAACGGCGATCTGTCCATCAACAGCGATTCCGTGAGCAACAGCGGCAGTGTGTTGGCCAGCCGTTCCCTGAACGTTACCGCTGCTGGTGTGCTCGATAACCAGAACGGCATCATCCAGGCACAGAACGTTACTTTGAGCGCGGCTCGACTGGTCAACCAAGGCCTCAATGCACGCATTTATGGGGAAACCGTTCTTGCGTTTAGTGCCCCGGCGATCGTCAACCTCGACGGCCTGATCCGCTTTGCCGATGGACAGTTGACGACGCTGTCGGTCGACAGTCTCGACAACCGTCAGGGCCGTATCGAAGTGGCCGGCGGCAGTTTCAAGCTTAATACCCGAGAGCTGCAGAACGCCGATGGCAAAATCATTGCCGGGCAACTGGACATAGAGGCTAGCCAGATCGACAACAGCCGCGGCCTGATCGGCGCCAGTGAGAGCGAAGCCAAGGTTTTCGCCCGTGAACGGCTGGACAACGGCAAAGGCAAAATTCAGGCGAAAACCACATTGGCAGTGTCAGGAGGCGAATTGCTCAATCGGGGCGGTACGCTGGCGGCTGATCAAATGAGGATCACGGCGGCGCGCCTCGATAACAGCACCAAAGGTGTGATCAGTGCCGAAAACGGCGCTGTCGAGCTGGCGTTGGCGCAGGATCTGGATAACCACGACGGTAAGGTACAAGCATCGACTCAACTGTCTGTCGCTGCCCAACGCATCAACAACCGCAACGCCAGTCTCACCGGTAAAACCATTGAGATGACCAGCCGCGGCGCGCTCGAAAATACTCAGGGAACGATTTCGTCCGCTGACACTGTCATCACCAGCGCAGACATTGATAACAGCCAGGGTCTGATTCAAGGCAACGATCGCCTTAAACTGACCGCACAGGATCTGGAAAACTCGGGTGGCAAGCTGCTGGGCGGTGTGCTCGATGCAAGTCTGACCCATCTCACCGGCAACAACGACGGCACCATTAGCGCAGAAAACGGCACGCTCTCGCTGACGGTTCAGCAGCACCTGAACAACGCCTTGGGTCGGCTGCAAGCCAGCCAAGGTGACGTGGATGTTTACACCCGTTCTTTCGATAACCGGGGCGGCGTAGTTGCCGCTCAGCAGTTGTTGGTGGTGGCCAAGGAAGGACATGTCGACAACCGTGGCGGGCGCATGATCAGTGATGGTCTGAACCTGCACGCTGCCAGCCTTGATAACAGTGACAACGGTCTGTTGGCTGCGGGTGTTGACGGGGCTCGGCTGATCCTCAAACAGACCGCTCCCGGCCAGTCACAACTGCTCAACAACAAAGGCCGTATCCAGAGTGATGTCGGCCTGCACATCGAAAGCGATGCCGTCGATAACAGCGCCGGCGTCCTGCTCGGCAAAACCATCGACATCACCGCCACGCAACTGACCAATAACGATAAGGGTGGCATTGTCGGTAATGGCGGCGATGTCGCATTGAACATCTCCGGTGTCTTCAGCAACGTGACCGGTGTGGTTGATGCCGGTGAACAACGCTTGCTGCTCGAGGACTTCACTGCGCTGGACAACCGTGGCGGTACCTTGCGCGGCAAGCGTCTGGACATCACCGGCACTTCGATAAACAACAACGATGCCGGCCAGATCGTCGCCAGCAGTGGCGGCCTGAAAATCACTGGCAAGACCCTCCTGAATCAGCAGGGTCTGATCCTCGCCAACGGCAGTTACGCGGAACTGGCCCTCGGTAGCGGCACCTTGCAGAATCAGGGCGGGACGGTGCAAGCCGACTCTTTGGAAATCACCAGCGGCCACCTTGACAACAGCGCAGTCAACGACAAGGCCGGGCTGATTTCCAGCCTGTCAGATGACTTGAAACTCACTGTTTCGCGTCTGACCAACCGCGCGGGCAAACTGTTCGGCAAGGATCAAGTAATCTTCACTGGCAGCAGCCTGGACAACACTGGCGGCGAGATCAGTGGCAATCAGCTGAGGCTCGACGCGGCGGGGCAGATTCTCAATCAGGGTGGCCTGATTGAATCGGCAACCCATCTGAAACTCACTGCCAGCGAGTTGGATAACAGCGCCGGCGGCCAGGTTCGAGCACTCGGTGGGGCATCCAGTCAGCTCAAACTGACCGGTAACCTGAACAATCAGGGCGGCGTAATCGAAATTGGCAGTCAGGATCTTGAGTTAGGTGCAGCCCAACTCAACAACTTCAGCGGAAGCGTACGCCACGCGGCGGCTGGCCTGTTCGATCTGGATCTGAGTAATCTTGCTGGAGAGCAGGGCAGCCTCACCGGTTTGGGTAAAGGCGTATGGGACGTCGGCTCAGTCATCGGCGTCGGCAACTGGCAACTCAACGGTGGCTTGACCTACACCAGCGCTCAGAGCCTGACCCTCAACGCCGACGACCGCATCGCCAGCGCTTCGGCACTGAGCCTGAATGTCGCCAACCTGACGAACGCCGGACAACTGCTCAGCGATGGCGATCTGACGCTGACCCTTGGCGGCAACCTGATCAACAGCGGTCGAGTATCGGCTCAGCAGAAGCTCAGCATCAACGCCAACGACGTGATTCAACAGGACGGTCGGCTGGTCAGCGGCGGCGATACCGTCATGACCTTGCGCGGCACGCTGGACAACCTCGGTAGGCTGATCGCCAACCAGAACCTCACGGTGACGGCTGCGCAGGTCAATAACAAAGGTACCCTCGGCGCCCAAGGCAATCTCGAACTCAACGCTACCGACGGTATCTCCAATGTAGCCGATACGCTGCTGTTCAGCGGTGGCTCGATGAAGTTGCATGGCAACAGCTTGAGCAACTATTACGGCGATATTTATAGCCGTGGCAATCTGTCGTTCGACGCTGTGGGCGGTGGTCGGGCTACGTTGTTCAGCAACTTGTCAGGGACGATTGAGGGCGAGGGGGATGTCGACATCAATGCGGTGTCGGTGGAGAACGCCAAGTCGGTTTTCGAAATGACGCAGGGCGGCAGTTCCGGCTCCATCAGATGGATTTGCGGGCAGCACTGCGGTGGCCATGATGGCTGGAAAAGAGGCACGATCATCATTGATCGGACCTATAACGAAGTGGTCCTCAAAGACTCGACTGCATCGCGCTTCGTCGCGGGCAAAAACCTGACGATTCATGCCGGCAGCGTAGAAAACCGCTACAGCATGATGGCTGCCAACGGCAATCTCACGGTAACGGCCGACCGCTTGTTAAACCTTGGCGCGGCATCGCGCTCTGGCACTTCGACAGAAACGATCGGCACGCCTGGCAAGATCGATAATAGCTTATGGGATCGCATGGAGTTCGTCGAAGTCCCGGCATTCAATGCGCAGACGCAGCAGGGACATTTCGATGAGGCACGCTTCAACGAGTTGGTCGCCGTTACCAATGACAGTCGCTTTTCTCACCCCGCCAATGTACACATAGACTGGTCTCCCAATGGCAACACCTTGTATCCGGCCACCCTGCAGGCGGGAGGAACGGTAAGCCTTGACGTCACCGACTCGATCCAGAACGGCAAGCTCTACAACAATACTTACGATCAACTCACCGGAAATCTGGACAGCGAAAAAGCGACCGGTGTGGGTGTCGTCGATATCAATCTGGGCAAGCGCAGCAGCAACGCCAGCGTTCAGGTCGCGAAGGACGTCACTCGCATCGAAAAGGTGGATGCGGATGGCGTGAAGCAGATCAGCTTCGTCCCGGTTGATTTCCGTGGGGTGCCGTTTGCTGCCGTAGATCCAACCGCGTCTTCGACTTTCAGGCTTCCGAAAGGCCCGTACGGCATGTTCGTGCAGAGCCAGAGTCCACAAAGTCGTTATCTGATCGAAACAAACCCTGAGCTGACCCAGACCGCGGCATTCATGAGTTCCGACTACCTGCTCGGCAAACTCGATTTCAGCGCTGATGAAGCCGCGCGCCGCCTCGGCGACGGCCACTACGAATCGCGCTTGATCAGCGATGCGGTACTGGCTCAGACCGGCCAGCGTTTTCTGGCCGGCGGCTTGAACAACGATTACGAGCAATTCCGTTACCTGATGGACAACGCGCTCGCCAGTAAAAATGAGCTGAATCTGGCGGTGGGAGTCACCCTGACGTCCGAGCAGGTGGCGGCGCTGACGCATGACATCGTCTGGATGGAAGAGCGCGTCATCGACGGTCAGAAAGTACTTGTGCCAGTGCTTTATCTGGCTCAGGCCGAATCCCGAAACGTGCGAGGCGGTAGCCTGATTCAGGGGCGTGATCTGCAAATGATCGCCGGCAATGACCTGGTCAACGTCGGCACTCTGCGTGCCACAAACAACCTCTCGGCAGATGTGAAAGGCAGCCTTTATAACGGCGGCCTGGTCGAGGCCAACGAACGCCTGAGCGTGATGGCCACCGACAGCATCCGTAATGCGCTGGCCGGTGATATACGCGGTAATCAGCTCAGCCTGAGCACCCTCAAGGGTGACATTGTCAACGACCGAACCGCCGTGACTTACAGCCCGGGGCAGGGGATGCGCACTGCCCTTGACGAAGGCGGCAACATTAGCGCCCGCGATACGCTGAGCATCAAGTCCGGCAATGACTTGACCAACTCCGGCACGATCACCAGCGGCGCCGATGCAAACTTGAGCGCGACTCGCGACATCAACTTGCTGGCGGTTCAGGACGTCAACGAGATCCACAAAATCGAGAACGGCGGGCATCGCTCGACCGTCACTACAACGGTGGAAAATCTAGCGTCCACCGTGAAGAGCGGCGGCAACCTGAAACTCGACGCCGGGCGCGACATCAACGTCCTCGGCAGTACTGCCGAAGCTAAAGGCGATCTGCTTGCCGACGCGAAACAAGACTTGAACATGGCTTCGGCGAGTGACGAACACAATGTCGAGACCAACAGCAAAAAAGGCAAGAAACGCGTCCACGAAGAAGATAACCACACCGTCCAGAAAGCCGCCGAGTTCATCGCGGGCGGCGACGTAAAGACCTCTTCCGGCCGCGACACCACACTTGTCGCGAGCAAGATCAGCGCAGGCAATGAAGCCTACGTGTATGCGGGTAATGACCTGAACCTGCTGGCAGCGCAGAACAAGGACTACACCCTGTATGACATGAAAGAGAAGGGTGGTTTCGGCGCCAAGAAAATGAAGCGCGACGAGGTTACCCAGATCACTCATGTGGGTAGCGAGATCAAGACTGGGGGCAATCTCACGCTGGTTAGCGAGGGAGACCAGCGCTATCAGGTGGCGAAGCTCGACAGTGGTAAAGACCTGACCTTGGATAGCGGTGGCAGCATCACCTTTGAGGCAGTGAAAGATTCCCATCAGGAAAGCCACGACAAGAGCAGCAGTAGTGCGGCGTGGACCAGCATGGAAAGCAAAGGCCAGGTTGACGAAACTCTGCGCCAAAGCCGACTGATTGCCAAAGGTCAGACGCTTATTAAAGCGGTTGACGGGCTTCACATAGACATCAAACAGATCAACCAGCAAAGCGTCAGTCAAGCAATCGACGCCATGGTGCAAGCCGACCCGAGTATGGCCTGGTTGAAAGACGCCGAAGCGCGAACTGATGTGGATTGGCGTCAAGTCCAAGAGCTGCACGACCGCTGGAATGAAAGCCATTCTGGACTGGGTGGCCCTGCGATGATCATCGTCATAATCATCGTCACCTACTTCACGGCTGGTGCGGCTTCAGGCCTTGTGGGGGCGGGTGCGACTGCTGGTTCCGGCACAGCGATGTCCGCTGGTTTGGCCGCGACAGCCACCAGCGAAGCAGTGGCAGCAGGTTGGGCGAACGCGGCACTTACCGCGATGATCACTTCGGCAGCCAGCACGGCGGCCGTCAGCACCATTAACAACAAAGGCAATCTCGGAGCGGCGCTCAAAGAAACCTTCAGTGCCGACAACCTGAAAAATTACATTGTGGCCGGAGGAACTGCGGGTCTGACCACCGGTTTTTTCAATGACTGGACCAGCAGCACGACCGGTACATCCCCCGCGCTAACGGAATCTACCAAAGGCGCATTGGCCAATACCGGCAAAGTTATCGTCGCCGATTCCGGTGGTCTGAGCAGCCTGCAAGGTATCGCGCACTTTACCGAAAACCAGTTGTTGCAAAATTCCACCTCGGCATTGCTCAACAAAGCCCTGGGCCGTGAAGGCAGCTTGAGTGATGCGGTGCAAAAAAGCCTGGTGAATGCGTTTACCGCCTATGGTTTCAACCTAGTGGGTGATATCGGGGTGAGCAACTATTTGCAGGACGGTGGTCTGGAGAAGATAGGCCTGCATGCGCTGATGGGGGGCTTGAGCTCACTGGCCTCAGGTGGGGACTTCAAAACGGGCGCCTTGGCAGCCGGAGTCAACGAAGCGTTGGTTGACGACCTGGCATCGGCGTATTCCGGAATGTCGAAGGACGATAGAGAACGATTGTTGTTGATGAACTCGCAACTGATCGGGGTATTGACGACCGCTGTTCAGGATCCGAATGCCGATGCCGACAAGCTGCAGCTAGGGTCATCGATCGCGCAGAGTGGTACTCAATATAACTACTTGAGCCATCAGGATGTAAAAGACCTGGAAAAGGCGCTCAAGGAATGTAAAGACAACTGTGATGCGGTTCGAGCTGAGTTTGCCAAGCGTGATGCGGATAACACGGCGCGCCTCAATAACTGTTGGGCGACCGGTGATTGCGCGAAGATCAAGGCTGAGATTGATGAAGGCTCTCTTGCATTAAACGAACTTTGGCAAAATGACAAAACGGGGATTACGGATCAATTCCTCCATAGCAATATCGCCGACTCGACCAACGCCAGGACGCGAACGGTCCTCGACCACCTTCCGAAAGGGGATCCGGCTAATGCTGTGAAATTGCTGGCTGCAGCGGGGATCATTGCTCTTGCGCCGGAAGCTATTGGTTTGCTTGGACAGTTTGCCACGAGAGGTGCAGCTACTTGTGCAGCGAACCCAGTGCTGTGCGCGAACGAAGTCGCGATCTGGGCTGCTGATGCAGGGATGTCGGAGGCACTTCCCGTCGGGTTGGGGGTCGCAGCCGGAGGAGCGGCGACCAAGGAACTGAGTGATCTCCGCGGTTTGATGGAGATCGAAGCGAAAACCGGGGTTAAGCTAACGGCTGAGGAGATTGGGGCGGTTGTTGGGCCGGCAGCGTCAGGTGCAAAAAGTACTGATGTCATTGCAGGTTCGAATATTGGTCGTGCTGATCTTGGAGACTTGCTAGGACGCGGCGGTAATAAGGATGTTTATGGCTATGGAGACAATCAAGCTGTTGGCGTCTTGCGTAATGGAACGAATTCGCAGGCGATTTCCGATGAAATTTATATGCTCGGAAAGCTGCATGATTCGGGAATTCCTACAGTGAATCCTCAAGCCGTGAGTGTTGACGGAACCCCCGGCATGCTGATGGACCAGTTTGCTCAAGGGTCAAAAGATGTCGTGAGGCTGATGGACGGAAAGGTGCGCATTGTTGGGGATTCGCCACTCCTCAATCAACAAAGCATTTCAGATCTGAAAGGTATTCGAGATAAACTCGTAAATAACAATATCCAGATCAACGACCTGCAGTTCCTTATTAGCAACGAAGGGCGTGTCGTGGTTGCTGATCCGCTTGCCGTTAATTTTAACGCTGCACCGTCAAAAAATAATCTTCGAATGATCGATTTGTTGATTCAGGCAGCACAGAAGAATGGTCCGTTTAAATAGGTGCTTAGCATATGACTTCAATGATACCGTCTATGACAATTGAGCTTCTTCGACAGCTCACTGGCAAGTCAGTCTCCAAGCTTGTTAGGTATAGCTGGTGGCCTGCCTCGGAAATTTCTGCGCAGTGTGGTATCGATGATGAGTTAGCCTTCTCATTAACTGCCGGACCTTTAGCTGTATATTTTGAGGATGGCGTAATTCTTGGTTTTTCTAGTGATCCTTCTCTGAATAGTGTCATCGTTTGGGATGAAGCAGCGAGGGTTGCGGGTCAAGGTCCGGCCTCTTTGGAAAGTGATGAAGAACTGTTCGCTATCTCTGAGTCTGGAAGGTTCTCTACTGTTTTTTGGAGGCGATTGATCGGCGGTTGTGTAAGCAATGTAACGATACTTAAGCGTGTGCACATGAGTGCGATAGAGAATCAGCGCCCAAGTGAAGTTGGCTTGCGTTTTATTTTTACAGGCGGCAAGAGTTTTGTAGTGTCCCATGGATTACATGACAATTCTGATGATTTTTCAGTGCTAGAGGAAACTCAGTTGAGGGGAGTTGAGTTGGAGGAAATCTCGATAAACTAACGGAGCAAAAGAGGGGGCTAACCTTACGCCGAAGCCACCGTTGGCTGGTACTTCAGGGGGTAAATAGTGACAGGCCACGTTAATATAGTTGGCTGAAACAATACTTAAAATTTTGCCGTCATTTGAGTCTTGGCGCGAGCTAAGCTTTCAGTTCGACCATTTGAAAGGATTCATTGATGCCGCGTAGAACCCGAGTTTTGATGTCAGGCGTACCACTGCACTTGATTCAACGAGGAAATAATAGATCTGTTTGTTTTTTACCGAGGTAGCGTAAATGTGGTCTGTCCCCGTAAACTGTTAATGTGGGAGGGAAATATATAGAAAAAGTATGGGTGCCAGATCCTAGTAATTCCAGAAAAGAAGCCTGGGTGCCGAAATGAATGACGTTATTAAAAAGTTTGTTGAGCTTTGCGATATGGCTATGGCCGCTTTTGGTGAAGAGCTAGAAATTTCCTACGAGATGTCCTTGTTAAGTATTTTGAAATTTATAAAAAAACATCCTGACTATAAAGAAGATTTTATAGATAGATTTAAGTTGATTTTAATGTCTAGGAGCTCGCCATTTGAAGTTGTGGCATTTTGTATGCGTGAGCTTCAGTGGCCCGAAATTAAAGAATTTGTAATTTCAAAGATGAATCCTTCTGAGGATCCTCGGGCCGAGGCCCTGCGAAGCACATTAACCGCATATGACGAATTTTGGCCTGATGCCGATCTTTACAGTTACTATGGCGTGAAATAATTGACGAGTAAACGGGGACAGACCACGTTTAGAAAGCACTCCGAAAATGTGGACTGTCCCCGTTAACCATAGGCGGAAAGACCTGTGTTTATAACTGCGTTGTTGATGGCGTGACTCGTTACGTTGGAATAACCGACGACATAGTTAAACGCGGTCAAGCTCACCTCAGACAAAAAGGCATCACGATTGACAGAATAGAGGGTTTACAGAACCTTTCACGTGCCGACGCACGGGCAGTCGAGCAAACACTGATCGATTACCATGGCCTTGGTAAAAATGGCGGCACGTTAATCAATAAGATCAACTCTATATCGTCTGTCAAAAACCCGACTAAGTATAAGCAGGGTTTGATTCGCGGCGCCGAGTTGCTGAAAAAAAGCTGGATATGAAGGATTTTAAATGGCTAAGAAGGTAAAGCTGGGCGACATTTTGCAGGTATTAACCTCGCAGGGTGTTGCATATGCGCAAGTTACTCATAAGCATCCGGAATTTGGTTTTTTAATTCGTATTTTTCCCGGATTCCATAATGAACAACCAAAAGATTTTTCGGTTGTGGTTGATGGTGAACCACAATTTTCCGCATTCTTTGTTGTTCAAAGTGCGGTAAATCAAGGCCTTCTATCCGTTGTGGCAAATGTTCCGGTTCCCGAAAGGTTACAAGTGTTTCCTACGTTCCGCTCCAGGAATGGCGGGCCGGGAGGCTCTATTTGGCTGTGGAATGGAAGCGAAGCACTTCGGCTGGAGAGAGATATTAGCTCGGAAGAGCTGAAGCATTCCACAAGAGGAATTATTAGTGCGCCATTGCTTGTTGAGCGTATTGAAAATAATTACAGAGCGGAGACCCATGAGGTCTGGTGAGCTGTAGAAATGTTTCGGCTTGATCTTGTTCCACTGACACCGGCCTCGCGCCGGTGTTGTTTTATCCGTCAAGCTGTTGCTTCTTTTCGGCTATCCGGCTGCTACCGAACTGCTACTTGTCTGCTCTCAATTGCTATCTTTGCGCTACTTTCTGGCTACTTTTGCCATCGGCCAAGCCGCTGGCGAAGGATTTGACCCTCTAGTCGGTGCCTGTCCTTAAATTCACTGTGTTTTTACGACTGTATTCCGCCCTTAAATCCCAGCATTTTTGCGATACACCATACGCACCCTTCGGGTGATCGTAATATCTTGATCTATATAGGTATAGGTAAATGGGGACAGACCACGTTTAGAAAGCTCTCCGAAAATGTGGCCTGTCC